>NZ_QPKK01000024.1 GCF_003344635.1 Desertihabitans aurantiacus
CGCGGACGCGGCCCGGCCGCCGCGCCGGCTGCGGGTCGGCGTCCTCACCGCGCCGCTGATCTCCGCGGACGTGCCGGTGCACCCGGCGGCGCTGCGGGCCGTCGAGCGTGCGGCCGGGGCGTTGCAGTCGGCTGGGCACCAGGTCACCGGGCTGGAGCCGGCGTTCCCGCCCGAGGCCTGGCAGGGTTTCGCCGCGGTCTGGGCGGTCGGCGCGCTCGGCGCCCCGGTCCCGCCGGAGGGGGAGGACCGGCTGCGGCCCCTGACCCGCTGGCTGCGTGAGCGCGGACGGTCGGTCAGCGGGCTGGACCACGCCCGGGCGCTGCAGGCCATGCAGCAGCTGACCCAGCAGGTCGACACCGCCTGGCAGCACGTGGACGTCGTCCTCACGCCCACCATGGCGGCCCCGCCGTGGCCGGTCGGCGCGCTGCGCGACGACGCCGACCCCGCCGCCGACTTCGACGGCCAGACCGCCCAGACCCCGTGGTGCAGCGTCTGGAACATCACCGGCGCCCCGTCGCTGCAGCTGCCCCTGCACGCCGAGGAGGTGGACGGCGTCCGGCTGCCGTTCGGGGTGCTGCTCGGCGGACGTCCGGGCGCTGACGCCGAGCTGCTCGCCGTCGGGGCCGAGCTGGAGGCCCTGCTCGGCTTCCCCCCGCTCCCTCCGGGGTCGACCGGCCGGTGACCTCGGAGCCTGCGATGCTGCGCTGGCCGCGCCGCAGGTGCTGACCGGGCAGGGGCCGTCCCGAGGGCGGCTGCCCGGTCGCCCTCGCAGCGCCAGCCGGGAGCACCCGGCAGGAACGATGGAGGGAGTCTCATGCAGCCACCCCCCGGGAGCGTGCCGCACCCGTTCGGGCAGGGCGTGGTGGTCGCCGTACCCGTCCAGTCCTGGCGGTCGAAGGTGCTGCTGGGAGGGGCGGTCCTCCTGGCCGTGCTCTACTCGCTCCTGCTGGTGCTGCTGGTCTTCGGCGTGCAGCGCGTGCCCTACCTGAGCCCGTTCCTGCTGCTCGCCCCGCTGGCCACCGTGCACCTGCAGCTCCTGTTCGGGCAGGCCGTCGTGGCGCGGGGGCCAGCGCTGGTGGTCGACGACGTCGGGATCCGGCTGCGTGACGTGGTCGGCTGGATCCAGGTGCCGTGGGCCAGGCTGCGCTCGATGACGGTCACGTCGCGGGGCCGGGTGCTCCGGCTGGACGCCCCGGGCGGGGTCTACCTCAACGAGATGCTGATCCGCCGGTCCTTCCAGGCCTACCGGATCGACACGCTGGTGGTGCGGCCCGACCACCTGGTGCGCTACCTGGAGCACCGACGCGCCACGGCCCCCGGCTGACGCCGCCATCGGGGGACCGGTCGTCCACAGGGTGCACGGCGCCGGTCGTCGCGGGTGCTCGGGGCTCGTAGGGTGTCCGGGTGAGCGAGCCGCCGTGGGGAGCACCGATGGACCCCGAGCGCCCGGAGGACCGCGAGCCCCCGGAGGACTGGCAACCCCCGGAGGACTGGCAGCCCCCGCACGACTGGGCGCCACCCGCGGAACACGTCACGAGCAGCGGAGGCACCGACCTCCGCCCCGCCCCGCAGCGGCCGTCGACCCCGCTCGAGGCGCTGCAGCGGGTATGGGGCTACGACGCCTTCCGTGGTGAGCAGGCCGAGATCATCGACACCGTGGTGGCCGGCGGCGACGCGGTCGTGCTGATGCCGACCGGCGGCGGCAAGAGCCTGTGCTACCAGGTGCCCGCGCTGGTCCGTCCCGGCACGGGGGTGGTGATCAGCCCGCTGATCGCGCTGATGCACGACCAGGTGGACGCCCTGGAGCAGCTCGGCGTCCGCGCGGCCTACCTCAACTCCACCCAGGACCCCGACCAGCGCCGCGACGTCGAGCGGCGGCTGGTGGCCGGTGAGCTGGACCTGCTCTACCTGGCGCCGGAGCGGCTGCCCGCCGCCGCCGGTCTGCTCGACCGGGCCGAGATCGCGCTCTTCGCCATCGACGAGGCGCACTGCGTCAGCGCCTGGGGCCACGACTTCCGCCCCGACTACCTGCGGCTGTCGGTGCTGCACGAGCGCTGGCCGCAGGTGCCGCGGGTCGCGCTGACCGCCACCGCCACCACCGAGACCCGCGCCGAGATCGTCGACCGGCTCGCGCTCACCGGCGCCCGAATCTTCGTGGCCAGCTTCGACCGCCCCAACATCCAGTACCGGATCTCGCCGAAGAACGACGCCCGCGGCCAGCTGCTGCGGCTGGTGCGCGAGGAGCACCCCGGCGAGGCGGGGATCGTCTACTGCCTCAGCCGGGCCTCGGTGGAGAAGACCGCGGAGTGGCTGTCGGGTCAGGGGGTGACGGCGCTGCCGTACCACGCCGGCCTGGACGCCGCGACCCGCTCGCGCCACCAGTCCCGCTTCCTGCGCGAGGACGGGGTGGTGATGGTGGCGACGATCGCGTTCGGGATGGGCATCGACAAGCCCGACGTCCGCTTCGTCGCCCACCTCGACCTGCCCAAGTCGGTCGAGGGCTACTACCAGGAGACCGGACGCGCCGGACGCGACGGGCTGGCCTCCACCGCCTGGCTGGCCTACGGGCTGCAGGACGTGGTGCAGCAGCGCCGGATGATCGCCGAGGGCGAGGGTGACCGGCAGCGCAAGCGCGCCCAGACCCTGCACCTGGACGCCATGCTCGCCCTCTGCGAGACCGTCACCTGCCGCCGTCACCAGCTGCTCGCCTACTTCGGGGAGCAGAGCGGGGACGCCTGCGGCAACTGCGACACCTGCCTGGCCCCGCCGGAGTCCTACGACGGCACCGTCCCGGCGCAGAAGCTGCTCTCGACGGTGGTGCGGCTGCAGCGCGAGCGCGGGCAGGCCTTCGGCGCCGGCCACCTCGTCGACATCCTGCTGGGCCGCGAGACCGAGCGGGTGCGCCGCTTCGGCCACGACCAGCTCACCACCTGGGGGATCGGCACCGAGCTGGACGAGGCGGGCTGGCGCGGGGTGGTCCGCCAGCTGCTGGCTCTCGGCCTGCTGCAGGTGCAGGGGGAGTACGGCGTGCTCGGGCTGACCGAGGCCTCCACCGAGGTGCTCCGCGGGCAGCGCACCGTCCGGTTCCGCCGCGAGCAGGAGCGGGTGCAGCGCAGCAGCCGACGCAGCGCCGCCCCGTCCCGCCCCGAGCTCGACCCCGACGCCGAGGAGCTGTTCCAGCGGCTGCGCAGCTGGCGCTCCCAGGTCGCCAAGGAGCAGGCCGTGCCCGCCTACGTGGTCTTCTCCGACGCCACCCTGGCCGGCATCGCCAGCGCCCGGCCCGCCGACGAGCAGGCGCTGCGCGCAGTCTCCGGCGTGGGCGAGGCGAAGCTCGCCCGCTACGGCGAGGCCGTCCTCGAGGTGGTCACCGAACCGACCGGCTCCTGAACCCGGTCGGGTGTCACGCTCCCGGGCGGATACGGCACCGATGGTGCCCGGGAGCGTGACACCCGATCAGCCGACGGCCTCATCCGGGTCCTCCTGCGCCAGCCACCAGGTCGGTTCGGCCAGCGTCCAGCCGTCCCTGCGTCGGTCCCGCTGCTGGCCTCGCCGGTAGCCCGAACGCAGCCGGCGCACCAGCTTGTCGGGGTGCTCGCGCAGGTCGAGGCTGTCGGCCCGGACCACCGTCAGCCCGGCGTCCTCGAACCGCTCCTCCCGCTCGTTGTCGGCGCGGTGCTGGCGGCGTCCCCGGTGGTGCTGGCCGTCGAACTCGGTGACCAGCCCCGCCTCGGCGTCGAGCAGGTCGGCGATCCCGAGCAAGCGCTCGCGCCGGTCGAAGACGGGCGCGTTGACCAGCGGGCGCGGCAGCCCGGCCGCCAGCTGGTAGAACACCCGCAACCGGCTCTCCCAGGGGCTTCGGGAGCGGCCGTCGACCAAGGGCAGTGCGCGCCGCACCCGCTCGATGCCCCGCACCCCGCGGCGTCGGGACAGGTAGGCCGCGAGGGCGGGAAGCCTGAGCCACCCAGGGTGGGCACAGGCGTCGGCGAACGCGACGGCGTCCGCGAGGTCGCCGCTGTCCCGCATCCCGTCGAACGCCGCCTGCGCGGGGCCCACGACCGGCAGCACGCCCACCACGACGGAGCTCCCGGACGCCGCCAGGGCCCGCACCCGTCGGGAGCTGCTCCCAGGGTCCACGGCTTCCCGTCGCAGCACCACACCGCGTTGGGCCCGCCGGCGAACCGTGGGTCCGCCGAGCACGATGGTGACCGGGAGTTCGACCATGGTCCGGGTGTCCCTGCCGTCCAGCAGCGCGATCCCGGCGAGGAGGGCCGCCGCCCAGCCGGTCAGCGCCCCGCCCGGTGGGATCAGGGCGGCGGCGTCGAGCACGCGTTGCAGCGGCATCCGCTCCCCGCCGCCGAGCCGGTAGAACCCGCGCGAGGTGCGACGCCACCGGCGTCCACGGACCGTGTCATCGGTGACCCCCGCGGCACGCAGGGTGCGGAGGGACGCGGGCCACCTCAGCGGCAGGGTCGGCGGATGCTGCTCGGGCACCTCCCCAGCCTGACGGACGGGCAGCCGCCCGCCGGGGGTTGTGCACAGGCCCGTCCCGGGCTCAGGAGATCGAGAGGCACGCTCCCGGGCCGCCAGGAGCGACGGATGCCCGGGAACGTGCCACTCGAGGGATCACCAGATGGAGACGCGCTGGTCCTCCGGCAGCCACAGGGCGTCGCCCTCGGTGACGTCGAAGGCGGTGTAGAACTCGTCGATGTTGCGCACGATCTGGTTGCAGCGGAACTCGTTCGGCGAGTGCGGGTCGGTGGCGATCCGCTGGCGCACCGCCTCCGGGCGCAGCTTGGACTGCCAGATGGTGGCCCAGGACAGGAACAGCCGCTGCTCGCCGGTGTAGCCGTCGATCGGCTCGTCCGCGCCCTTGGCCTCCTGGGCGATCCGCCACGCCTTGAGCGCGATCGACAGCCCGCCGAGGTCGCCGATGTTCTCCCCGATGGTGAGCGCCCCGTTGACCTTGAGCTCGGGCGCACCCTCGGGGGAGAGCTGGCCGTACTGCTCGATCAGCGACGTCGTCCGGGCCTCGAAGGCCTGCCGGTCCTCCGCGGTCCACCAGTCGCGCAGCCGGCCCTCGCCGTCGCAGGTGGAGCCCTGGTCGTCGAAGCCGTGCCCGATCTCGTGGCCGATCACCGCGCCGATTCCGCCGTAGTTGACGGCGTCGTCGGCGGCCTCGTCGAAGAACGGCGGCTGCAGGATCGCCGCGGGGAAGACGATCTCGTTGCGCAGCGGGTGGTAGTAGGCGTTGACCGTCTGCGGGGTCATGAACCACTCGTGGGCCTCGATCGGCTGGTCGATCTTGCCGAGCTGGAAGTCCAGGTCGAAGGCGACCGAGCGCAGCACGTTGCCGATCAGGTCGTCGGCGCGGACCTCCAGCGCGGCGTAGCTGCGCCACTTGTCGGGGAAGCCGATCTTGGGCGTGAAGTTGGCCAGCTTGGTCAGCGCCTCGGCCTTGGTGGCCTCGGTCATCCAGTCCAGGTCGGTGATCGAGCGGCGGTAGGCTTCGATGAGGTTGGCCACCAGCTCGTCCATCCGCTCCTTGGCGACGGGGGAGAAGTGGCGCTCGACGTAGATCTTGCCGACCGCCTCGCCGAGCACGCCCTCCACCAGGTCGACCCCGCGCTTCCACCGCTCCTTGAGCACCGGCGTCCCCGACAGCACGGTGCCGTAGAACCCGAACCGCTCGTCGACGAAGTCGCTGCTGAGGTAGGGCGAGCGGCCGGTGACGACCTTCCAGCGCGCCCACGCCAGCCAGGCGTCCAGCCGGTCCTCGGTGACCAGGGCGGCCACCTCGGTGAAGAAGGACGGCTGGCAGTCGATGACGTCGGTGGCCGAGGCCGGGACGCCGACCTCACCGAAGAGCTCGACCAGTCCCAGTGCGGGGGAGGCGGCGGCGAAGTCGGCGATCGTCTTCGGGTTGTACATCTGCCGCATGTCGCGGGTGCGCACCTTGTCCCAGTGGCAGGCTGCGATCTCGGTCTCCAGCGCGAACACCAGCTCGGCCTGCGCCTCCGCGTCGGCCACCCCGGCCAGCGCCAGCGAGCGGGCCACGTGGCCGCGGTAGGCGGTGCGGATCTCGGCGTGGGACTCCTCGCGGTAGTAGGCCTCGTCGGGCAGGCCCAGCCCGCCCTGCGCGGCGAAGAGCACGTAGCGCTGCGGGTTGCCCGGGTCGGCGTCGACGTCCAGCCCGACCAGGGACGGCAGCCCGCGCCGGGTCAGCCACCCCATCAGGGCGGGCAGCCCGTCGGTGCTGGTCACGGCGTCCACCCGGGCCAGCTCGTCGGCGAGCGGGGCGGCGCCGGCGGCCTCGATCGTCTCGGTGTCCATGAAGGAGGTGAACAGGTCGGCGATCCGCGCGGCGTCGGTGCCCGGCTCGGGGTCGGCCTCGCTGCTCAGCCCGGTGATGATGTCACGGACGGCCTCCTCGGCCGCGTCGCGCAGCAGCAGGAACGCGCCGGTGCCCGGCTTGTCCTCCGGGATCTCGGCGGTCGCCAGCCATCGCCCGTTGACGTGGCGGTAGAGGTCGTCCTGCACCCGGGTGGCCGGGTCGAACGAGGACGGGTCGAGGGACTGCGGTGTCATCACGTCGGTCACCCTCGCGACCCTACTCGGCGGTCCACACACCGTTTCCCCGGTGTTCGTCACAGCGGACAGCACCTGACCGGAAGCAGCGCCAGGCTGGTCCCAGACGCACCGACCAGAGGAGTCCCCGTGCAGCCCTTCCACCTCCACATCGACCCCGCCGACATCGACGACCTCCGCCAGCGCCTGGCCCGCACCCGCTGGCCCGAGCAGCTCCCCGGCACCACCGGCTGGGCCAAGGGGGTGCCGGTCGCCGAGGCCCGCGCCTGGGCCGCCGACCTGGCCGCGTTCGACTGGCAGGCCCTCCAGGACGAGCTCAACGCCCTGCCGCAGTGGACCACCGAGATCGACGGCGCGACGATCCACCTCGTCCACGCCCGCTCCACCCGCGAGGACGCCGTCCCCCTGCTCCTGCTGCACGGCTGGCCCGGCACCGTGGTCGAGCTCATCGACCTGATCGGCCCGCTCACGGAGCCGGAGAGCCAGGACGACCCCGCCTTCCACGTCGTCATCCCCTCCCACCCCGGCGTCGGGCTGTCGGGGCGGACGTCGGAGCCCGGCTGGGGCGTCCCCCGCACCGCGGGGGCCTACGCCACCCTGATGGCCGAGCTGGGCTACGACTCCTACCTGGTGCAGGGCGGCGACCACGGCGCCGTCCTCGCCCCGCACGTCGGCCGCGTCGACGCCGAGCACGTCCGCGGCGTCCACGTCAACGCCGCCACCATCGGGTTCATGCCGATGGGGGAGGTGGACGAGGAGACCGCGGCGGCGCTCAGCCCGCTGGAGCGGCAGCGGTTGGGCCGGATCGCGGAGTTCATGAGCGACGGCAGCGGCTACAACACCATCCAGGCCACCCGTCCGCAGACCATCGGCTACGGCCTGGAGGACTCCCCGGTGGCGCTGCTCACCTGGATCGTGGAGAAGGTGCAGGCCTGGACGCACGACCAGAGCCGGCTCGCCGACCCGCACTACCGCACCCGCCACCTGGCCGACGTCCTCCTCTACTGGCTCACCCGCACCGCCACCTCGGCCGCCGACAACGTCTACGCCAGCTACGGCGACCTCTTCGCCGACCCGGCGGCCGGTGCAGTCTCCGGGGTGCCGACGGCCGTCGTCGCCTACGCCGAGGACGTCTCCATCCGGCGGTTCGCCGAGCAGGGCCACCGCATCGTGCGCTGGACCGACGTCGACCACGGCGGTCACTTCGCCGCCCTGGAGCAGCCCGAGCACCTGGTCGCCGACCTGCGCGCCTTCGTCCGCGAGCTGTCCTAGCCGGCCGCCCCACCGGCCCGCGCGCCGCCCTCCGGGTCGCCCGCGGGACCGGCGGGGCGCGACGCCGACCTGTCACCGGCCCGTCCCCCGACGTCCATCCCCGGGCCACTTGCCGGCCGGCCGTGGTGCAGCACGGTGGACAGTGGGTACCGGCCGGTCGACGACCACCGAGCAGGAGGCGCAGATGGACGAGCAGACGACGGCGTGGCAGCACAGGGGGACCAGCGACCTCGACGCGGCGGTCGTCGCGGGGGTCGACGCCTGGTGGCGGGCGGCCAACTACCTCTCGGTCGGGCAGATCTACCTGCTCGACAACCCGCTGCTGCGGCGCGAGCTGACGCGCGAGGACGTCAAACCGCGGCTGCTGGGCCACTGGGGCACCACCCCGGGGCTCAACTTCCTCTACGCCCACCTCAACCGGGCGATCACCGAGCGGGGCACCCAGGCGATGTACATCACCGGGCCCGGGCACGGCGGACCGGGCCTGGTCGCCAACTCCTACCTCGAGGGCACCTACACCGAGACCTACCCCGACATCAGCGGGGACGAGGAGGGGCTGCGCAAGCTGTTCCGCCAGTTCTCCTTCCCCGGCGGCATCCCCAGCCACGTGGCGCCGGAGACCCCGGGCTCGATCCACGAGGGCGGTGAGCTGGGCTACGCGCTGTCCCACGCCTACGGCGCCGCCTTCGACAACCCCGAGCTGCTGGTCGCCACCGTGATCGGCGACGGCGAGGCCGAGACGGGGCCGCTGGCCACCGGCTGGCACGGCAACAAGTTCCTCAACCCCGCCACCGACGGCGTCGTCCTGCCGATCCTGCACCTCAACGGCTACAAGATCGCCAACCCCACCGTGCTGGCCCGCATCCCCGAGGACGAGCTGGTCGCGCTGATGCGCGGCTACGGCCACACCCCGCACCTGTTCACCGGCGGCTTCGACGACGAGCCGGTCGAGGGGGTCCACCGCCGCTTCGCCCGGGTGCTGGACGAGGTGCTCGACGAGATCGCCGAGATCAAGGCCGCCGCCGCGCGGGGACGCACGGACCGCCCAGCCTGGCCGATGATCGTCTTCCGCACCCCCAAGGGCTGGACGTGCCCCGACACCATCGACGGGCGCCGTACCGAGGACTCCTGGCGGGCCCACCAGGTGCCGCTGGCCAGCGCCCGCGACACGCCGGAGCACCTCACCGTGCTGCGCCGCTGGATGGAGTCCTACCGGCCCGAGGAGCTGTTCGACGACGGCGGCTCGCTGCGCCCGGAGGTCGCCGCCCTGGCCCCCGACGGCGACCTGCGGATGAGCGCCAGCCCGCACACCAACGGCGGGCTGCTGCTGCGCGACCTGCGGATGCCCGACTTCCGCGACTTCGCCGTCGACGTGCCCACCCCGGGCGGCGCCATCGGCGAGCCGACCAAGGTGCTGGGGCAGTGGCTGGCGGAGGTGGTCCGCCGCAACCCCGACAACTTCCGCGTCTTCGGACCGGACGAGACGGCGTCCAACCGGCTGCAGGCGGTCTACGAGGCCACCGACAAGCAGTGGAACGCCGACTACCTGCCCACCGACGCCGAGGACGACCACCTGGCCCCGTCCGGCCGGGTGATGGAGGTGCTCAGCGAGCACCAGTGCCAGGGGTGGCTGGAGGGCTACCTGCTCACCGGCCGGCACGGGCTGTTCTCCTGCTACGAGGCGTTCATCCACATCGTCGACTCGATGTTCAACCAGCACGCGAAGTGGCTGGACTCCTGCAACGACATCGCCTGGCGCCAGCCGGTGGCCAGCCTCAACTACCTGCTGTCCTCCCACGTCTGGCGCCAGGACCACAACGGGTTCAGCCACCAGGACCCCGGCTTCCTCGACCACGTGCTCAACAAGAAGCCCGAGATCGTCCGGGTGTACCTGCCACCGGACACCAACACGCTGCTGTCGACCTACGACCACTGCCTGCGCTCGCGCAACTACGTCAACGTGGTGGTGGCCGGCAAGCAGCCGGGACCGCAGCTGCTGACCATGGACCAGGCGATCGCGCACTGCACCCGCGGCCTGGGCATCTGGGAGTGGGCGGGCACCGAGGTGGCCGGCGAGGACCCCGACGTGGTGCTGGCCTGCGCCGGTGACATCCCCACCCTCGAGGTGCTGGCCGCCGCCGACCTGCTCCGCCAGCACCTGCCGCAGCTCAAGGTGCGGGTGGTCAACGTGGTCGACCTGATGCGGCTGCAGGACGAGAAGGAGCACCCGCACGGGCTGTCCGACCGCGACTTCGACACCATCTTCACCACCACCGCGCCCGTGGTGTTCGCCTTCCACGGCTACCCGTGGCTGATCCACCGGCTCACCTACCGCCGCCGCGCCCACCCGAACCTGCACGTGCGCGGGTACAAGGAGGAGGGCACCACCACCACGCCGTTCGACATGGTGATGCTCAACGACCTCGACCGCTACCACCTGGTGATGGACGTCATCGACCGCGTTCCGGGCCTCGGCTCGCGCGCGGCCGGGCTGCGCCAGCAGATGGCCGACGCCCGCCTCGCCGCCCGCCGCTGGACCCGCGAGCACGGCGACGACATCCCCGCCGTGCGCGACTGGGTCTGGCCGGACGCGGGCGACGCCCTCGACACCTCCGGCCAGCAGGGCACGACCTCCACCGGCGGCGACAACGAGTAGCCGACGCCGCGACGACAGCGCCCTGAGCCTGTCGAAGGGCGGATGAGCGGTCCCGACCCCAGCGCCCCGCCTGTCGAGGGCGACCAGCACGCCCGACGGCGGGTGGGTGGGACGCGGCGGCTCAGCCCAGCTCTGCGCGGAGGCGGGTAATCCCGGTCCGGGAGGCCGCCAGCTCGGCGCGCTCGCCGTCGGCCACCAGCTCGACCACCCGCAGGTCCGGCGAGGTCAACGACCACTCACGCGGTCCTCGCCCGCGCTCGTCCGGGTCGAGCCGGACGTCCAGGTGTACCGGCTCGCGCTGCATGGCACGGAAGCCGCCGACGACCTCGGTGAAGACCAGGCGGCCGGAGGCGGTGTGCAGGTAGCCGTGTCGCCAGCCACGGGCACCCGAGTCGGAGTCCGGCCAGCGCATCGCACCAACGACGACGTCGCCGAGGGGGGTCTCCCGTCGGAACCGGCGAACCAGCCAGCCGCCTGCTGCTCCCAGCAGGACCGCGAAGAGCCCGGTGAGCGGTACCTGCCACCAAGGCACGCCGGTGATGCCGGCGGCGTTCAGGAGGCCCAACATCCCGACCGCCGCGCCGAGGAGAGCGGTCGCCAGGACGAGCCACGGCCAGTAGAGGCGGAGGCCGCGTCCGATCCCGCCCACGGTCATGGGGTGATCCTGTCAGCAGGGTGCACCGGTGCTGCGTGATGGGCGTGCCGCGGGTCCCGCACCCGGAGTACCGGGCGCTCTGGAGCGGGTCCCGGTACGGTCATCCCGTGGTCGACGACGCGCACGCCCTGTCCGGTCTGGTGGTCTCCGAGCCGAGGCAGATCGCCTCCGGCGGCACCTGGTACGAGGGGCCGACCTGGCTGCCCGACGGCTCCCTGGTCTGGAGCGACGTGGTCGGCAACCGGCTGCTGCGCTGGGCCGGCGGGGACGGGCCGGACGTCGGCTTCGGCGCCGGGGTCACGGTCGAGATGGAGCCCTCCCACCACCAGAACGGGCACACCCTCGACCTCGACGGCCGCCTCGTCGCGGCCAGCCACGGCGAGCGGGCGGTGGTCCGCCGCGAGGCCGACGGGTCGTGGACGCCGCTGGTCGAGCGCTGGCAGGGCCGCCGGTTCAACTCGCCCAACGACGTGGTGGTGGCCCGCGACGGCGCCGTCTGGTTCACCGACCCCCGCTACGGGCTGGACAAGCCGGAGGAGGGCTACGGCGGGGAGGCCGAGATCGACGGCTGCTTCGTCTACCGGCTCGACCCGGGCGGCGACGTCGAGCAGGTGACGCCGACGATGCCCGGCCCCAACGGACTCGCCTTCAGCCCCGACGAGACGGTGCTCTACGTCGTCGACTCCGCCGAGGGCCTGCTGTGGCACTTCCCGGTGCGCGGCACCGGCCTCGGCGACGGCACGGTGGTCGCCGAGCACCCCAACCCCGACGGTCTGCGGGTGGACGCCGACGGCCGCGTCTGGTGCTCGGCCGCCGACGGCGTCCGGGTGTACCAGCCGGGAGAGGGCACTGCCCGGTGGACCCTGCTCGGCACGATCCCGACCCCGCGCCGCGCGGCCAACGTCGCCTTCGGCGGCGGACCGGACGGCCGCACCCTCGCGATCACCGCCACCGACGCCGTCTGGCTGGTCGAGACCACCGTCCGCGGCGCCGTCTGACCCCGGGAACGGAACAGCGTGTGCGCTCAGGCACCGAACCCCGGTGCCGGACCGCACACGCTGACCAGGCAGAACCTCAGCGGACCTGCCAGGTGTCGCTGCCGGCGATGAGGTCCTGCAGCGCGTCGTCGCCGACGCCACCCTCCTGGGCCAGCCGGACCTGCTCGCGGGCCAGGTCGTCGTAGGCCGGGCGCTCGACGTCGCGGAAGATGCCGATCGGGGAGCGCTGCAGCACCCCGGCGTCGGTCAGCCGGGACAGCCCGAAGGCGTAGGTCGGGTCGGTGCGGTGGGCGTCGTGCACCACCAGCGCGTCCGCACCGACCTCGGCCACCTCGCGCACGGCCAGCTCACCGGTGGCGGCGTCGCGGACGACCCCGAGCCGCCCCTCCACGCCGAAGCGGATCGGCTCACCGTGGCGCAGCGGGATGATCGACTCGACCGCGGAGTCCTTGTCCTTGACCGCCTCGAAGGCGCCGTCGTTGAAGATCGGGCAGTTCTGGTAGATCTCCACGAACGACGAGCCGCGGTGGTTCGCCGCCGCCTTCAGCACCTCGGTCAGGTGCTGGCGGTCGGAGTCGATCGTGCGGGCCACGAACGAGGCCTCCGCGCCGAGGGCCAGCGAGACCGGGTTGAACGGGCTGTCCAGCGAGCCCATCGGCGTCGACTTGGTGACCTTTCCGATCTCCGACGTCGGCGAGTACTGGCCCTTGGTCAGCCCGTAGATCCGGTTGTTGAACAGCAGGATCGTGAAGTTGACGTTGCGGCGCAGCGCGTGGATGAGGTGGTTGCCGCCGATCGACAGCGCGTCGCCGTCACCGGTCACCACCCACACCCCCACATCGGGACGGCTGGTCGCCACGCCGGTGGCGATCGCCGGCGCCCGGCCGTGGATGGAGTGCATGCCGTAGGAGTCGACGTAGTACGGGAACCGCGAGGAGCAGCCGATCCCGGAGACGATCACGGTGTTCTCACGCTTGATGCCGAGCTCGGGCATCAGGCCCTGGAAGGCCGACAGCACGGCGTAGTCGCCGCAGCCGGGGCACCAGCGGACCTCCTGGTCGCTGGTGAAGTCCTTGCGGTTGAGCGGCTCCAGCGAGAGCGGGACGCCGGACAGGCCCTTGTAGGCGGGGCGGGTGGTCGGATCGGTGGCGGTCATCGGGTCTCCTCGTGAGCTGTGCCGTTCGAGGGTGGGATGGGGACGCTGCGCTGGGTGCTGTCGAGGTCGAAGTGCTGCTCGCCGACGAACTGGCGCACCTCGTCGGTGCGCAGCGCCGCCAGCTCGGCCGCGATCTCCGCGGCGCTGCGACCCTCTTCCTCGTCGACCACGGTGATGAGGTCGCGGGCCAGCTCCGACAGCGAGATCGGCAGGCCCCGCACCCGGGAGTAGGACTCGACGTCGACCAGGTACTTGGCCCGCAGCAGCAGGGCGAGCTGGCCGAGGTTCATCTCCGGGACGATGACGCGGCGGTAGCGGCGCAGCACCTCGCCCAGGTTGGCCGGGAACGGGTTGAGGTGGCGCAGGTGGGTCTGGGCCACCTGGTGGCCCTCGTTGCGCACCCGGCGGACGGCGGCGGTGATCGGGCCGTAGGAGGAGCCCCAGCCGAGCACCAGCACCTTCGCCCCGCGACCGTCCTCCGCGCCCGGGTCGTCGACCACCAGGTCGGGGATGTCGCGGACGACGCCGTCGACCTTGGCCTGGCGGGTGCGGATCATCTCCTCGTGGTTGGCCGGGTCGTAGGACACGTTGCCGGTGTCCTTGGCCTTCTCGATGCCGCCGATCCGGTGCTCCAGCCCCGGCGTGCCCGGGACGGCCCACGGCCGGGCCAGGGTCTCCTCGTCGCGACGGTAGGGGTGGAAGACCGCGTTGCCCTTGGCGTCGGTCGCGTTCGGCTCGGTGGCGAAGGCGGGGTCGATCGGCGGGATGTCGGCCAGCTCCGGCACCCGCCACGGCTCGGCGCCGTTGGCCAGGTAGCCGTCGGACAGCATCATCACCGGCGTCCGGTACTTCACCGCGATCCGCACCGCCTCGATGGCGGTGTCGAAGCAGTCGGCGGGGGACTGGGCGGCCAGCACCGGGATCGGCGCCTCGCCGTTGCGGCCGAACATCACCTGCAGCAGGTCGGCCTGCTCGGTCTTGGTCGGCATGCCGGTGCTCGGGCCGGCGCGCTGGACGTCGACGACCACCAGCGGCAGCTCGGTCATCACGCCGAGGCCGATGGTCTCGGCCTTGAGCGCGATGCCGGGGCCGGAGGACGTCGTGACGCCCAGGTGGCCGGCGAAGGAGGCCCCCAGCGCGGCGCCGACGGCGGCGATCTCGTCCTCGGCCTGGAAGGTGGTGACGCCGTGGCGCTTGTGCTTGCTCAGCTCGTGCAGCACGTCGGAGGCCGGCGTGATCGGGTAGGCGCCGAGGAACATCGGCAGCCCGGCCTTGTGCGCGCCGGTGATGAGGCCGTATGCGGTGGCGAGGTTGCCCGAGATCTGGCGGTAGCGCCCGGCCGGCATCGGGGCCGGGGCGACCTCGTAGCGGACGGCGAAGGTCTCGGTCGTCTCGCCGAAGGCGTGCCCGGCCTTGAACGCGGTGATGTTGGCGTCGCGGATGTCGGGCTTGCGGGCGAACTTCTGGGTGAGGAAGTTCAGCGTCCCCTCGGTGGGGCGGTGGTACAGCCAGGACACCAGGCCGAGGGCGAACATGTTCTTGGCCCGCGAGGCGTCCTTGCGGCTCAGCCCGAAGTCCTTCACCGCCGCCACCGTCATGCCGGTGAGGTCGAGGGCGTGCAGCTGGTAGTCGGCCAGGCTGCCGTCGGTCAGCGGGTCGGCGGCGTAGCCGACCTTGGTGAGGTTGCGCTTGGTGAACTCCGCGCTGTCGGCGATGATCACCGCACCGCGCGGCAGATCGGCCACATTGGCCTTGAGCGCGGCGGGGTTCATCGCGACCAGGACGTCCGGACGGTCGCCCGGGGTCATGATGTCGTAGTTGGCGAAGTGGATCTGGAAGCTGGAGACGCCGGGCAGGGTTCCCTGCGGTGCCCGGATCTCGGCCGGGAAGTTCGGCAGCGTCGAGATGTCGTTGCCGAAGGTCGCGGAGTCCGAGGTGAAGCGGTCCCCGGTGAGCTGCATGCCGTCGCCGGAGTCCCCGGCGAAGCGGATCACCACGCGGTCGAGTGTCTGCACTGCTGGCACGGAGAGCTAGCCCCTCTGGATCGGTCCGGGCCCCGCGTCGACGTCGGCGAGACCGGATTGCACTGTACGCGTCTTGCGTAATTCCCCCGGACAGCGTCCACGCGCACCGCGCTATTCCGCCGCGGCCGACGGCACGGCGTGATCCGCGCCACCACGTCCGGGTCGTGGGGCACCGTTCGCGTACGCTGGCTCCGCACGCGCTCGACCCCGTCTCCGGATGTCCGGGGCCCGAGCCGGCGCTGCCGCCCG
The DNA here is from genome assembly GCF_003344635.1 of Desertihabitans aurantiacus. Lineage (GTDB taxonomy): Bacteria > Actinomycetota > Actinomycetes > Propionibacteriales > Propionibacteriaceae > Desertihabitans > Desertihabitans aurantiacus. Next base: position 15,596 of record NZ_QPKK01000024.1, read on the forward strand.
CGGCCGTGTCCGGCGGGTCGCTGCGGCCGGACGACGTGAGGAGGACCGTGAGCCAGGGAGTACTGCCATCGGCGAGCCCGACCACGCAGCCGATCCCGTCGCGTCCCCGCCCCGTCCGCACCGCGCTGGCCGGGGTCCGCCCCGCGCTGGCGGAGGCGTGGGCCGTGGCGGCCGTCCGCCGCGGTCTGCTCGGCGTGGTGCTCATCACCGTCGGCTCGCTCACCCCCGGCTACCTCCCCGAGGCCAACCCGGTGCACGCGGTGCCGGGCGTCGCCCTCCTGCAGACCGGTCTGGGCGCCACCCTGGGCACCGCGGTGATGCTGCTCGGCGTCGGGCTGCTGATCGACGCCTGGGTGGCGCTGCGGCCGTCCCGGTCGGTCGGGCTCAGCCTGCCGGCGGTGCTGGCGATCTGGAGCGTCCCCTTCCTGCTGGCCCCGCCGGTGTTCTCCGCCGACGCCTACGCCTACGCGGCCGAGGGCTGGCTGATGCACCACGGGCTCAACCCCTACGACGTCGGGGTGGGCTCGCTGCCCGGCCCGTTCGCCGACCAGACGGTGATGGTGTGGCGCTGGACGCCGGCCCCCTACGGCCCGCTCGACCTGGTGCTCAACCACGCCGTCGTCGACCTCTTCGGCGGCCACCCCTACTGGGCCGTGGTGGGCATGCGGCTGCCCGTGCTGCTCGCCGTGGCGACCATGGCCGGGCTGCTGCCCCGGCTGGCCGACCGGATCGGCGTGGACCGCCAGCTGGTGCTCTGGCTGGCCCTGGTCAACCCGCTGACCTTCGTCCACCTGGTGGGCGGGGCCCACAACGACGCGCTGATGATGGCGCTGGTGGTGGTCGCGCTCTGGCTCGCCCTGCAGGGACGCCTGCTGCTGGCGATCATCGCCGTCGCCGCCGCGGCCGCGATCAAGGTGCCGGCGATCCTCGCGGTGCTGGCCGTCGCCGTCCTCGCCGACCCGGTGCTCACCCGCGCGAACGCGTTGTCGCTGGCGCGGTTCCGCCCCGGCCGCGGGCTGCTCGACACCCGCGAGCGGGTGCTGCGCACCATCCGGCGCGGGGTGGTGGCCTCGGTGCTGGTGATCGCGGCGTTCCTGCTCATCAACCTGGCCACCGGGCTCGGCTTCGGCTGGATCCCCGGCATGAACGTGCCCGGCATGGTGAAGACGATGTCGCCCTCGACGATGCTCGGGGAGCTGTTCTCCCAGCTGTTCTACGCCCTCGGGCTCTACGACCTGTCCTGGACGTCGGTGCGCGTGGTGCGCACGCTGTTCATGGTCGGCGCGGTGGTGCTCATCGGCTGGCTGGCGCTGGCCGTCGCGCACCGGCGGCCGCTGGCCTCGCTGGCCTGGTCGTTCATCGCGGTGGCGCTCTGCGGACCGGTGCTGCACGGCTGGTACCTGTCCTGGGGTGGTGTGCTGCTCGGGCTGAGCCGACCGAGCCGGGTCATGGTGCGCACGGCGGTCTGGGTCTCCAGCGGGCTGCTCGTCTACATCGCGGTCAACCTCGCCTGGAAGAACGACGCCACCGTGCTCGGCGCGGTGGCGGCCGGGCTGATCGCCTGGCGGCTCTGGGAGCTCGACCGCACCTTCGCCGCGGAGTTCCCCGGTGAGCCCGGCTGGCGGCTGCTGGTGCCGCGGCCGGGCGACGTCGCCCGGCTCAGCCCGCTCGGCGCGACCTCGGTGCGCCGGTCCTCGCTCAGCCGCTGACGCCCGGGCGGGTGCGGCGCAGCCACCACAGCCCGAGCACCGGCAGCAGCACCGGGATGAACAGGTAGCCCTGGCCGAAGTGCGACCACACGGTCGGCTCGGGGAACCAGGCCGGCACCGCCAGGCTCAGCCCCCCGACCACCAGCACCCCGACCAGCTCCAGCGCGCAGGAGAAGGCCGCCAGCCGCCGGGAGGAGCGGTCGCCCAGGGCGAAGGCGGTGGTGGCGACCAGGTAGAAGACGGCGGCCACCGCCGACAGCACGAAGGCGACCGGGGCGACCTCGAAGCGGTCGATGATCTGCACCACCGAGCGGGCCGTGGCGGCCAGCGCGAACACCCCGTACACGGCGACGAGCACCCGTCCCCAGCCGGTGCGGGTGCGGCGGGCGTCGGCGTCCTCAGCCACCGGCGTACACCTGGTGCATCCGCAGCACCATCGCCGGCACGGTGACGCAGGCGACCACCAGCACCCCCGCGCCGCCCCGGCTGCGGTCGGCCAGCGCCCAGAAGGTGCCCACCGGCAGGATCAGCAGCACCCCGACCAGGTACACCCCGAAGGTCAGCAGGTTCGGGATCTGCTGCTGGGCGCCCAGCACGAAGCCGACCACCGCCTGCACCACCAGCCCGAGCTCGACCAGCGCGAGCACCCCGAGCAGCACCTGGTCGCCGCGACGGGTCAGCAGCACCGGCTGGCGGGTGACGATCTTGACCACCGCCCACACCACCACCACCAGGCAGAGACCCGTCAGGGCGAGCGAGAGACCGAGGACCACGACGCCGGAGCCTACCGACCGACCCCACCGGCCCCTGCCCCTGAGAACGTGGATGTCATCGGCAACACGCCCGGCGCGCCGCGGCGTGTCCCGGTGCGTGGAGCCGTCGACGCACACGATGCCCGGGCGGCGCCCGGCCCTCAGTCCACGACCGCGGCCACCTCGGCCGGGTCGACGTCCTCCAGCCGCGCGTGCGTCCACCGGGGTGTGCGGTCCTTGTCGACCAGCTGGGCCCGGACGCCCTCGGCGAAGTCGGGGTGCGCGGCCAGCCGGGGCGCGAGCCGGCGGTCCTGCTCGAGCACCTCGGCCAGCGAGGTCATCGTCTCCGCCCGGCGCAGCGCGGCCAGGGTGACCGCCACCGCGAACGGGCTCCGGGCGCGGATGTCGGCCGCGGCCGTCCGGGCCACCGGGTCGTCGGCCGCCTCGAGCCGCTGAACCACCGCCACCGGGTCGTCCCCGGCGAAGTACGGGTCCAGCCCGTCGGTCAGCCAGGCGCTGGTCACCTCCTCGTTGCCGGACCCGAGGTCGGTGACCTCCCCGCCGGCCGCGAGCCGGTCGACCACCGCGGGCAGCTGGTCGGCGTCGAGCAGCCGGTCGGCCAGCCCGAGCGCGACGGCGTCCGCCCCGCCGACGGTGCCACCGGTGAGCGCCATCCGGGTGCCGCTCTGCCCGGGCGCCCGCGACAGCCACCACAGCGCGCCCACGTCGGGGAAGAACCCGATGATCGTCTCCGGCATCGCCAGCCGGGTGCGCCCGGTCACCAGCCGGACCGCCGCGTGCACCGACAGCCCGACGCCGCCGCCCATGACGATCCCGTCCATCCAGGCCACCACCGGCACCGGTGAGGTCGCCACCGCGGCATCGGTCGCGTACTCCTCGGTGAAGAACTCCACGCCGGCGTCCGTCCCGGCCAGCACCGACTCCCGCACCGCCCGGACGTCCCCGCCGGCGCACAGGCCGCGTTCCCCGGCCCCGTCCAGCAGCACCGCGCCCGCGCCGGCCCCGGCGTGCTCGTGCAGCGCCCGGCGCACCGCCACCACCATCGGGGTGGTGAGCGCGTTGAGCGTCTGCGGGCGGTGGAGCCGGATCCGCCCCAGCGCGCCGGTGCGGGCGGTCAGCACGTCGCCGGTGGTCGGGGTGGGCTGCCAGGCGTCCTCGCGCATGGGTGGACGCTAGCCGGAGCGGGTCAGCCGCGGGTGTAGTCGGCCAGCACGGGGGAGTGGTCGCTCATCCGGGAGGCGTAGTCGGGTTCGCGGTCGGTGCCGGCCCGCAGCGCCCGCGCGGCCAGACCCGGGGAGGCGAGCTGGTAGTCGATCCGCCAGCCGGCGTCCCGGTCGAAGGCGCTGCCCCGCCAGGTCCACCAGGAGTAGGGGCCCTGCTCGTCGGGGTTCAGCCGGCGCACCACGTCCACCAGCCGCCGGGGCGAGAGCAGCCGGTCGAACCACTCCCGCTCCACCGGCAGGAACCCCGAGGAGCGGGCGTTGGCCTTCGGGTTGGACAGGTCCGCGGCGGTGTGGGCGATGTTGAAGTCGCCCATCACGAGGAACTCCCGCCCGGCCCGCGCCGCCGCCCGCCGGGAGTCGGTGAGCTGGCGGGCCAGGGAGGCCATGAACCGCAGCTTGCGCCGGTGGCGCGCCTCGGCGACCGGGTCGGTGTGCGGCCGGTCGCCCTTGGGCAGGTAGAGCGAGGCGACGGTGAGCCCGGCCCCGTCGAGGTCGACCTCGAGGTAGCGGCCCTCGCTGGCGAAGGCGGTGCTCCCGATCCCGGTGCGCATCGCGCTCGGCCGCTCCCGGGTCAGCAGCGCCACCCCGTTGCGCCCGGCCAGCGACCCGGCGTCCAGGCTGAGGTGCCAGCCCGGCAGCGGGGGCACCAGCTCGGGCGGGCAGCGCACCTCCTGCAGGCCGACCACGTCCGGGGCCCGCTCCTCGAGCCACCGGTCCAGGCCGCGGCGGACGGCCGCACGCAGGCCGTTGACGTTGACGCTGGCCACCCGCAGCGTGCGCGGGTCCGGGGCGGGGAAGGCGGTCACGGAGGAGCACCCTGCCAGAATCGGTGCCCGTGACCCTCCCGCTGCCGCCCGCCCTGGACCGCCGGCGCGAGGGCGCACCGGAGTGGGTCGACTGGCTCGACCGGCTGCCCTCCCTGCGGGACCGGGTGCTGGCGGAGTGGCAGCTCGACGTCGACGGTGAGCAGGTCCCCGGGTCGGTGGCCCTGGTGGTGCCGGTGCGCGACGCCGACGGGCAGCCCGCCGTCCTCAAGCTGGCCTTCGACGGGGCACCCGAGCTCGAGCACGAGGCGCTGGCCCTGCAGCACTGGCACGGCGACGGGACGGTGCGGCTGCTGCGGGCCGACCCGCGCCGACGGGCGCTGCTGCTGGAACGCCTGGGACACGACGACCTCACCGACCTGTGGGACCTGGAGGCCTGCGAGATCGTCGCCGGCTTCTACCGGCGGCTGCACCGCCCGGCGATGCCGCAGCTGCGCACCCTGACGTCGTTCGTCGACGGCTGGCTGGACGACCTGGCCGCCCTCGGCCGCGAGCTGCCGGTGCCGCCGCGGCTGGTCGAGCAGGCCCTGCACCAGGGCCGGGCCCTGGTCGGTGACCCGGCCAGCGCCGGCGTGGTCATCCACGGCGACCTGCACTACGGCAACGTGCTGGCCGCCGAGCGGGAGCCCTGGCTGGTGATCGACCCCCAGCCCATGGACGGCGACCCGCACTGGGAGCCGGCGCCGCTGCTCACCGACCGCTGGGAGGAGATGGCCGGCGACCTCCGCGCCGCGATCCGGCGTCGCTTCCACACCGTCGTCGACGTCGCCGAGCTGGACGAGGCCCGGGCGCGGGACTGGACGGTGGTCCGGATGGTGGTGGACGCCTCCTGGGCCGCGCTGGACGCCCGCCGAGCCGGCCGCGGGCTGACCGCTGAGGAGCGCGACTGGATCACCCGCTGCGTCGCGGTGGCCAAGGCCGTCCAGGACTGAGCCGCTCGGGGTGAGCCCACCCGTCCCTACCCTGACCCGGTGATCATCTGGCGTGGGTGGGGAGTCGCGACGTTGCTGGCCGTGCTGGGCATCCCGGCCGGGCTCGGCCTGTGGTCGGCCCTCGGGCTGGGCGACGCCGTGCTGCCGGCCTTCGTCGGGGCCGGGCTGGGGCTGGGTGCGGTCGGCACCTTCTTCCTCGGCCGCTGGCTCAACGAGCTGCGCCCGCAGGCCCGGCTGGAGGGCTGGCGCCGACGGCGCCGCGCCGAGCTCGACCAGCACGTCGCCGCCGGCACCTTCCACCTCGGGACGGGCCACCCGGCGCCGCGCTCGCTGGCCGAGGCCCGCGCGCAGGCCGAGGCGCTGCTGCAGGCCGAGCTGGCCACGGTCGGCGGCGCCGGCC
>NZ_QPKK01000240.1 GCF_003344635.1 Desertihabitans aurantiacus
GCAGCCAGGAACCGCCGACGCGAGCCGGCGGCGTCCACCCCGGTCCCCGCGGCGGCCCGGCCCAGCAGCTGGACGGCGAACAGACCGGCCAGGATCGCCACCCCCGACGGCAGGACAGCGAGCGGCCCGAGGTCGGTGCGGAGCACCGAGAGCAGCACCCCGACCAGCCCGATGGCGACGATGCCCAGCTGGGTGAGCCCCGGGCGGCGTCCCCAGGCGGTGCCGAGCAGGGCGCCGAGACCGAGCGTGACGACCACCACCGCCGCGATCAGCAGCGGCTTGTCGGCGGTGCCCACGGCCCGCACCACCACGTCCTTCACCGGGGTGGGGGCGAGGTCGACCAGCTGGGAGCCGACCACCACGGCCGGCGAGGCGCCGGGCCCGGTGAGCCCGCTGACCAGGTGTCCCAGCGCCAGGGCGACGCCGGCGGCGACGAGGCCGACCAGCGCCCCGGCGCTCCTGGTGACCCGGGTGGTCGGCTCGGTGTCGGTGCTCATGGACGGAGTTCGTGCCGGGTCGCTGGGCGGATGGCTCAGCGGCCGCGATCGGCCGGCGGGGACGTCCGCGGCAGCGGGTCGGTGGCCTCGGCCCACAGCTCTGCCTCGGCGGCGGCGCGCCGGTTCTGGCGCACGAGCACGGTGGTGACGACGGCCACCAGCGCGGACAGCAGGATCAGCAGCGGAGCCTTCATGGCGCCGAGCCTACGTCTGGCCACCGGCCCCGGTCAGACAGCACCGATCCGCTCCGGAGCGACGTAGTCGAACGTCAGGGAGGCGGTGTCCACGATCCCGACGCTGCCCTCGGCGACCGTCCGGGTGCGGCCGCGTCGTCCGGGCGGGATCAGCTGCGCGAGCCCGTAGGAGGTGGTGCGTCCGTAGCGGCGGGGTCCGTTGCGGTGGTGGTAGTGACCGTGCAGGTGCAGCAGCGGCTGCAGGTCGTCGATGACCCGGGTGAGCTTCGGCGAGCCCTGGGTGCGGCCCTCCCAGGTCGCGAGGCCGTAGGGCCCGTCGTGGGTGATGAGGACGTCGACGCGATCGAGCCGAGCCGCTGCCGCGAGGTCGAGGTCGTGCCCGGCCGCGGGTTCCTCGATCCCGCCGAGGAATCCGAATCGTCGGCCGCCGACTTCCATGGTCGTCCCGCACTGCACGTGCCAGAAGGCTCCACCAGGGTCGATCGGAGCCACCGGGCCGATGGTGTGCAACGAGCACAGCCAGTCGCGGCTGTCGTGGTTGCCCGACACGAAGTAGGTGGGCGCGCCGGCGTCCACCTGCAGCTCACCGTCGACGAGGGCGAAGACGTCCCGCTGCTCGGGGTAGGCGTCGACGAAGGCCCGGTCGCCGTCGGGGAGGGCGTCGATGCTCGGGTACGCGCCGAGGTCACCGACCTGGATGGCGACGTCCACACCGAGCGCTCCGACGACGGTGGCTGCGTGGCGGACGCAGCCGTGGACGTCGCCGAGGATCGCGATCTGCACAGGGCACTCCTCAGTGTGCCCGCCCACCCCGGGCGCCGTTGCCCGACCGCACCACCCTAACGCCGAGCCGGGGGCGCTGTCGGCGTCCGGCGTGGGACCCTGGCCGGGACACGACGGAGGTGCCTCGATGACGACACCGGACTGGATGCTGCCGCGTCCGCCGAGCGTGGACGGCGCCGAGGTCGACGCGGACGCCGACACGCTGCTCGCCGCGGCCGCCGACCCCCGGACGACCGAGCTGCCCAGCTCCCCGTACCCGGTGTGGCAGCTGCTCTGCTCCCTCGGTGACCGCGGACGGGTGCTGCTGCACGGCTCCACCACGGGTTCGATCACCGAGCTGGAGCCGAGGGCGGCCGACGACGTCCTCGCGTTCGGCGCCCAGCGGGGGGTGTACGCGTCCAGCGACGGCATCTGGGCGCTCTACTTCGCCGTGCTGGACCGCAGCCGCTACCGCGGCAGGCACCTGAACTCGTGCGTGGAGTGGGGCGACCCGCCGCAGCGGGGCTACGTCTTCTCCCTCGACCGACGCCGTGTGGACGAGCCCTGGACGACCGGCTGGGTGTACCTGCTGCCGACGGCGGGGTTCCGGCGCCAGGTCCTCGACGTCCCCGGCGTCGAGCCGGTGCGGTCGGCGCAGTGGGTCAGCCACCAGCCGGTGCGACCGCTGGCCCGGGTCCCCGTCGGGCCGGAGGACTTCCCCCTCCGCGACCGCGTCGGCAGCCACGACGACGCGGTCGTCGCCGCGCGGGCGGCGGCCGACCCGGCCGGCTTCCCCTGGCTCGACCCGCCAGAGGCTCCTCCGACCGAGCCCGGTTGACCTCGACATCGTGCCGCGCCCCGGGCTGCCCGCTCGCCGTCTCCTCCTGACGCCGAGCGACCAGTTCCCTCCCGCGCGGGTGGCGTAGCCCCTAGGGTGCACCCGTGGGCGAGGAGGAGGACGATCTCAGCACGCAGTGGACGGCTGCGGCGCGGACGAGGTACGTGGCGGCGGCGGAGACGCTGATCGCGTCCCTGCGCTCCCACGTCGAGCTGACACGCGAGCGGAGCGGGCGACAGCGCGAGCTGCCGGACTACTTCGCCTCGGTCAACCGGCTGGAGACCGCCGCGGCGGCCTTCCAGGAGGCCGAGTTCGACTGGTGCGGCTCGTTCCCGCTACCCCTGTACACGCCCGGCGAGGGCGACCCGGGCGAGGAGGACGTCGACGACCGGGACGCGGATCCCACCGGACAGGTGCTCACGGTGGTCAGCCGGTCCGACTACCGGCTGGTCGACGCCGATGCCGTCCTCGAGGCCGGCCGTGCCGGCTACCGGCGCAGCTGGTCGGAGGACACCGACGAGGACGCCCGACTCTTCGTCGCGGATGTGGCCGTCGCTGTGCTGGAGATCATCCACGCCGACGGCTCCGACGCTCTGGACCGCTGCCCGGGGCTGGACCCCGAGGCCAGCACGGAGACCGTCATCCTGCACGACGGGGATGCCTGGCCCGGCGACGACGACGCGGACCCGTTCGCCATCGTCCGTCGATGACGGACCGACGACCGGCGACTCCCTCGTGGGTCGACGCCATCACCTCGCCGCCCGCTGGCGGCCCTCACCAGACGATGCTGATGCACAGGGTGGCGGACCCCGACCGCTCGGCGGCCACGGCCACCGCGTCGATGGTGGCCCGTTCGGCGCCGGTGCCGATCCCCAGGGCGTGCAGACCCAGCCTCAGGTGGGCGTCCTGCTCCACCGCAGGCGCCCGTGCCCCAGCTGCCGCAAGGCCGGGCGTGCCCCGCCCACTCGTCGTGGACCTGCTCATCCTCCACCTGCCCGTCCTGCCGGCGCGGACGAGCCCCTCCCGTCCACCCCGCCGACGACGACAGCGTCCAGCAGCCCGCTCAAGGCGCTGCAACGAGCGGCGACGTCGCCGGGAACCCGCGCGCGGTGGACGTCCTCGGCGCCCCAGACGAGGCGGATCACGGCGTCAGCCCGGGAGCTGGACGGTCTGCGTCAGCGCCCGCCGCCCAGCCGTCGCGAGGAGGGCGGGGTGAAGCGGGTGCGCGGCTCGTCCTCCAGCGCCTCGCCCATCACCGGCCGCCAGAGGTGGCGGCCGGCATCCCCGCCGCCGTCGCCGGTGAGCACCCGGCCGCCCTCGAGCGACAGCCCGGTCAGCGAGCGGCGGTGGTCGTCCCAGTACGGGTGGGTCTTGTCGACCGCGATCGAGGCGCAGCCGGCGACCTCGGGGCTGTAGCCGCAGAACCAGGTGGCGTTGCTGTCGTCCGTGGCGCCGGTCTTGCCCGCCAGCGGGTGCCCGTCGCCGGGGTCGGCGGGACGTCCGGTCGCGTCCATCACGCCCCGCAGCAGCTGGTTGACGCCGCGGGCGACCTCCTTGCCGACCACCCGCTCGCACCCGGCCTCCGGCACCGGCAGCTGCCGGCCCTCCCGGTCGGTCACCGAGGCGACCACCACCGGCTCGCAGTGCACGCCGTCGGCGGCGAAGGTGGCGTAGGCCTCGGTCAGCGACAGCGGGGTGATGTCGACCGGGCCCAGCGGCAGGGAGAAGATCGAGGACTGCTCGGCCCACGGGGTGCCGTCGGAGAGCTCCACCCCGGTCCGCTCGAGCATGTCGGTGACGTGGCACATGCCGGTGTCGCGACCCAGCTGCAGGTAGTAGGTGTTGACCGACCAGGCGGTGGCGGTGCGCAGGGTCATGTCGTCGCCGGAGCGGGTGGAGTTCTTCGGACGGTAGCCGTCGGGGACGGTCACGGGGCCGTCGCAGGAGCGGAACCGGGTGCCGCTGAAGTCACGGCGGGCCGGGGCGTCGTAGCGCCGGCTGACCGAGATGCCCTGCTCGAGCGCGGCCGCGGCGACGAAGGTCTTGAACGTCGAGCCGGCCTGGAAGCCCTCCGCGCCGCCCAGGCGGGCCGGCACCGCGTAGTTGTAGTAGGTCTCGCCGCGCCCGTCGCCCATCTCCGGGCGCGACTGGGCCATCGCGCGGATCAGCCCGGTGCCGGGCTCGACCAGGGTCATCGTCGAGATCACCGGGTCGGTGGGGCTGACCAGGTCGGCGATGGCCTCCTCGGCCACCCGCTGGGTGCCGGGGTCGATCCGGGTGCGGATGGTCAGCCCCCCGCGCTGCAGCACCGCCTCCCGCTCGGCCACCGTGCCGCCCCAGGACGCGTCGGCGACCAGGGTGCGCCGGACGTAGTCGCAGAGGAAGGGGAACTCCGACTCGACGCAGCCGTTGCGCTGGGGACGCACCTGGTCGGGGTCCCACGGCTGCTGGCGGGCCTCGTCGGCGGCCTGCCGGCTGACCAGGCCGAGGTCGGCCATCCGGTCGAGCACGACGCCGCGCCGCTCGACCGCGCGCTCGGGGAAGCGCACCGGGTCGGTCGCCGTGGGGTTCTGCACCAGGCCGGCCAGCATCGCGGCCTCGGCCAGGTCGAGGTCGGCGGCGGTGGTGCCGAAGTAGTGCCAGGCCGCCTGGTTCACCCCGTAGGCACCGTCGCCGTAGTAGGCGAGGTTGAGGTAGCGCTCGAGGATCTCGTCCTTGCTCAGCCGCTTCTCCAGGCCGATCGCGTAGCGCATCTCCTGGATCTTCCGCGCGTAGGACCGCTCCTGGGCCGCCCGGATGCCCTCCTCGTCACCGGCGACGCGGGCCTTCTCGACCTGCACCATCTTCACGTACTGCTGGGTGATGCTCGACCCGCCCTGGGTGGCCTCTCCGCCGGCGGTGTTCTGCAGCAGGGCCCGCAGCGTCCCGGTCAGGTCGAGCGCACCGTGCTCGTAGAAGCGGTGGTCCTCGATGGCGACCTGGGCCTGCTGCATCACCGGGGCGATGTCGTCCAGCTCGACGTAGACCCGGTCCTGGTCGTAGAAGTCGGCCAGCACCGACCCGTCGGCCATCAGCACCCGCGAGCGCTCCGGCTGCGGCGGCGTCTCGAGGTCGGCCGGCAGCAGGTCGACGCCGGTGGCCGCGGCCCGTCCCCCGACCCCGGCCAGGGCGGCGGCCGGCACCACCAGACCCGCCGCGAGCAGCCCGGTCACCGCGCTCAGCACCACGAACACCACCCCGGCCCAGACCATCCCGACGGCCCGTCTCGTCCTCGTCATGGCGCCCAGCATCCGTGGCGTCTCTCTTGCGGACAAAGCATGGAAAGCGCTGATCCATGTCAAGATGACATGCGTGAGCCGTCCGGTCGATCTGCTGCCCGCCTGCGAGGCGTTCCTGGCCGTGGTCGACCGCGGCAGCTTCACCGTGGGCGCCGCCAGCCTCCAGGTCTCCCAGCCGGTGGTCAGCCGACGGGTGGCGACCCTGGAGCGGACGCTCGGCGGGCAGCTGCTGCAGCGCTCCACCCGCAGCGTCGCCCTCACCCGCTACGGCCGGGCGGTGCTGCCGGCCGTCCGCCGGGTGGTCGAGGCGACCGACGCGCTGCGCGAGCAGGCCGAGCTGCGCCGCGGCGCGCCGCTGCGGATCGCGCTGCCGGCCGAGCTGGGCACGGCCGAGCTGGCGCG
>NZ_QPKK01000241.1 GCF_003344635.1 Desertihabitans aurantiacus
CGGTGCGGGCCGTCGGGCTGCCCTGGGCGCTGCCGGACTGGCTGCGCCGGCTGCCCCGCGCGGTCGGCGCCGGGGTGGCGGTGATGGGGCTGGTCTCCACCGCGGTCCTCGTCGTCTCGGTGGTGCAGCACCTCGAGCAGGTGCGCGCGCTGAGCGGGGGAGCGGCGCCGCAGCCGGTGTCCGCGGTGGTGCTGGTGCTCGCCCAGCTGGCCTACCTGCCCAACCTGGTGCTGTGGGCGATGAGCTACCTGCTCGGCGCGGGGTTCACCGTGGCGACCGACTCGGTGGTCTCGCCCATGGTGACCGAGCTCGGGCTGCTGCCCGGCATCCCGGTGCTGGGGGCGCTGCCCGCCGAGGGCGTGGGGAGCTGGACGTCGTGCCTGTGGCTGCTGGCCGGGGTGGCCGCCGGCGCGGTGACGGCGGTCGTGCTGCTGCGCGGGCTGCGTCCGCTGCGCTTCGACGCCGCCTGCCTGGTCGGCGGGCTCGCCGCGGCGCTCACCGGGCTGGTGCTGACGGTGGCCGGGGCCGCCTCCCGCGGCAGCCTGGGCAGTGGACGGCTGACCGGGCTCGGGCCGCGGCTGACCGAGCTGGCGGTGATGTCGGTGACCGTGCTCGGCATCGCCGGGCTGGTGACCGGGTTCGTGTACGGCCTGCTGGTGCGTCGCCGGCCCGCCGACCCGGGAGCCGACCACCCGGACGAGCCACAGGAGGAGGACACCAGGGTGCTGCGTCGCCTCGACGACGCCGAGGCCACCCAGGTGCTCCGCCGCCGGCGCTGACCCGGGCCGCCGCCCGGTCCCGGGCGGCCGTCGCGCGGATCGCCCGCCGCCGGGCCAGGCGATAGGGTCTGGCGGGTGGCGATGCGTGTCGTGGTCCTGGTGTCCGGGTCGGGCACCCTGCTGCAGTCGCTGATCGACGCCGCGGCGGCCGGACGGCTGCCGGTGGAGGTGGTCGCGGTGGGCAGCGACCGCACCGGCATCGCCGGCCTGGAACGGGCCGAGCGGGCCGGCATCCCCACCTTCGTCGTCCCGCTCGAACGTCGCGCCGGAGGCGCGCCCTCCGGATCGCGCGCCGACCGGTCGGCCTGGGACGCCCGGCTGACCGAGGCGGTCGCCGAGCACCGTCCCGACCTGGTCGTCTGTGCCGGGTTCATGAAGCTGCTGGGGGAGGCGTTCCTGGACGCCTTCGGCGGCCGCACCATCAACTCCCACCCCGCCCTGCTGCCGTCCTTCCCCGGGATGCACGGCCCGCGGGACGCCCTGGCCGCCGGGGTGAAGGTGAGCGGGGCCACCGTGTTCATGGTCGACGCCGGTGTGGACACCGGGACGATCCTGGCCCAGCGGGCGGTCGACGTCCGCGAGGACGACACCGTGGAGACGCTGCACGAGCGGATCAAGGTGGTCGAGCGCGAGATCCTGGTCGAGACCGTCGACCGGCTCGCCCGCACCCAGTCCTGACCCGGCCCCGGCACCGTCCGGGCGAGACAACGAGGAGACCCGTCATGACCGACATCCCCGTCACCGACGCCGACGCCCCCGACCAGGTGCCGCTGCGGCGGGCCCTCGTCTCGGTCTACGACAAGACCGGCCTGGTGGAGCTCGGCCGCGCCCTGCAGGCCGCCGGGGTGGAGATCGTCTCCACCGGCTCGACCGCCGCCCGGCTCACCGAGGCCGGCGTGCCGGTCACCCCGGTGGAGCAGGTCACCGGCTTCCCCGAGTGCCTGGACGGCCGGGTCAAGACGCTGCACCCGCTGGTGCACGCGCCGATCCTCGCCGACCGCCGGCTGGCCAGCCACCGCGAGCAGCTGGCCGAGCTGGGCGCGCAGCCGTTCGACCTGGTGGTGAGCAACCTCTACCCCTTCACCGAGACCGTCGCCTCCGGCGCCAGCCCTGACGAGTGCGTCGAGCAGATCGACATCGGCGGGCCGTCGATGGTGCGAGCCGCGGCCAAGAACCACCCCTCGGTCGCGATCATCACCTCCCCGAGCCAGTACGAGGAGCTGGAGCGGGCGCTGGGCGCGGGCGGGTTCACCCTGGTCGAGCGCCGCCGGCTGGCCGCCGAGGCGTTCGCGCACACCGCTGCCTACGACGTCGCGGTGGCGTCGTGGTTCGCCAACGGGCTGGGTGCGGAGCCGGAGCAGGTGTTCCCGTCCTTCCTGGGCGCCACCTGGGAGCGCGCCGACGTGCTGCGCTACGGGGAGAACCCGCACCAGGCGGCTGCCCTCTACACCGGCCCGTCCGGTGGTGGGCTGGCCGGTGCGGAGCAGCTGCACGGCAAGCAGATGTCGTACAACAACTACGTCGACACCGACGCCGCCCGCCGGGCCGCGCTGGACTTCGAGCAGCCGGCGGTCGCCATCATCAAGCACGCCAACCCGTGCGGGATCGCGGTCGGCGCCGACGTCGCCGAGGCGCACCGCCGGGCTCACGCCTGCGACCCGGTGTCGGCCTTCGGCGGCGTCATCGCGACCAACCGCCCGGTGTCGGTGGAGATGGCCCGCCAGGTCGCCGAGGTGTTCACCGAGGTGGTGGTCGCCCCCGACTACGAGGACGGCGCGCTGGAGGTGCTGACCGCCAAGAAGAACATCCGGCTGCTGCGCTGCGCGGACGAGGACCGTCCGGCCACCGAGCTGCGGGCGGTCAGCGGCGGGCTGCTGCTGCAGCAGGCCGACCGGATGCAGGCCGAGGGCGACGACCCCGCGCAGTGGACCCTGGTCGCCGGTGATCCCGCCGACGAGGCGCTGCTGGCCGACCTGGTCTTCGCCTGGCGGGCCTGCCGGGCGGTGAAGTCCAACGCCATCCTGCTGGCCCGCGACGGCGCCTCCGTCGGGGTCGGGATGGGTCAGGTCAACCGGGTCGACTCCTGCCGGCTGGCGGTCGAGCGGGCCGGTGCGGAGCGGGCCCGCGGGGCCGTGGCGGCCTCCGACGCCTTCTTCCCCTTCGCCGACGGGCCGCAGATCCTCATCGACGCCGGCGTCCGCGCGATCGTCCAGCCCGGTGGCTCGGTGCGCGACGAGGAGACGGTGGCCGCCGCCCGCGCGGCCGGCGTCACCCTGTACCTGACCGGCGCCCGGCACTTCTTCCACTGACCACCGCCCGCACCCGAGGAGCGAGATGACCGCACAGACCATGCTCGGCAAGCCCATCGCCAGCGCCATCAAGGACGACCTGAAGCGGCGGGTGGCCGCCCTGGCCGAGCGCGGGGTGGTGCCCGGGCTCGGGACCGTGCTGGTGGGCGACGACCCGGGCAGCCACTCCTACGTCCGGGGCAAGCACCGTGACTGCGCCGAGGTGGGGATCACCTCGATCGCGGTCGAGCTGCCCGGCGATGTGGAGGAGGCCGAGCTGCGCGAGCGGCTGCAGGCCCTCAACGAGGACCCGGCCTGCACCGGCTACATCGTGCAGCTGCCGCTGCCGGGCCACCTGGACGAGAACGCGATGCTCGAGCTCGTCGACCCCGACAAGGACGCCGACGGGCTGCACCCGACCAACCTCGGCCGGCTGGTGCTCGGCACGCCCGCGCCGCTGCCGTGCACGCCGCGGGGGATCGTCGAGCTGCTGAGGGCCAACGACGTCGAGCTGGCCGGCGCCGAGGTGTGCGTGATCGGCCGCGGCACGACGATCGGGCGTCCGATGGGGCTGCTGCTGACCCGACGCTCGGAGAACTCCACGGTCACGCTGTGCCACACCGGCACCCGCGACCTGGCCGCGCACACCCGTCGCGCCGACATCGTCATCGCCGCCGCCGGCGTCCCGGACCTGGTGGACGCCGACATGGTCGCCGAGGACTCGGTGCTGGTCGCGGTCGGGATCACCCGGACCGAGGCGGGGCTGGTCGGCGACTTCCACCCCTCGGTGCTCGAGAAGGCCCGGCTGATCGCCCCGGTGCCCGGCGGTGTCGGCCCGATGACGCGGGCGATGCTGCTGAGCAACGTGGTCGACCGCGCCGAGGCGATGGCCGCCTCCGCCTGAGCCGGGCCCGATGGACCCCTCCGGACGTCCGAGCGCCGCCACCTCGCGCTCGTTGAACCCGTGGCCGCTGCTGGCCTCGCTGGCGGTGTTCGCCGCCGGGCTGGTGCTGTGCGCGCTGGGGCAGTGGCGGGTCGGGCTGTGGACCTGCGCCGGCGGGCTGGTGCTGGCCGGGGTGCTCCGGCTGGTGCTGCCGCGGCGGTCGGTGGGGCTGCTGCGGGTGCGCCACCAGGCGGTCGACGTCGTCCTGCTGCTGGGGGCCGGGGTGGCGATGGCGGTGCTGGCCTACCTGCGCTGAGGCCGGGAGCCCCGGGCACGGAACGGCCCGGGGCGCTGGTGCACCCCGGGCCGTCGCTGCGTCGGATCAGATGAGGCCGAGGGAGCGGACCGCGTCACGCTCCTCGGCGAGCTCGGCGACGGTGGCGTCGATCTTGCCGCGGGAGAACTCGTCGATCTCCAGGCCCTGGACGATGGAGTACTCCCCGTCGGTGACGGTGCAGGGGAAGGAGCTGATCAAGCCCTCCGGCACGCCGTAGGAGCCGTCGCTCGGCACCGCCATCGAGATCCAGTCGCCTTCCGGCGTCCCGGTCACCCAGTCGCGCATGTGCTCGACGGTGGCGTTGGCGGCCGAGGCGGCCGAGGAGGCGCCGCGGGCCTCGATGATGGCCGCGCCGCGCTTCTGCACGGTGGGCAGGAAGTCCTGCTCGACCCAGGCCTGGTCGTCGATCACCTCGGCGGCGTTGCGGCCGGAGATCTCGGTGTGGAACAGGTCGGGGTACTGGGTGGCGGAGTGGTTGCCCCAGATCGTCATGTGGGTCACCTCGGCGACCGGCACGCCGGCCTTCTGCGCGACCTGGGTGAGGGCGCGGTTGTGGTCGAGGCGGGTCAGCGCGTTGAAGCGCCGGTTCGGGATGTCGGGGGCGTTGGTCATCGCGATCAGCGCGTTGGTGTTGGCCGGGTTGCCGGTGACGAGCACCTTGACGTCGTCGGCGGCGTGGTCGTTGAGGGCCTTGCCCTGGGCGGTGAAGATCGCGCCGTTGGCCTCGAGCAGGTCGCTGCGCTCCATGCCCTTGCTGCGCGGACGGGCCCCGACCAGCATGGCGAGGTTGACCCCGTCGAACACCTGGGTGGCGTCGTCGCCGATCTCGACCGAGCTGAGCAGCGGGAACGCGCAGTCGTCGAGCTCCATCACCACACCCTCCAGCGCCTTCAGCGCCGGGGTGATCTCCAGCAGCCGCAGCTCGACGGGCTGGGTCGGCCCGAGCAGCGCACCGCTGGCGATGCGGAACAGCAGGCTGTAGCAGATCTGACCGGCCGCCCCGGTGACGGCGACCTTGACGGGTGCGTTGCTC
Source organism: Desertihabitans aurantiacus (assembly GCF_003344635.1). Lineage (GTDB taxonomy): Bacteria > Actinomycetota > Actinomycetes > Propionibacteriales > Propionibacteriaceae > Desertihabitans > Desertihabitans aurantiacus. The sequence goes on from NZ_QPKK01000241.1 coordinate 5,321, forward strand.
ACGTCTCGACTCCTCCTCGCGCCGACGGCGCGGTGTCCGCGGCCCGTCCGGGCCCTGTCGGGGTGACGCTAGCAATCCGCGCCCGGTCGGCGCAGACCGGCCGTCGTCGGCGGACCGTCAGCGCAGCGCGCGGCCCTGGGGGTCGCGGATCGTGCCGGTGAGGATGAGGACGAACTCGACCAGCGCCCAGAGACCGGTGACGAGCGGACCGATGCCGAGCAACCAGATGCCGAGCACCCAGATCAGCAGCTGGGCCACCCCGCGGCCGGTGTGGCCGAGGTAGAGGTTGTGCACCCCGAGGCCGCCGAGGAAGAACGCGAGCACCGCGGCGGTGGTCTTCGACTTGTCCGACCAGCTCGCGTCCGACCCGTAGGGCGAGGCGTAGGGGTGCGCGACGGGGTGGGGTCCGCCGTAGGGATGGGCCCGGTAGGGCGTCAGCGCCTGGCCGGCGTAGGGGGCGACCGGCGGGGAGCCGCGGTAGGGGTCGGCGGCGGCCGACGACCGTGGCGCGTAGGGGTCGACCGGTGCGTACGGCGGCAGCGGCTGCGTCGCGTACGGGTCGGTCGGAGCGGCGTGGGGGCCGGGCAAGGGCGTGGTGGGGGACGGGTCGGCCCAGCCGGGGCGCCCGGGCGGGTAGGGGTCGGCGGGCG
>NZ_QPKK01000242.1 GCF_003344635.1 Desertihabitans aurantiacus
GCGGGCCGCCACCGACACCAGGGCGCGGACCGGCCCGCGCAGCAGCGAGTCGATCTTGACGAACACCCGGCCGGGACCGGCGGCGGCCCAGGCCCGCGCCAGCCGGTCGCCGGCCACAGCCGGGTCGAGCCGGCGGGTGTCGGTGTCGAGCACCTGCTGCGGGGCGTCGTCGGGCCGGGTGGGCAGGCCGAGGTGGACCGGGGTGCCGGGGCCGAGCAGGGCGGCGGACTCGACGGCACCGGACAGGTCGTCGGCCAGCACGCGCAGCGGGCCCGGCAGCGCCATCGCTCCTCCTCCGTGGGTGACGGGGGCAGTGTGCCACAATGGTGCGCGATCTGCGCAGCCCGCTGCGTGCACCGCGCAACAGTGGGGTGTGCACGGCGGCTGCGACGCCGCCCGGAGGAGGACCCGCATGCCCACCGCCACCCTGCCGTCGGTCACCCTGCCCGGGGTCGCCGTCCCGCTCAGCCGGGTGGGGCTGGGCACCATGTCGTTCGGCGACACCGTCGGGGCCGCCGAGGCGGAGACGCTGTTCGAGACGGCGGTCGAGGCGGGGATCACGGTGGTCGACACCGCCAACGGCTACGCCGGCGGGGAGAGCGAGCGGCTGCTCGGCCCGTGGGTGCGCCGCCGGCGCGACCAGCTGGTGCTCGCCACCAAGGCCGGCATCCCGCACCCCGACGCCGAGGGCGCCGCGCCGCTCTCGGCGTCCGCGCTGCGCCGCTGCCTGGAGGGCTCGCTGCGCCGGCTCGGGGTCGATTCGGTCGACCTGTTCTACCTGCACCAGCCCGACCGGAGCACGCCGCTGGCCGAGACGCTGGGGGCGGTCGCCGAGCTGCACGCCGAGGGCAGGCTCGGCGCGCTGGGGGTGTCGAACTACGCGGCCTGGCAGGTGCAGGACGTGCTCGCCGCCGCCCGGGCCGCGGGCGCGCCGGCCCCGGTGGCGGGGCAGAACGTCTACAACCTGCTGGCCCGGCGGATCGAGGACGAGTGGCTGGAGTTCGCCGCCGTCCACGGCGTGCACACGATGGTCTACAACCCGCTGGCCGGCGGCCTGCTCGGACGGCGCCCGGGGGCGGGGGAGCAGCCGAGCCGGTTCGGCCGCTCCCGGCTGGCGGCGATGTACAGCGACCGCTACCTGCGCGACGACCTGGTCGCGGCCGCCACCGGGGTGGCCGACCTGGCCGAGGAGTCCGGGACGCCGATGGCCGAGCTCGCGCTGCGCTGGCTGCTCGGCCGCGACGGCGTGGACAGCGTGCTGCTCGGTGGCAGCAGGGTCAGCCACCTGCGGGCCAACCTGGACGCCCTCGCCCGCGGCCCGTTGCCGGCCGACCTGGCCGACCGGCTGGAGCAGCTGAGCGCCCCGCTCAAGGGCGCGATGCCGCCCTACCACCGCTGACCCCGGCGCGCCGGACGATCGAGGCGGATTGGGCCCGCTGTGCCAGCATGACGGCCATGGGCGTGCCGCGGAAGCTCCTCGACCCGGGGGAGCGGGAGATCGTGACGATGCGCACGCACGCCGCTGCGCTGTGGCGTCCGGTGGGGGCGCTGGTGGTGATCGCAGCGGTCGCCGGCTTCGCCATCGGGCTGATGCCGGACTCGATGATGCCGGTCGGGGCCTACGTGCTCGGCGGGCTCGCGCTGGCCGCCCTGGTGCCCACGACGCTGGTGCCCTTCACCCGCTGGCGCACGTCCACGTACACGCTGACCACCCGCCGGCTGCTGACCCGCACCGGGGTGCTGTCCCGCAACGGGCACAGCGTGCCGCTGGGCCGGATCACCGACATCCGCTGGGAGCGCAGCCTCGGCGACCGGCTGCTCGGCTCCGGCACCCTGATGGTGCACACCGACGCCGACGTCGAGCCGCTGGTGCTGCCCGACGTGCCGGAGGTGGTCGAGGTGCAGCGGATGCTGGAGGAGCTGGTCTTCGGCGCGCCGGAGGAAGAGCGCCGGCGATGAGCCCGGCGTCCGTCTGGCTGGAGGGCACCGGCGTCGAGCACGTCGGGGCGCTGGTGATGGACCGGCCGGAGGCGCTCAACGCGATCAGCACCGCCCAGGCCGAGGCGCTGGCCGACGGCTGCACACGGGCCGCCGGGGCCGGGCTGCGGGTGCTGCTGCTCACCTCGGCCGTGGACGGGGTGTTCTGCGTCGGCGCCGACCTCAAGGAGCGCGGGACGATGGACAGCGAGCAGCTGTTCGCCCAGCGCCCGGTGCTGCAGGCCGCCTTCGAGGCGGTCGCCGCCCTGCCGGTGCCGACCGTGGCGGTGGTCGACGGTCACGCTCTCGGCGGTGGGCTCGAGCTGGCGCTGCGCTGCGACCTGGTGGTGGCCGGCCCGCGGGCGAGCCTCGGGCTGCCGGAGGTGGGTGTCGGTCTGGTGCCCGGCGGTGGTGGCACCCAGCTGCTGCCGCGACGGGTCGGGCTCAACCGGGCGCTCGACCTGGTGCTGACCGGGCGCCGGGTCGGCGCGGAGGAGGCGGAGCGGATCGGTCTGGTCGACCGGGTGGCGGAGGACCCGCGGGCGGCGGCGCTGGAGCTCGCCGGCCAGATCGCCGCACGGTCGCCGCTGGCCGTGCGCGCGGCCCGCCGGGCCGTGCGCACCGGGTACGATCTGGCGCTCGACGAGGCGTTGCAGGTCGAGGACGCCGCCTGGCGCGAGGCAGCCGCCTCCGCGGACCGGGTCGAGGGGATCGAGGCCTTCGTGGCCCGACGGACGCCGTACTGGCCGAGCGGGGGAGACGCGCGATGACGGAGCAGCAGCTGCCGCAGCCGGTCGAGCTGCCGGTCGAGGAGCGGACGGGTCACGGCCGGCTCTCCACCCAGCTGGTGCGCTTCGTCCTCACCGGCGGGCTGTCGGCGGTGGTCGACTTCGGGCTGCTCAACCTGCTGATGCTGCTCGGTCTGGGCCACAGCCCGGCGAAGGCGCTCTCCTTCGTCGCCGGCACCACCACCGCCTACCTCATCAACCGCCGCTGGACCTTCCGCGCCGAGCCGTCCACCCGCCGCTTCGTCGCCGTGGTGCTGCTCTACGCCGCCACTTTCGCCCTGCAGGTCGGGCTGTTCACGCTGCTCTACCCCTGGCTGGACGGCCGGGGCCTGGCCGAGCTGTGGGTGCGGGTGGTCGCCTTCGTCATCGCGCAGGGTGTCGCCACCGCGGTGAACTTCGTCGTGCAGCGGGCGGTCATCTTCCGCCTGCGCTGATCCCCGACGGGCACCGAGCGTGCAGCTGACGTGCGCCTGACCCCGGGTGCTGCGAGCTCGCGCAGGGGCGCTGCCGTCGCCCCGCCACCTCACGACGGCCCTCTGGCGTCGCCGGTCACTCGCGCGGTGTCCCACAGCCGGCGGGCGTCGGGCCCGCGTCCGAGGGCGGTGGTGCCGGTGCTGGTGACGAGGTAGTGGTGTCCGGTGGGGGTGCGCCAGAGGTGGTGTCCGGGGACGGGTTGGCGGACGGCGAAGCCGCCGTGGGTCTTGGGGTTGTGCTCGGTGCGGCTGAGCGGGCCGAGGTTGTCGACGGCGGTCTGGTGGGTGCCGGGTGGGGCGTCGTGGTCGAAGGGGACCGTGTGGTCGAGGTCCATGGTGGGGCTGGTGCTGCTGGACCAGGGGAAGACCGAGGCGGGGTGGCGGGTGCGGACGGCGAGACGGATGCGGTGGGGGATCTCGTAGCTGTCGACGGCGGCGACCTCGGCGGGGTCGATGACGGGCTGGATGGTGACCCGGGCGCCGGTCGCGCGGAGGTGCTCGGTGAGCTGGTCGAGGGTGAGCGGGCTCCCGTGGCGGTGCTCGGGGCGGACGAGTCGGGGCGAGGTCGGCGGCTGCTGTCCGAGCGAGCCCGGGGGCACGTTGGCTCCTGCTCCTTCCCTGTTGCGGTGCCCACTGCTGTCGTCAGGTTCAGAGTCGGCGAGGTGGTAGACGAGGGTCGTCTTGGGGGCGCCGGCCTTCCAGGCGCGAGCGATCCAGCGGGTGAGGTCGATACCTGCTGCGGGCAGGCTGGTGGTGAGGGCGGTGAGGTCGCGTTCCAGCCCGCCGGGGTCGCCCGGGTCGCCGGGTCCGGGTGTGTAGCGCCCGCTCCAACGCGGTGGGTGTAGTCCGGGTGGGGGTGGGACGATCCGCTCGGGCGGGTCGGGCTCTGCGGGTTCGCAGTTGAGCTGGGGCTCGTGCTGCTGGGCAGCGCTCGGAGCCGAGTCATCGTCTTGGGCCAGTGCCCCGGTGGAGGTGGCCCAGTCAACCTGCGAGGAGGAGTCCGGCCGCTCGCGGTCGGCCCGGGTGGGTGTCGTGCTGCACCCGAACCGCTCGGGGTCAGGCTGGTCAGCATGCGCAGGCAGCTGCTCGGGTGGGTCGGGTTCGGCGGGTTCGGGCGGAAGCGGCCGGTCCGGGTCGGGGGAACATGGGCCGGCGACGATCGTCTTGGCGGGGCGGGTGAGGCCGTGGTCGACGTGGGTCGAGCTGGGCCCGGCGGGGTCGAGGCTGATCTCGCTCGGCCCCGCGGAGCCGACGGGCAGGCCCGCACCGGTCTGGTCCGAGCCGGCCGGGCGCTGCTGGTGGGGGTGGTGGCCGGCGAGGAGGGCGAGGGCTTGGAGGGGTCGGCCGAGGAGGCCGAGGGCGCGGGCGCGGCGTTGGCCGGCGGTGAGCTGGTCGCCGCCGGGTTGGTCGTTGAGGATGTCGGCCAGTCGGGTGGTGGTGGCGAGCAGGATCGCGGCGTCGCCGGCGTCGATGCGGGCGAGCACGGTGGCCAGGCCGTGCTCGTCGGGGCGGGCCCAGACCTCTTGGGTGGTGGCGGCGGCCTCGGCCCGGGCGGCGGCGGTGGCGGGGTCGGCTTCGAGGACGGCGGCGGTGAGGGCGGTGAGGAACCGGGCCGCGCTGAGCTGGGGTCCGGCCTCGGCCAGCCACTCGTCCACGGTGGCGGCCTGTGCAGGGGTGAGGTGGCGGGTGGCGGTGGCGGCTTTGCGGGCCAGCCACAACGGGATGTGCCCGGTGCGGGTGACGTGGTTCAGGTGGGGGAGTCGGTGGCGCAGGTCGAGGGCGTCGGCGAGGAGGCGGTGTCCGGCGGTGATGGAGAGCCGACGCAGCACGGCGAACTCCGCGATCGCATACACCGACACCAGTGGGGTGCCGGGGCCGCCGGTGCCGACCAGGCAGTCCCCGCCGACGGGCCGCGCCGCACTGGGTGGGGCTGGGGCGAGGGTGTCGGCGTGGTCGGTGGCGGCTTCGCGTTGGCGACGGCTCAACCGGCGGCCGGGGTGTGGGGCGGGGAAGCGGTCGGCCCAGGCGCAGGCGAGGTCGAGCACGGCTGCTTCGCAGCGGCGCACCACCAAGGTGTGCTCGGCGACCAGGTCTGACAACTCCGCGACCGGTAGTGCGCCGAGGTCAGCGGCCGCCGGTGCCGTGCTGCTGCCCGGGCTCGCGGACGCGCCGATGGTGGCGCGGAGGTCCCGCGCCACCTGGTCGTCCCTGGCTTGCAGCATGGTCTTCACGCTACGGCGGTCGACCGACCGAATCGAACACAGAAGCGAAACTTGTGGACAACGCTTCGACCTGCTTCTGTCCTGTGGACAACGACGACCGCTCGGTGCGTGCGCAGCCGGTCAGGCGAACCGCCCTGGAGGCGCCGACCTCCATCACCGGCTCTCGGTCGACGAGCACGGTGCACAGGGCCCGTGACAGCGGGCGGGTCGGAGCACCAGGCTGGGGGGCGTGGACCCCCGGTACCGCATCGGCGTGGTCGGTCTCGGACGGATGGGCCGGCGCCACCTGGACGCGCTCGCCACGCACCCGCGCTGGCGGGTCGCCTGGGCGTGCGACCCCGACCCCGACGCCCGGCGCCTCGCCGCCGCGGCCGTCCCCGGCGTCCTCCTGCTGGACGACGCCGACGCTGCCCTGGCCCGCGGCGACGTCGACGCGGTGGCGGTGGTGACCTCGGCCGGGGCCCGT
>NZ_QPKK01000243.1 GCF_003344635.1 Desertihabitans aurantiacus
CGCGCCGCCCCCGGCGTCGGCGGTGCCGGCAGAGCGGCGCGGACGCGGCTCCTCCACCCGCTCGGCCGGCTCGGCCGCCTCGTCGTCCTCCGCCTCGCGGGCCTCGCGTCCAGGCTCGACCGACTCCTCCAGCCCGGGCCGGCGGCGCAGCAGCCAGACGAACCAGGCCAGGGCGGCCAGCATGATCGCCAGCGAGGTGAAGTTGTTCAGCCGGATCCCGCCGAACTCGTTGGCCGGGTCGATCCGCACCGCCTCGACGAAGAACCGGCCCAGGCTGTACAGCGTCACGTAGAGGGCGAAGGTCTTGCCCCGTCCCAGCGCGAACCGCTTGCCGGCCCAGACGAGCACGAGGAAGACGCCGACGTTCCAGAGCAGCTCGTAGAGGAAGGTCGGGTGGAAGGTCGCGAACTCCTCGTAGCCGGCCGGGCGGTGCTCGGGGTCGATCTGCAGCGCCCAGGGCAGCGTGGTGGGCCGGCCGAAGAGCTCCTGGTTGAAGTAGTTGCCGAGCCGGCCGATGGCCTGGGCCAGCACCACACCGGGGGCCAGCGCGTCGGCGATCGCCAGGAAGCTGGCACCCCGCCGGCGGGCCACCAGCCAGGCGCCGACCGCGCCGAGGGCGACGGCGCCGTAGATGCCCAGACCGCCTTCCCAGATGTAGAGCGCGCGGACCGGGTCGCGGCCGGGGCCGAAGTAGAGCTGGGCGTCGGTGATGACGTGGTAGATCCGGGCGCCGACGATGCCCATCGGCACCGCCACCAGCACCACCGTCTCCAGCGTCTCGGGGTCACCACCGCGGGCCCGCCAGCGGCGGGAGCCGATCACCCAGGCCACCACGATGCCGAGCAGGATGAACAGGGCGTAGGCGCGGATCGGGAAGCCGAAGACCTCCCACACGCCAGTCGGCGGGCTGGGGATGAACAGCGGGCTCACGGCGTCTCCTGGAGTCGCGCCTCGAGCGAGGCGGGGTCGGTGGTGGCGAGGTCGAGCGCGGTGCCGTCGAGCAGCACGGTGGGGGTCTGCTCCACCCCGGCGGCGTCGGCGGCCTGGTCGACGGAGTCGAGGTAAGCCTGCTGGCCGCGCTGCAGGCACTCCCCGACCGCGGCGCCGGTGCCGGGGCTGACCTGCTCGGCGAGCTGGACCAGCGTCTCCTCGGTCCACCCGCCGCCGCCGGCGTTGGCGAACAGCGCGTCGTGGTAGGGCCCGGCCATCCCGGTCTCGGCGGCGCAGACGAAGGCGGCGGCGGCGCGCTCCGAGGACGGCGGGTCGACGAAGGTCAGCGGCATCAGCTCCACCCGCGCCCGGCCCTCCTCGACAGCCGCGCCGAGCACCTCGTCGTAGGCGGTGGCGAAGTCGGCGCAGTGCGGGCAGCCGAAGTCGAGCCAGACGCGCAGGGTGTGCGGTGCGGTCTGCTCCCCGAGGACGACCGGCTGGCCCGCGGTCACCGCCTGCGGGGTGAGCTCGGCGGCCGGCACGGTGCTCGGCACCACCAGCTCGCGGGACCGGTTCTGCAGGGCGAGGCTGACGCCCACCACGCCGACCACCACCAGCACACCGGCCGCCAGCAGCAGGACCAGCTGGCGACGGCGTCGGCGCCGGGTCTGGGCCTGGCGGGCCGCTGCCTCGGCCCGCAACCGGGCGTTGCGGGTCGACTCCGTCCGGGCCGCGCCGGGACGCTTGCGACTGCTCACTGCTGCTCCTCCAGGAAGTGCTCCAGGTCCTCGGCCAGCTGCTCGGCCGTGACGTCCTCCACCCACACCAGCCGGGCCCGGTGGTCGCGGTCGGCGCCGACCACCTGGGTGCCGTGGGCGATCTCGTAGCCGTCGGCCACCGGGTGCCGCGGCCCGATCTCCACCCCCAGCTGCTCGGCGGCCGTCCGCACCACCTCCAGCTCGCCGCGCAGGCCGATGAAGGCGGGGTCGAACCGGTCGAGGTAGGCCGCCAGGCGCTCCCCGGTGTCACGTTCGGGGTCGATGCTGACCACCACGACCTGCACCTTGTCGGGGTCGGGCAGCAGCTGCCGGGCCTCGGCGACCGTGCTCAGCACCTCGCTGCAGTGCTGGGGGCAGCTGGTGTAGCCGAAGAAGTACAGCGTCACCGGTCGCGACGGCGAGGTCTGCAGGTCGAAGGCCTGGCCGCGGGTGTCGGTGAGCGTCACCGACGGCACCGGGTAGCCCTCGGTCAGCACCCGGGCGGAGTAGTGGTGGCTGCCCTTCTCCGGGCCGTGGCCGGCCTGGCAGCCGACCAGTCCGAGGCACCCGCAGACGAGGACGGCGACCACGGCCCTCAGCAGCCCGGGCGCGGTCCACGTCGGCGTCGGTCTCACCGCCCGGCAGCGCCCGTCCGGGACCGCACGCCGGCGGCCAGGTCGTCGACCACGGCCTCCAGCGCGCTGAGGTCGTCGGGACGTCCGGCGTCGTCGGCGTCCACCAGCGTGCGCACCAGCGCCGAGCCGACGATGACCGCGTCGGCGTAGCTGCCGACCTCGGCCGCCTGGGCGCCGTTGGAGACGCCCAGCCCGACGCCGACCATGGTCTCCGGGTCGTGCGCGCGGAGCCGGGCCACCAGCTCCCGACCCGCGGCCGAGGTCTGGTCGCGGGTACCGGTGACCCCCATCACGGAGGCGGCGTAGACCCAGCCGCGGCAGGCGGCGACGGTGTCGGCGAGCCGCTGGTCGGTGCTGGAGGGGGCGACCAGGAACACCCGGTCGAGGTCGTGGGCGTCCGAGCCGGCCAGCCAGGGCCCGGCCTCGTCGGGGGTCAGGTCGGGGGTGATCAGCCCGGCCCCGCCGGCGGAGGCGAGGTCGCGGCAGAAGGCGTCCACGCCGTACTGCTCGACGAGGTTCCAGTAGATCATCACCAGCGCCGGGGTGCCGGTGGCGGCGACCGCCTCGACGGCGGTGAAGACGTCGCGGGTGCGCACCCCGCGGGCCAGCGCCCGGGTGGTGGCGGTCTGGATGGTGAGCCCGTCGAGCACCGGGTCGGAGTAGGGCATGCCGATCTCGACCAGGTCGACGCCGGGTCGCTCGTCGGTGCCGGTGATCCGGGTCATCGCCGCCACCGAGGTGGCGACGTCGGGGTGGCCGACCGGGAGGTAGCCCACCAGGGCGGGACGTCCGGCGTCGCGGCACGCGGCCAGCACCCGTCCGGTGTGGCCGAGCCGGTCGGTCTGCGGCTGGGTGCTCACGCGTGGCCTCCCGTGGTCTTGTCGGCCGAGCCGTCCAGGCCGAACCAGGACACGGCGGTGGTCACGTCCTTGTCGCCGCGCCCGGAGAGGCAGACCAGCACCAGCGGCGGCTCGCCGGTGCCGCGCTCGGCCCACTCCCGGCCCAGCTGCTGCACCCCGGCGAGGGCGTGCGCGGACTCGATCGCCGGCAGGATCCCCTCGGTGCGGGTGAGCGTGCGCAGCGCCTCCATCGCGTCGGTGTCGGTGACCGCGCGGTAGCGGGCCCGGCCGGCGTCAGCCAGCCAGGCGTGCTCGGGTCCGACACCCGGGTAGTCCAGACCGGCCGAGATCGAGTGCGACTCCCGGGTCTGGCCGTCCTCGTCCATCAGCACGTAGGTGCGCATGCCGTGCAGCACGCCGACACCGCCGCCGCTGATGGTGGCCGCGTGCCGGTCGGTGTCCACGCCCTCACCGCCGGCCTCGAAGCCGTAGAGCTGCACGTCGGCGTCGTCGATGAAGTCGGCGAAGGTGCCCATCGCGTTGGAGCCGCCGCCGACGCAGGCCGCGACCACGTCGGGCAGCCGGCCGTAGCGCTCCAGCACCTGGGCGCGGGCCTCGGTGGAGATCACCCGCTGGAACTCCCGGACCAGCCAGGGGAACGGGTGCGGGCCGGCGACGGTGCCGATCAGGTAGTGGGTGTGGTCGACCGAGGCGACCCAGTCGCGCATGGCCTCGTTCATCGCGTCCTTGAGGGTGCGGCTGCCGGCCTCGACCGCCACCACCTCCGCGCCGAGCAGCTGCATGCGCGCCACGTTGAGGGCCTGGCGGTCGGTGTCGACCTTGCCCATGTAGACGGTGCAGTCCATCCCGAACAGGGCGGCGGCGGTGGCCGTGGCCACCCCGTGCTGACCGGCGCCGGTCTCGGCGATCAGCCGGCGCTTGCCCATCCGGCGGGCCAGCAGGGCCTGGCCGAGGACGTTGTTGATCTTGTGCGAACCGGTGTGGTTGAGGTCCTCGCGCTTGGCCACCACCGTGACGCCGCCGGCGGTGGCGCCGAAGCGGGTCAGCTCGGTGAGCGGGCTGGGACGGCCGGTGTAGTTGCGGCGCAGGTCGTCCAGCTCGGCGGCGAAGCCGGGGTCGGCCGAGGCCTCGGTGAAGGCCTGCTCGAGCTCGCCGAGGGCGGCGTGCAGCGCCTCGGGGACGAACTTGCCGCCGAAGCGGTCGAAGTGGCCGGTGGCGTCGGGCAGCGCCCGCCCGGGTGCGGGGTGGTCGGGCACGGGGTCCTCCAGTTCTGGGAGCCGGTCTCAGCCGGCACGGTGGTGCAGGGCCGGGTGCGCACCGGCCGAGACCAGGTCGGCCACGGCCGCGCGCGGCTCGCGCCCGGTGACCAGGGCCTCTCCGACCAGCACCACGTCGGCCCCGGCCTCGGCCAGCTCGAACACGTCGCGGGGCCCGCGGACGCCGGACTCGGCGATGCGGACGATGCCGCTGGGGATCTGCGGCGCAAGCCGGGCGAAGGTGGTCGGGTCGACCTCGAGGGTCTGCAGGTTGCGGGCGTTGATGCCGATCACCTCGGCACCGCAGGCGACCGCGCGCTCGATCTCCTCGCCGGTGTGGGCCTCGACCAGCGGGGTGAGCCCGATCGAGACGGCCCGCTCGATCAGCGAGACGAGCTGGTCGTCGGTGAGCGCGGCCACGATCAGCAGGGCGAGGTCGGCGCCGGCGGCGCGGGCCTCGAACAGCTGGTAGGCGCTGACGATGAAGTCCTTGCGCAGCACCGGGACGTCCACCGCCCGGCGGACCCGGCGCAGGTCCTCCAACGACCCGCCGAAGCGGCGTCCCTCGGTGAGCACCGAGATGGCGGCGGCGCCGCCGGCCTCGTAGTCACGGGCCAGCGCGGCGGGGTCGCTGATGTCGGCGAGCGCGCCCCGGCTGGGGCTGGCCCGCTTCACCTCCGCGATCACCGACACCCCCGGGGCGCGGAAGCGTGGCAGCGGGTCGAGCGCGCACGGCAGGCTCTGGACGCGCTCCTTGAGCTCGTCCAGGCTGACCGTCTCCATCCGGGTGGCCATGTCCTCGCGCACGCCGGCGACGATCTCGTCCAGCACTCCCATCCGAACCCCCTCGCTCGAGTCCTGCCCGTTCAGTCGTTGCCCCGACCGAGGGCGCGCATCACCGCGGTGACCACGCAGCCCGCGGCGATGACGGCGCCGCCGATGCCGATGACGAGCCAGTGGGGGGTGATGTCGGGACCGGGCCCGACCAGGAATCCGATGGTGGCCACGAAGAAGCCCACCAGGCAGATCATGACCCCCGCCCACGCGGCCGGGGACCGGCCGTGGTGGTACCTGGGTTGGGTGTGGCTGCGCGCCGGCGCGTCGCTCATGGTCTCCCCTCGGAGTCGGGTGTGGACCTCATTCTGTCCCCCGGGCGACCGGAGGGGGAAATCGGGTGCTGCGGACGCCGCCCCCGCCCGGCTGGTCGGTCCGGGGCTCCGCGGTCGGGTCCTCACCGGCGTCCAGCGCGCGCCAGACCGAGGTCGGGTCGTCGGCGTCGGGTGCGGGCCGGTCGCGGCGGTAGCGGTCCGGGCGCGGGGCCCAGCGCCCGGCCCGCAGCAGGGTCAGCACCGCGGCGGCGACCAGCAGCAGCGCGGCGGCGGCGTAGAGCCAGGGCCAGGGAGTCGTGGTGGTCTGCCAGGTGCCGCTCAGGCTGACCCGGCTGAGCGCGGCC
>NZ_QPKK01000244.1 GCF_003344635.1 Desertihabitans aurantiacus
ACCAGCTCGGCCAGGCTGTCGCGCGAGGGCAGGGTGGTCAGACCGGCGAAGACGGCCGCGGCCGCCGTCCGGCTCGAGGCCACGTCGTAGGGCCGACCCTCCGGCGGGCAGCAGCCCGCGCGGCACAGCCACGACCACCAGCGCCGCCCGTCGACGTGCAGCAGGTCGACCAGGCGGACGCCGTCGAGCCGCTCGGGCAGACCCTCGAACAGCGCGGCGACCGGCTCGGGGTCGGCGCAGTAGGCCACCACCACGGCGGCGTCGGCCCCGTGCAGGTCGGCCAGGTCCTCCACCTGCTGCGCCAGCTCGCCGCAGTCGGGCACGGAGGCCAGGTCCATCCGGGCGGTCACCACCACGCACCGGTCGGCCAGCAGCACGACCACCAGGTCGTCGGCGGGCAGGAACCCGACCAGGTACGGGATGACGCCCAGCACGTCGGACGGGTCGCCGGCGCGGATGGTCGGTGGCGCGGTCGGCAGGACGCGGTCGGTCGGTGGCGAGTCAGAGGTCATGCCCGCCAGGTGTGCCGGGACGGGCGCGGCTGCCGGTCACCCGGCCCGGTTGTGGACGACGGATCCGCCCTGTGGACGGCGCCGGGGATCAGTCCTGCTCGTCCTGAGGGAGGCCCTTGGCGGCGGTCGCGGCCCGGCGCTGGCGGCGGATCAGCCACCACACCAGGTAGACCAGCAGCGCCACCAGGATGACGTAGACCACCCGGGAGATCACGCCCATGTACTGCTCGACCAGGTGCCAACGGGTGCCGAGCAGGTAGCCCGCGCCGATCAGCAGGCTGTTCCACAGGGCGCTGCCGAGGAGGGTGTAGAGGGTGAAGGTGAGCGGGTTCATCCGGTCCACCCCGGCCGGGATCGAGATCAGGCTGCGCACCCCCGGGACCAGCCGGCCGAGGAAGATCGCGCGGGCGCCGTGGCGGTCGAACCAGGCGGTGGCGCGGTGCACGTCGCCGGCCTCGGTCAGCGGGATCTTGTCCGCGATCGCGGCCAGCCGCCGCTCACCGAAGGCGGCGCCCAGCGCGTACAGCAGCCAGGCTCCCACCAGCGAGCCGGCGGTGGCCCAGAGCAGGGCCGCGACCACGCTGAAGTTGCCCTGCTGGGCGGTGAACCCGGCCAGCGGCAGCACCACCTCGCTCGGGATCGGCGGGAAGACGTTCTCCAGCAGGATGGCCATACCGACGCCGGGGGCGCCGATCACCGTCATCAGGCTGACGACCCAGTCGACGACACGTTCGAACACGCTGGCAGGTCCTTGTCTCGGAGGCGGTCGGGCGGTCGGCGCTCAGGCAGCGCGCCGCAGACGCACGATCCTGCCACGGGTCACCTGGCAGTAGATGTCCTCGAAGCGGGCCAGCGTGGCGTCCAGGGTGTGCCCGGCCACGATCGTCTCGCTCGCCCGACCCATCCGCGCCCGCAGCGCCGGGTCGGCGAGCAGCCGGTGCAGGTGGCCCGACAGCTCGGCCACGTCGCCGGGGGTGTAGAGGTAGCCGTTGCGTCCCGGCCGCACCAGGTGCGGCAGCGCCATCGCGTCGGCCGCCACCACCGGACGTCCGGCCGCCATCGCCTCCAGGGTGACGATCGACTGCAGCTCGGCCACCCCGGGCATGCAGAACACGTCGGCCCGGCCGTAGGCCTCGACCAGCTCCTCGTCGGTGACCACACCGTGGAAGGTGATCCGGTCGGTCACGCCGAGCCGCTCGGCCATCGCCCGCAGCTGGGCGCCGCAGGAGCCGTGCCCGACCACCTCGAGCCGGGCCGGGACGTCGGCGGGCAGCTGGGCGAAGGCCCGCAGCAGCTCGTCCACCCGCTTCTCCGGGTCGAGCCGGCCCACGAAGAGCACCGTCGGCACCCAGTCCGCGGCCTCCTTGGCCGGGGCCCACCGGCGGCTCGCCGCGGCGAAGCTGTGGTTGTCGATCCCGCAGGAGACCGCCAGCGCCTGCAGCCCGGTGGCCTCGGTGAGCAGCTCCACCGCGCTCGGGGTGGGGGTGGTGACGACGGAGGCCTGGCCGAACACCCGGCCGATGTCACGCCAGACGGTGCGCGTCACCCACCCGCGGGCGAACCCCGGCACCGGCAGGTGGTCGAAGACGTTGTCGATCATCAGGTGGTTGGTGCCGACCACCGGGATGCCGCGGTGGACGGCGGCGGCCGCGAAGGCCCGGCAGACGGTGAAGTGGGCCTGGATGTGCACCACCTCCGGACGCAGCTCGTCGACCAGCGGCTGGGCCGCGGTCCGCCACGGCCCACCCAGCCGGAACCGCTCGTAGCGCGGGTAGCGGTAGGAGCGCACGTGGTGCACGGTGACGCCCCGCACCCGCTGCCGGGCCGGACGGCCGTCCGGTGAGGGCGCGGCGACGTGGACGTCGTGGCCGCGCCGGGCCAGCCCCTCGGCGAGCCGCTCGGTGAAGCGGGCCGCCCCGTTGATCTGGGGGGCGTAGGTGTCGGCGGCGATGAGGATCTTCACGACGTGCTCCGGTTCGACTCGACGAGCGGACGGTGCTTGGCCACCTCGGGGTGGTGGCTGGAGAGGACGACGACACCGGCGATGGCCACCAGTCCGGAGACGAGCATCCCCGCCAGGACCGGCAGCGCGAAGCCACCCTCGCCCAGCAGGAACAGACCGATCAGGACGGCGACCACCGGGTCGGTCACGGTCAGCGCGCCGACCACCACCTCCGGCGACCCGGCCAGGTAGCCGTGCTGGGTCATCCAGCCCCCCAGCGCGAAGGCCAGCCCCATCACCAGGGCCGTCCCCCACACCTGCGGCGAGGTCAGCGGCGTGCCGGCACCGAGGATGAGGAAGAGGGCCTTGACGTAGGCCGAGGCCAGACCGAAGGCGCAGGCGCCGGCGCTCGCCCACAGCAGGGTGGGCCAGCGTCCGGGGGCCCGGGTGGCGGCGGCGACGAGGGACAGGCAGAGGACGGCGACGACCCCGCTGACCACGAGCACGTGGCTGAACCGGGGCACCTCGCTGCCCGCGTTGCCGGCGGTCAGCAGGACGAACCCGAGCACGCCGACCAGCGTGGCCGCCACCCCCGCCCACACCTTCGCCGGCGGACGCACCCGGGTGCGCCGGGCGGTCAGCAGCACGCTGAGCGGGACGGCCATCACCCCCACCGGCTGCACCACCGAGACCGGGGCCAGCCGCAGGGCGTTGACGTGCAGCAGCGCACCCAGCGCACCGAACCCGACGCCGGACAGCCACCGTGGGGTGCGCATCAGCCCGAGGAAGTGCCGCAGGCTCAGGTGCCGGTCGTTGTCGGTGCGCTCGACGTGGCGCCCGACGGCGTGGTGCTGCTGCGCGGCGGCGAGGGCGAAGCAGACGGCGGCCACCAGCCCGAGGCCGATCGCTACTGCGGTCCACACGATGTCGCCTCCCCGGTGCGAGAACTCCCGAATGCTGTGGAAGTTATCAGCCGGTCCGCGCCGGATCAGGGCCTCAGGACCCTGAAACAACCATGGTCGCGAGGCCGGGGTGCATGTTCGGTCCGCGGTCGCAGCGACGTCACCTGGCGTTCACCGCAGGCTCGCCGCGGCGGCGGTGTAGACGTCGCCGATCCGGTGCCGGAAGACGTCCGGGGCGAACTCGCGGCGGTCGGTCAGGGCGCCCCGGGAGGCGGCCACCACCCGGGCCGGGTCGTCGGCCAGCTCGACCAGCAGCCGGGTCAGCGCGGCCTCGTCCGCGCCGTCGGCGAGGATCCCCGCCGACCGCAGGCCCTCGGTCAGCCGGGGATCGCAGTAGAGGACGCCGCGCAGGCTGCTGACCGCCTCCACCACCGTCATCGGCTGGTTGTCCCAGCCGACCGAGGTGAGGGCGCAGAGGTGGGCGCCGGCGATGAGCTCGAGCGCCCGGGCGTGGGTGGTGCGGCCGACCAGCTCGACCTCGGGGTGGTCCCCGACCAGGGCCCGGGCTTCCGCCAGCTGCTCGCCGTCACCGACCAGGGTCAGGTGCAGCCGACCTGGTCCGAGCTGCTCGACCGCCGCCAGCGCGGCCCGCACCAGGGGCAGCGGACGCTTCTCCGGCACCACCCGTCCGACCCACACCACCCGCAGCGGCCCGTCCACGCAGGTCAGTGGTTCGCTCACCGCGGCGGGCACCGACAGCGTGTTGGGCACGACGTCCACCCGCTCCAGCCCGGCCGCCCGCAGCGCGGCGGCCTGGTGCGCCGAGGGCGAGACCACCCGTTCCACGGTGCGGGCCTGGGTGAGGGTCATGTTGCGCATCGCGGAGTCGCCGGGCCGCTCGTCCAGCCGGACGCGGGTCGGCCGCAGCCCGGTGAGCAGGGAGTGGAACGCGGGCGCGCCCCACCGCAGCAGCTGCTGTACCGGCCAGGTGGTCTGCCAGAAGAAGGTGTGCACCGTCTGCACGACGGGGATGCCGAGGTCGTGCGCGGCGGCCGTGGCGGCGGCGGCCAGACCGAACTCCGAGTGCAGGTGCACCACCTCGACCTCGCGGCGCACCAGCAGCCGGCGCAACCGGGTACGCAGCTCAGGGGTGTTCCGGAGCAGCGGCATCCCGAGCACGGACAGCCGTCCCTGCGCGGGCACCCCGACCACCCGCACCTGGTGCTCACCGGCCAGCTCGGGCATCCGGCTGCTGCGTGGCGCGAGTACCGTCACGTCGAGCTCGGCGGCCAGGGCGCGGGCCTGCTCGAACATCGCGGTCTCGGCTCCGCCGAGGGTGTCGAAGGAGTAGTCCGAGACCACCGCGACCCGGGAGGGCCGGCCAGCGGCGCACGTCACGAGTAGACGATCACCTTGTCGTAGACGTCCACCTGGTCGAAGAGCGCCTTGATGCCGGCCTTGTCACGGACGTTGACGCAGCCGTGGGAGGCGCCGTTGTAGCCGCGGGCGGCGAAGTCGGCCGAGTAGTGCACCGCCTGCCCGCCGTCGAAGAACATCGCGTAGGGCATCGGGGTGTCGTAGATGGTGGAGACGTGGTCGCGGGACTTCCAGCCGACCACGAAGGAGCCCTCGCGGGTCGGCGTCCGCTCCGAGCCGAAGCGGACGTCGAAGGTGGACTGCACCTCGCCGTCGATGATCCAGGCCATCTGGCTGGTCTGCTTGGAGATGCACAGCGCGCGGCCGGTCAGGCAGCGGTCGTCCCAGCCGGCGGCCTCGGCGTCGGAGCCGCCGTCCTTCTTGTCCTTCTTCTTCGGCTTCTCGTTGGTGAGCTCGGCCTTCGTGGGCTCGCGGGTCATGCCCTCCAGCGAGCTGAGGGTGCGCTGGTCGACCTCACCGGTGACCGGCAGCTCGCGCTTCTCCTGGAAGCCCTTGACCGAGGCGGCGGTGGTGTCGCCGTAGAAGTCGGTGACCTCACCGGAGAACCAGCCGATCTGCTTCAGGCGCGCCTGCACCTCGCGGACCTCATCGCCCTGCGACCCCTTCTCGTACAGCGCGGGGCCGGGGGTGAGCCGGTTGTGCATCTCGTCGTCGGTCGGGGTGCGGGTCATGTCGACCAGGGCCGCCCAGGTCTTCTCGTCGACCACGCCGGTGACCTCGAGCTCGCGCTTGTCCTGGAACCCGTCCACCGCCGCGCGGGTGGAGTCGCCGTAGGTGTCGGTGATCTTGCCCGAGAACCACTCGATCTGCTTGAGCCGCGACTGCAGCTCGCGCACCTTGTCCCCGGTGTCGCCGGGGCTGAGCACCGGCTCGGCGGTGGGCGTCGGCGTCGGCGTCGGCGTCGGGGTGGGGCTGGGGGTGGCGCTCGGTGTCGGCGTCGGGGCCGAGGACGGCGTCGGGGCCGGGTCGGAGGGCGTCGGGCTGCTGCTGCGCACCACCGGGGTGGCCGGTGCCGAGCTCGGGCTGGGGGCGGCGCTCACCCCGGGCGCGCAGGCGGCCAGG
>NZ_QPKK01000245.1 GCF_003344635.1 Desertihabitans aurantiacus
GTGGCCGCCGTCGCCGCGGGGCTGGCCCGAGCCCGCTGGGGCGTGCCGCTCGCGGCGGTCCTGCTCGCTGCCACCGCGCTGATGAAGTACACCACCGCCACCACCGCCGCGGTGGCCCTGCTCGTGCTGGCCCTGGTGCAGCTGCGCCGCGCGGTCGTGGTCGCGCTGCTCACCGGGGTGGTGGGGCTGGTGGTGCTCGGCGTGCAGTTCGCGCTGGTGCCGGTGGAGTGGACCTGGTTCACCGAGCTGAGCGCACTCAACAGCGAGTTCAGCGCCCAGTGGTGGTGCCGGACCGGTGAGAGCTGGGGCAGCTGCCCACCGCAGTCGCTGCTGGCCACGATGGGGCTGCTCAGCCCGCTGCTGCTGGTCTGGCCGGCGGCGATCGGCGTCCTCGTGCTCCGGCTGCGCGGCGCCGCCCGGCGGGTGGCTCTCGTCGTGCCGGCGGCGGCCGTGCTGCTGGTCGGTGCCGGCGTGGTCGTGCAGGCGTCCTGGTACAGCTACCAGCTCGACGCGCTGCCGGTGCTGGCCGCCGGGTGGGTCGCCTGGGCGGTGGCGGCGAGCCCGTGGCCCGGACGGGTCGTGCTGGGCCTGGGCACGCTGGTGGCCGCGGCGTCCACCTGGTGGCTGATGACGCCCCCGCTGGAGGTGCGGGAGGAGGCGCCGCCCGTGCTCGAGGTGCTGCCGCGCACCGAGCTGGCCTACTGGGGGCAGGTCGTGCTCGTCGTCGTCCTGCTGGTGGTGGCGGTCGGTGTGGTGCTGGCCGCCAGCCGACGGACGTCCGCCCCGCAGCAGGGATCCGCCGGTCCTGCCCGGCAGCGCGTCGCGGTGGGGGTCGCGACGGCGGTCGTGGTGCTCGGGCTGGCGGGGGCGCTGCTGCCCAGCATGCCGTTCTCCTACGGCTTCCAGCTCGGCGGCTACACCCCCGAGAGCGAGAAGGAGCGCCGGCAGCGCAGCCTGGAGCAGATCGCCGAGATCGACCAGCGGATCGGGCCCGACGCCCCGGTCGTCTACCTCGCCTTCGGTGAGGACAGCTATCTGTTCGACCACCCCACCTACTGTCGGTACGCCGCGGCGACCTACCTGCAGCGCAACCTGTGGGCCGACACCGAGGGGCTGCGGGGCTTCGCGGAGAACCTCGCCTGCCTGGAGGACCCGCGGGCGGAGTACGTGGTGGTCAACGACCACTGGATGAAGCTCGAGCGGGACCGGGCGCAGACGACCCGGGAGGCCATCGAGCGCTGGTTCGACTGCGGGCGCGACGTGGGTACCAGCTCGTGGCGGGTCTGCCCCCGCCGAGACGGCTGATCGGACGGAGAGGCACGTGGTGACGTCGAAGGATGGGCTCGTCGCGCCGGCGCGGACCTGGATCGGTCTCGTCCTGCTCGCGGTGCCGGTGGTGGCCCTGGCGGTCGCCGGGTGGCAGCGCCGCTGGATGGCCGACGACGGGATGATCAACGTCCGGGTGGTGCACCAGGTGCTGGCCGGCAACGGCCTGGGCTTCAACGCCGCCGAGCGGGTGGAGGTCACCACCAGCACGCTGTGGCTGTGGCTGCTGGTGCTCGCCCAGGCCGTCACCCCGATGAGCGAGACCTCGGTGCTCGCGGTGGGGCTGGGGTGGGTGCTGACCCTCGGCGGGCTGGTGGCCGGCACCCTGGCCGGGGTGCTGTGGTACCGCGACCGCGGGCGGGGCGCGCTGCTGCTCCCGTTCGGGACGCTGCTGGTGGCGATGGTGCCGCCGGTGTGGGACTTCACCACCAGCGGCCTGGAGACCGGTCTCACCTTCGCCTGGATCGGCTGCAGCCTGCTCGCCCTCAGCTGGCGGCTCTCGGCCCGTCCCGACCTGCCCGCCTGGCGCCCGCTGTGGGTGCCGGCGCTGATCGGGCTGGCGCCACTGGTGCGTCCCGACCTCACCCTGATGGGCGCGGTGCTCGGCCTGGCGCTGGTCCTGCAGAACCCCCGACGCCTCTCCTCCTGGTGGGCCACCCTGCTGGCCGCGCTGGCGCTGCCGGCGGCCTGGCAGCTGTTCCGGATGGGCTACTTCGCCTCGCTGGTGCCGAACACCGCGCTGGCCAAGGCGGCCGGGGACGCGGAGTGGCAGCGTGGGGCGACCTACTTCCTCGACCTCTTCGGCCGTTACGGGCTGCTGCTGCCGGGCGCCCTGATCGCGCTGCTGGTGCTCGCCCGCGCCCTCGACACCGTGCTCACCGGGCGCGACCTGGGACGCACCGCGCTGGCGCTGGCGCCGCTGGTCGCCGCCGTGCTGCACGGGCTGTACGTGATCCGGGTGGGTGGTGACTTCATGCACGGCCGGATGCTGCTGCCGGCGCTGTTCGCGCTCGCGATGGCGGCGCCGGTGGTGGCGGTGCGGCTGCGCCGCCGGGTGCTGATCGGTGCCTTCGCGGTGGTGGCGGTGAGCAGCCTGGTGAGCGGGTTGTTCCTGCGCTTCCCGGCCTTCGAGCGCTGGGACGAGGCGACCGGCATCGCCGACGAGCGGGCCTACTACCTGGCCCGCATCCCGAGCCACCGCTCGGTCTCGGTGCAGGACTGGCAGGGCTCGGGCTGGTACAAGCGCGGGCTGGAGCACCGCCGGGCCGCCGCGGAGGGCCGCTCCTACTACTCCGACCGCACCCTGCGGCTGCCCGCCGCCGCCGGGATGGGTGTGGTCACCACCGAGGACAACATCGGGCTGACGGCCGTGGTGGCCGGGACCGACGTCTTCATGGCCGACCGCCACTCGCTGGCCGACGCGGTGCAGTCGCGGATGGAGGTCGTGCCGGAGCCCGGCTCTCGGGTCGGGCACTCCACCACTCCCCCGGACTGGCGCCGCGCGCGCTACGCCGCGCCGGCCCTGGACGACCCGCCGGAGGTGCGCGCAGCCCGCTCGGCGCTGGCCTGCGGTGACCTCGCCGAGCTGCAGGACGCCGTCTCGGCGCCGCTGACCGTCGAGCGGTTCTGGGACAACGTCGCCGCCGCCCCGCGGCTCACGTTCCTCGACGTGCCCGCCGACCCGGTGGCCGCGCGGGCGGCGTTCTGCCAGCCGGAGGGACCGGGAGCAGCCACCTCCGGCTGATCCCGGTCCGCCCGTCGCGGCTCAGCCCTCCGTCGGGCCCTGCTCCTGCTCGCCGGGGACGTCGCCCGCCGGCTCCGCCTGCGGGCTCGTCTCCCCGGTCGCGGCCTCCGGCACACCGGGCAGCGGCGCGGTCTCGGCGACCGGATCGGCTGCGGACGGGTCCCCGACGACCTCGGCGGTCACCGGGTCCGTCGCGGGCTCCTCCTCCACCGCACCGGTCGGCTCGACGTCGGTGGGCTCGGCTCCGGCCGGCTCGGGGGTCGGCTCCACCACCACCGGCTCGGCGGGTGCCGGCTCGGCGACCGGCCCCATGGCGGGCTCGGTGACCGGCAGCGCCGGCTCCTCCGGCCCGGCGACCGACCCCGCGGCGTCCTCCGGGGCCGTGTCGGCCTCCCCGGCGTCGTCCTCGGGGTGGGCCTCCTTGTGCATGGCGGCGTAGACGTCCTGCGGGCCGCCGTTGCGCTTCACCGGCTCCTCGGGCTGCTCGTCCTTCTTGCCACGGCCACGGCCGCCCTTGTTGCGGCCGCTGCGACCCTTCCGGGACGTCCGCTCGCCCCCGTCGGCGGCGTGCTGGCTCTGCACCGGGACGTCGTGGGTGTGGTAGCCCAGACCGTCGCAGTGCTCGCACGGCTCGGTGAACGCCTCGGCCAGACCGGTGCCGATCTTCTTGCGGGTCATCTGCACCAGACCCAGGCTGGTCACCTCGGCCACCTGGTGCCGGGTCCGGTCGCGACCCAGGCACTCCACCAGCCGGCGCAGCAGCAGCTCGCGGTTGCTCGGCAGCACCATGTCGATGAAGTCGATGACGATGATCCCGCCGATGTCGCGCAGCCGGAGCTGGCGGACGATCTCCTCCGCCGCCTCCAGGTTGTTGCTGGTGACCGTGGTCTCCAGGTTGCCGCCGGAGCCGGTGAACTTGCCGGTGTTGACGTCGATCACCGTCATCGCCTCGGTGCGGTCGATGATCAGCGAGCCGCCCGAGGGCAGGAACACCTTGCGGTCCAGCGCCTTGGCGATCTGCTCGTCCAGCCGGTGCGCGGCGAAGACGTCGCCCTTCTCCTCGGAGTCCCAGCGCTGCAGCCGGTCGGCCAGGTGCGGGGCGACGTGGCCGACGTAGCTCTCGACCGTCTCGTAGGCGTCGTTCTGCCCGGCGTTGCCGTCGACGACCAGCGAGGAGAAGTCCTCGGTGAAGAGGTCGCGGACGATCCGCAGCGTCAGGTCGGGCTCGGCGTAGAGCAGCTGCGGGGCGCTGCCGGAGCGGATCTTCTTCTCGATCTGCTCCCACTGCGCCTTGAGCCGGTTGACGTCGCGGACCAGCTCGTCCTCGCTGGCGCCCTCGGCGGCGGTCCGCACGATGACGCTGGCCTCGTCGGGCACCAGCTCACCCAGGATGCTCTTCAGCCGCTTGCGCTCGTTCTCGGGCAGCTTGCGCGAGATCCCCGACAGGTGACCACCCGGGGAGTAGACGACGTAGCGGCCCGGGATGGACACGTGGTTGGTCAGCCGGGCGCCCTTGGCCCCGACCGGGTCCTTGGTGACCTGCACCAGGACGGTCTGGCCGGACTTCAGCACCTTCTCGATCTGCCGGTCGGACTTGGCCGCGCCGTGGGCGTCCCAGTCGACCTCACCGGCGTAGAGCACCGCGTTGCGGCCACGGCCGATGTCGACGAAGGCGGCCTCCATCGAGGGCAGCACGTTCTGCACGCGGCCCAGGTAGACGTTGCCGATCAGCGAGGTCGCGCTCTCCCGGTCGACGTAGTGCTCGACCAGCACGCCGTCCTCCAGCACGGCCAGCTGGGAGAGGTCGTCGCGCTGGCGGATCACCATGGTGCGCTCGACCGACTCGCGTCGGGCCAGGAACTCGGCCTCGCTGAGGATCGGGGTGCGACGGCGGCTGCTCTGCCGGCCCTCGCGCCGGCGCTGCCGCTTGGCCTCCAGGCGGGTCGACCCGTCGATCCCGGTGATCTGGTCGCTGGCGGCCTTCTCCCGCGAGCGGCGCGGCTCGCGGACGCGCACCACGGTGTCGCTCGGGTCGTCCTCGCTCCCCGAGGCGTCCTCACCGCGACGTCGCCGGCGCCGGCGACGGCGGCGCACCGACGACTGCTCGCCGGAGTCCTCCTCGCCCTCGGCGTCCTCGGCGCCCGGCTGCTGGGCGGCCCGGGTGTCCTCGGCGGCGGCGCCGTCCTCGGCCTCCTGGTCGGCCGGCTCGTCGTCGCCGTCCTCGTCGTCGTCGGTGTCGCCGTTGTCGCTGTCGTTGTCACCCGCGCCACGGCGGCGGCGCCGACCGCCCCGGCGACGACGCCGGCGGCGCGGCTGCTCGTCGTCCTCGTCGTCGGTCTCGGCGGTGCCGGCCCCGGCGGGCTGCTCCTCGTCCTCGTCATCGGCCTCGGCGGTGGTCTCCAGCGCGGTCGGCTCGTCGTCGGCCGGCTCGGCGGCGCCGTCGCGCTCGACCTGGTCGAAGACCGCCCGGACGGCTGCGCTCAGCGGGTCGGCTGCGTCGTCGCCGTCCTGGTCGTCCTCGGTGGCGGGCCCGGTCTCGGTGGCGGTGGCGAAGGGGTTGGCCACACCGGCGGCCGGGCGGCTGCGGCGTCTGCGGGTGCGGGTCGGCGGCTCGACCGGCTCGGTCTCCTCCGGAGCGGGGGTGGCGGCGGCCGCGTCCTCGGCGGCGCTCGTCCCGGCGGCGCTGGTCTCGGTGGGGGCCGCGGCGGTGGGAGCGGTGTCGTCCTCGGTGGCGGCGGCACGACGGCGACCGCGTCC
>NZ_QPKK01000246.1 GCF_003344635.1 Desertihabitans aurantiacus
CACGACGGCGGTCATCCGCGGCCGGGGCGAGCTGCTCCGGCGTCTCAGCAGCCGGCGGGCCTGGGGCTCCTCGCGGGCGCAGGCCAGCAGCAGCCCGAGCGCGGCCAGGTTGACCAGCATCGCCGCACCGCCGTAGGAGACGAAGGGCAGCGGGACGCCCATCACCGGCGCCAGCCGCAGCACCACGGCGAGGTTGATGAGCGCCTGGCCCATGAACCAGGCGGTGATCCCGGCGGCCAGCATCCGGCAGAAGGTGGTGTCGGAGCGCAGCGCGATCCGCAGCCCGGCGTAGCCCAGGACGAGGAAGAGGGTGAGCACCGTCAACGTGCCGACCAGCCCGAGCTCCTCGCCGATGATGGCGAAGACGAAGTCGGTGTGGGCCTCGACCAGACCGCCGAACTTCTGCCGGGACGCGCCGAGCCCGACCCCCCACCAGCCGCCGGAGGCGAGCGCCCAGACCCCGAGGGTGGGTTGCATGCCGATGCCGTCGGTGTCCTGGACGGGGTTGAGGAAGGACAGGAACCGGTTGACCCGGTTCTCGCTGGTGAGCACCAGGGCGGCCGCGCCGCCGGCGGCCAGCAGCCCCAGCAGCGCCAGCAGCCGCAGCGGGGTGCCGACCATCCACAGCACGGCGAGGATGATCACCCCCATCACCACAGCGGTGCCCAGGTCGCGCCCGACCAGGGTCAGCCCGACCAGCACGCCCACCATCGGCACGTAGGGCACCAGCAGGTGGCGGGGCTGGTCGAGCAGCTTCTCCTTGCGGTCCAGCACATCGGCGCCCCAGAGCACGATGGAGAGCTTCGCCAGCTCCGAGGGCTGGATGTTGAAGAAGTCCAGACCGGGGATGGCGACCCAGTTGGTGTTGCCGCCCGCGCTCACCGCCAGGGGGGTGAAGAGGAGCAGCAGCAGGCCGACCGAGACGAACCAGCTCACCCAGGCCAGCACCCTGAGGTGGCGTGGCGGGCGGTAGGCCAGGAACCACAGCGCGCCCAGCCCGGCGACCAGGAAGACGATCTGGCGCTTGACGTAGTAGTAGGGGTCGTCGTACTCCACCTGGCCGACCACGCTGGAGGCCGAGAGCACCATCATGGTTCCGAGCGCGAGCAGCAGCCCGGCCGAGACCACCACCAGCCAGAAGCTGGCGAGCGGGTGGGCCAGGGCCTGGCGCAGGCTGCTCGAGAGGCCGGGAGCGGCGGCCGGGGAGGTCGGTTCGGCGGAGCGGTCGGACGACGACGGGGAAGAGAGGATCGTCACGTCACTCCCCTGCGGGTCCCGGTGGGGCGAGGGAGCGGGCGGCGGCGGCGAAGGCGTCACCGCGGGCGCCGTAGCCGGGCCACATGTCGAGGCTGGCGCACCCGGGGGCGAGCAGGACGACGTCGCCGGGGCGGGCCAGACCGGCCGCCGCTCGCACCACGTCCTCCATGACCCCAGTGTGGGTGCCCGGCACCTCGATCACCGGCACATCGGGAGCGTGTCGGCGCAGCGCCCCGGCGACCACCGCCCGGTCGACGCCGAGCAGCACCGCACCGCGGAGGCGTCCGGCGTGGCGGGTGACCAGGTCGTCGAAGGTGGTGCCCTTGGCCTGCCCGCCGGCCACCCAGACCACGGACTCGAAGGCCGACAGGCTGGCCCCGGCGGCGTGCGGGTTGGTGGCCTTGGAGTCGTCGACCCAGCGGACGCCGTCGCGTTCGAGGACGGTCTGGATCCGGTGCTCGCCCGGGGTGAGGGTGCGCAGCCCCTCGGCGACCGCAGCGGCCGGGACGCCGAAGGAGCGGGCCAGCGCGGCCGCGGCCAGCGCGTTGGCGACGTTGTGCGGTGCGAACGGGGTGACGTCGGACAGCTTGGCCAGCTCCAGGGCGGAGTCGCGCCGCTGCGCGACGAAGGCGCGGTCGACGATGAGGTCGTCGACCACCCCGATCATCGAGGGGGCCGGGGTGCCCAGGGTGAACCCGATCGCCCGGGCGCCCTCGGTGACGTCGGCCTCCTCCACCATCTGCTCGGTGGCGCGGTCGGCGA
The DNA here is from genome assembly GCF_003344635.1 of Desertihabitans aurantiacus. GTDB lineage: Bacteria > Actinomycetota > Actinomycetes > Propionibacteriales > Propionibacteriaceae > Desertihabitans > Desertihabitans aurantiacus. The sequence goes on from NZ_QPKK01000246.1 coordinate 2,020, forward strand.
CGTTGTAGACGCAGGAGTGGGTGACCCGCTCGTAGACCAGCGCCTTGTCGCGGCGGTAGGCCGCCATCGGGTCGTCCGCGTCGGCGTACCACTCGAGGTGGTCGGGCTGCAGGTTGAGCACGGCCGCGGAGTGCATCTGCAGGCTGTGCGACCAGTGCAGCTGGAAGCTGGACAGCTCGACGGCCAGCACGTCGTAGGGCTCGGGGTCGAGGACGGCCTCCATCAGCGGACGTCCGACGTTGCCGAAGGCGCCGGTGCGCAGACCGGCGGCACGCAGCATCGACTCCAGCATCTGCACCGTGGTGGTCTTGCCGTTGGTGCCGGTGACCGCCAGCCAGGGCACCCGCTTCGCCGGCCCGCTGAGCCGCCAGGCCAGCTCCACCTCCCCCCACACCGGGACGCCGGCGGCGGCGGCCTGGCGCAGCAGCGGCGTGCTGGGCCGCCAGCCGGGCGAGGTCACCACCAGGTCGACGTCGGCGGGCAGCCGGTCGGTGCTGCCGGCCCCCAGCCGGACGTGGGCGCCCAGGGTCTCCAGCAGGGTGGCCCGCTCGGCGTTGGTCGCCGAGTCGGACGCGTCGACCACCTGCACGTCGGCGCCGAGCTCGAGCAGCCCGTCGGCGGCGGCGAACCCGGAGGTGCCCAGTCCGGCCACCAGGACCCGGGCCTGCGGCCAGGGCGAGGCGCCGTCCGCGGTCGCGAGCCAGTCCCTCACAGCCCCGCCACCCACTCGGCGTAGAAGAGCCCCAGCCCACCGGCCACGCACAGCCCGCAGATGATCCAGAACCGGATGACGATGGTGATCTCGGCCCAGCCGATCAGCTCGAAGTGGTGCTGCAGCGGGGCCATCTTGAACAGCCGCTTGCCCTTGCTGAGCTTGAACCAGCCGACCTGCAGGATCACCGACAGGGTGATGACGACGAACAGCCCGCCGAGCACCACCAGCAGCAGCTCGGTGCGGGTGAGGATGGCCATCCCGGCCAGCGCCCCACCGAGGGAGAGCGAACCGGAGTCGCCCATGAAGATCTTGGCCGGGGAGGCGTTCCACCACAGGAAACCGAAGCAGGCCCCGGCCAGCGAGAGCGCGACCACGGCCAGGTCGTAGGGGTCGCGCACCTCGTAGCAGCGCGCGTTGGCGGTGGCGACCGAGGCGCAGGCCTGGTTGTACTGCCAGATGTTGATGATCGCGTAGGCGGCGAAGACCATCGCGCTGGCGCCGGTGGCCAGCCCGTCCAGGCCGTCGGTGAGGTTGACCGCGTTGCTGGCGCCGGCGATGAGCAGCATGAACCAGACCACCGCCACCGGCAGCACCAGGTAGAGCGGGTCGAGGTCGCGCAGGAAGGAGACGTACTGCGAGGCCGGGGTGAGCCCGCGCTCGTCGGGGAAGCTCAGCGCCGCGATGCCGAAGGTGGCCCCGACCAGCGCCTGGCCGGCCAGCTTGGCCTTGCTGTTGAGCCCGAGCGAGCGCTGCCGGGAGATCTTGATCCAGTCGTCGAGGAAGCCGACCACGCCGAGCCCGACGAACAGGTACAGCAGCAGCCCGGCCGAGATGCTCATCGGCGTCCAGGTGAGCAGGTGGGAGAGCAGGTAGGCCAGCACCACCGAGGCCATGATGACCAGCCCGCCCATGGTGGGCGTGCCGCGCTTGGTGTGGTGGGCGGTGGGGCCGTCGTCGCGGATGAACTGCCCGTAGCCCCGGCGGACGAGGACGCCGATCGCCAGGCGGGTGCCGAGCAGGGTGCCCAGCATGGCCAGCCCGCCGGCCAGCAGGATGGTCACCACGAGGTGGCCCCCGACGACCCTGGGACGTCCCGCGGGACTGTCGTGCGGTCGCTCCGCTCCGACACCGTCACTCGTTCTCCCTCCGCTGCGTCTGCGTCCCCCGGACCAGCTCCTCGGCCGCGGTCTGCAGCTCCAGCGAGCGCGAGGCCTTCACCAGCACCACGTCCCCCGCGGCCAGCCGGGGCGCGAGCAGGCCGGCGACCTGGCCGGGTGCCTGCAGCACCGTAGCGGGAACCTCGACCTCGGGCCGCCTCCCACGCCCGGACGGACCGGCGAACCCGGCCAGCACCTCGGCGGCCTGGTCGCCGAGCACCACCAGCTCGTCCACCCCGGCCGCGCGGGCGTCGGTGCCGAGGCGGATGTGCTCCTCGGTGGTCGACTCCCCCAGCTCGAGCATGTCGCCCAGGACGGCCACCAGCCGCGCCCCGGGACGGCTGCGGCGCTGCTCGGCGACCAGCTCCGCGGCCACCGCGAGGGCGGCCCGCATCGACTCGGGGTTGGCGTTGTAGGCGTCGTTCAGCACCACCACCCCGTCCTCGCGGGTGGCGACCTCCATCCGCCAGCGGGAGCGGGAGGAGGCGGTGCTGAGCGCGGCGCCGATCGCGGGCAGCGCGAGGCCGGCGCAGCGGGCGGCGGTGGCGGCGGCCAGCGCGTTGGCCACCTGGTGGCGTCCGACGCCGACCAGGGCGACCTCGCAGGCGTCCTCGCCCTCGGCGTCGGCGCAGTGCAGGGTGAAGCGGTAACGACCGGCCTCGCTGGCGCGGACGTCGGTGGCCCAGACCGCCCGGTCGGCCGGCTGCGACGGACGGGCGCCGAGGGCGAACAGCGCGACCCGGCCGCGGGTGCGCTCGCGCATCGCCAGCACCCGCTCGTCGTCGGCGTTGAGCACCGCCCACCCGTCGGGGTCGAGGGAGGCGACGATCTCGCCCTTGGCGCGGGCGACGGCGTCCCGGCCGCCGAACTCGCCGAGGTGTGCGGTGCCGACGTTGAGCGCGATGGCGACGTCGGGCGGGGTGAGGGTGCACAGGTAGGCGATGTGGCCGATGCCGCGGGCGCCCATCTCGCTGACCAGGAACCGGGTGCTCGGCCCGACCCGGGTGGCGGTCAGCGGCACCCCGATCTCGTTGTTGTGGTTGCCCTCCGGGGCCACGCACTCCCCGGCGGGTTCGAGCACCTGGGCGAGCAGGTCCTTGGTGGAGGTCTTGCCCGAGGAGCCGGTGACGGCCAGCACGGTCAGCCCGGGGACGGCGTCGACGCAGGCCCGGCCGAGGCGTCCCAGCGCGGCGACGGCGTCGTCGACCACCACGGTGGGCAGCTCGGTGGGCCGCTGGCCGAGCACCGCGGCGGCACCGTTGGCCGCGGCCGCGGCGGCGTAGTCGTGGCCGTCGACCTGCTCGCCGCGCAGCGCGACGAAGAGGGCACCGGCACCGGCCCGGCGGGAGTCGATCACCACGTCGGGGCCGACCGTCACCGTGCCGGGGCCGTGCACCGTGCCGCCCACCTGGGCGGCGAGCTCAGCGAGCGTGCGTGGCTGCACCGCGTCCTCCTCCCGTGCCGTCCGTGACCGCCGGCCCGTGCACCGCGTGCGCCAGCTCGGTCAGCACGGTCACGTCGTCGAAGGGGGTGACCACGCCGGCCACCTCCTGGCCGGTCTCGTGGCCCTTGCCCAGCACCGCGACGAGGTCGTCGGGGCCGGCCAGCTCCAGGGCCAGCCGCAGCGCGTCCCGGCGGGAGCCGCCGTCGAGCACCTCGGTACCCGGTCCGGCATCCTCCCGCGCACCGGCCAGCACCTCGGCCCGGATGGCGGCCGGGTCCTCGCTGCGGGGGTTGTCGTCGGTGACCACGACCACGTCGGCGTAGCGGGCACCGGCCGCGCCCATCGGGCGGCGCTTCTCGGGGTCGCGGTCGCCGCCGCAGCCGAAGGCGGTGACCAGCCGGCCGGGGCCGCCGGCCAGCCCGGCCCGGAGCGCCCGCAGGGTCGCCTCGACCGCCTGCGGGGTGTGGG
>NZ_QPKK01000247.1 GCF_003344635.1 Desertihabitans aurantiacus
CACCTGGGGGCCCACCGACGCGGCCGGGCTGGCCCGGATCCACCTCGACCCGCCCGCGGCCACCCCCGCGGTCGGCGCCGCGCGGTGGCTGGACGCCGCCACCCCCGACCTCGCCGCCGACCTGCTCGCCACGGCCGCCGAGCCCGGCAGCCCGGTGGTGATGCTGGAGCTGCGCCACGTCACCGGGGCCCCGGCCGGGCGCGACGGTGCGCTCGTCTCAGCCCCGGGCGACTTCGTCTTCCACGCCGTCGGCCCGCTCGGTCGCTCCACCCGCGAGCAGATCGGGTCGGCTCTCGCGCGGGCACGGTCGGTGTGGGCGGCCGCCGACACCGGGATCACCCCGGGCTCCTGGGTGGACGGCGCGGCCGCGGTGCCCGACGCGCTACCCCCGCAGGTCCGCGACCGGGCCGCCGCGGTCGCCGACCGGGTCGACCCGCAGCGCCGCATCCGCCGTTCCCGGCTGCTCGGGTGAGGACGGGCGGGGAGGTCAGCCGGCGCGGCCGGCCTTCCAGTAGCCCATGAAGGAGCAGGACGCCTTGTCGACGCCGCGCTCGCGGACCAGGTGGCGCCGGACGGCGGCGACCGTGCCGGCCTCGGCGGCGACCCACACGTAGCGGTCGCCGGCGGGTTCGACCTCGTCCCAGAGCAGCTCCTCGGCCTCGGCGGGGACGTCCTGCTCCCCCGGAGCGACGGCCGGATCCAGGCAGGTCGCCCACTCCCGGACGGCCGCCACCAGCCGCTCGCCGTGCGGGCGGTCGTCGCGGGCCAGCCAGGTCACCGACACCCCCGCCGGGGCCCGCAGCGGCAGGGCGTCGGCGGCGGTCGGCACCTCGAGGAGCACCCGGCCGGTGACGTCCTCGCCCAGCCGCTGGACGATCCCGCAGATCGCCGGCGCGGCGGTCTCGTCCCCGACCAGCAGGACGTCCGTCGCCGCACCCGGGTGCCAGGCCAGGCCCACCGACCCCGACCCGGGGACCGTGGCGTCCGGGGCCACCAGCAGCAGCCGCGACCCGAGCGGCGCCTGGACGGCGAAGGCGCTGGCCGGGCCCTCGGTGCCGTGGCAGGCGAAGTCGATGTCGACCTCGCTGGCCTCCGGGCGCACCGCGCGCATCGTGTAGGTGCGCATCGCCGGGCGCCGGTCGTCCTCCAGCCCCAGCCACCAGGCGTACCAGTCCTCGCCGGCCGACACCGCCGGGCCGATCTGCCCCTCCTCGGCGAAGACCAGCTTCACGCGCTGGTCGAGGCAGGTGTCGCCGCAGCTGTCCAGCTCCGGCCCGGTGAAGGTGAGGCGGACGAAGTGCGGGCTGAGCTGCTGCCGGGCGGCCAGCTCGACCTCGAACAGCCGGTAGGTGGCGGTGCGGGCCGGGGCGGACGTGGTCATGGGCGTTCCTCTCGTGCGGGCTCAGGGGTGCTGGCGGAGGTGGCGGGGGCGGTCATGTGGTGGCCCGCATCCGCCACAGCAGCCACAGGAAGTAGGGGCAGCCGATCAGCGCGGTCACCATCCCCGCCGGCAGCTGGGCCGGGGCGATGGCGGCCCGGCCGACGGCGTCGGCGAGCAGCACCAGCAGCCCGCCGAGCAGCGCCGAGAGCGGCAGCAGCGCGGCGTGGCGGCGTCCGACCAGCAGCCGGGCGGCGTGCGGGGCGACCAGGCCGACGAAGCTGATCACCCCGATGGACGCCGTCGCGGCGGCGGTCAGCACCACCGCGACCAGCAGCACCACCAGCCGCGAGCGTCCCATCGACACCCCGAGGACGCGCGGGGTCACCTCGTCCAGCTGCAGCAGGTCGAGGTCGCGGCGGCTGCCGGTGAGCACCACCGCGGCCAGCGCCAGGGCGGCCACCATCGGCAGCAGCTGGACGATGCTGACGCCGTAGGTCGACCCGCCCAGCCAGGTGATGGCCTTGGTCTGGTTCCAGGGGTCGGTGCGCACCAGCATCAGCGTGATGAACGCGGTGGTGGCGGCGCTGATGCCGATACCGACCAGCACCATCCGCGCCTGGTCGACGCCGTCGCGGGCGCTGAAGCCGAACACCAGCGCCCCGGCCAGCACCGCCCCGACCAGCGCGGCCCCGAGCACCACCGCGTAGGACGGGCTGGGCAGCAGCACGATCATCGCCACCGCGCCGGCACCCGCCCCGCCGGAGACGCCGAGGATGCCGGGGTCGGCCAGCGGGTTGCGGGTGACGCCCTGGACGACCGCGCCGGCGGTCGCCAGGCAGGCACCGCAGAGCACCGCGGCCAGCACCCGCGGCACCCGGGAGTCCAGGATGATCTCCACCCGGACCGAGGCGACCCCCTGCAGCCAGTTGAGGACGTCCCCGGTGAGCAGCAGCGCGTCGCCGACCAGCGAGGCCAGCACCAGCGCGGTCACCAGCAGCGCGGCCACGATGCCGAGCAGCCAGCCGGGGTGGCGCACCCCGAATCGGGTGCCGGCGCGCATCGTCACCAGGCTGTCGGCGTCCAGACCGGTGCGGATGGTCTGGGCCAGCGCCACGAGGAACACCGCGCCCAGCACCGAGGTGATCACCCCGGTCGGCACCGCCACCCCGTTCAGCGCGCCGAACACCGCCCGCAGCGCGACGTCGGCGGTGAGCACCAGCGCCACCCCGGCCAGGCCGCTCATCAGCACCAGCACCCGGTGCTTGCGCATCGGCCGCAGGAAGCGCACCAGCAGCCGCATCAGCGCGGGCGCGGCCAGCCCGACGAAACCGACCGGGCCGGCCATCGTCACCGCGACGGCCGAGAGCAGCACCGCCAGCACCACCAGCACCGCCTGCGCGGTGCGGACGTCCAGCCCGAGCGCGCGGGCGGCGTCGTCGCCCAGCTGCAGCAGGTCGAGCCAGCGCGCGAGCACCAGCACGGCGAGGACGCCGACCACCAGCACCGGCAGCAGCCGCAGCACCCCGGCCAGCCCGGACTGGTCGAGCGAGCCCGCTCCCCAGGCGAACAGGCCCTGGGTCTGCCAGGGGAAGAGCAGCAGCAGCACCTGAGTCAGCGCGGAGAAGCCGAGGGTGATGGCCAAGCCGGCCAGCACCAGGCGGATCGCGGAGGAGCCGGCCCCCGACGACAGCGCCAGCACCAGCAGCGCGGTGAGCAGGCCGCCGGCGAAGGCGACCGCCGCGCTGGAGAACAGCGGCAGGGTGATGCCGAGCGCGGCGACGAGGGTGAGGGCCAGGAACGCCCCGGCGTTGACCGCCATGGTGTCGGGTGAGGCCAGCGGGTTGCGGACCACCGACTGCAGCACGCAGCCGGCGACCCCGAGCGCGACGCCGACCGCCAGCCCAGCCACCCAGCGCGGCAGCCGGGAGGAGACCACCACCGCGGTCGACTGGTCGGTGCCCTGCCCGGTGAGCAGGGCCCACAGGTCGGCCGGGCCGACCGCGGCGGTGCCCTGGGAGAGGTGGATGCCGCTGACCACCACCACCCAGCCCAGCAGCGCGACCAGCACCACGGCGAAGCCGAGGCGGCCGCGCGCCCGGGTGCGCCCGGCCGGCGGGGCGCCGGCGGGGAGGGCCGGCGTCCCGGGACGGGTGGTGGTGGTCGTGCTCATCGGGTCAGCTCGTGACCTGGGTGGTGATGTCCTCGGCGAGCTGGACCATCGACGGCGTGCCGCCGTAGACCCAGATGCCGACGCCGGCCCGGTGGACCCGGTCGGCCTGCACGAAGGGCAGCCCCTGCCAGACCGCGTTGTCGGCGAGCACGGTGGTGACGGCGTCCTCGGTGCCGTCGTTGCCCCAGTAGAGGAACTCGGTGTCCTCGGGCAGCCGGGTCAGGCCCTCCACATCGGAGCTGGAGATGCCGTAGGCCTCGTCGCCGGGCTCGGTCCAGGCGTTCTCCAGGCCGAGCAGGGTGGCCAGGGTGCCGGGGGCCGAGCCGGGGCCGTGCATCCGGACGTCGACGGAGTTGGAGGCGGCCGAGGGGTAGGCGAAGACCACCGGCGTCCCGGCCTTGCCGGCCGCCTCGACCTCGCCGGCCAGCTCCTCGATCCGGGTGTCGAACGCGGCGTTGAGGGCCTCGGCCTCGGCCTCCTTGCCGAGCAGCTGCCCGACCAGGCTCTGGTTGTCCTCGAGCAGCTCGACCAGCCCGTCGGTGCGGGCGCCCTCGAGCAGCACGACCGGGGCGATCTGCTCCATCTGGGCCATCGCGTCCTCGGGGATGGAGGTGGTGTCGCCCAGGATGAGGTCGGGCTCCAGCGAGGCGACCGCCTCGATGCTCGGCTCGGTCCGCAGGCCGACGTCGGCGACACCGTCCGCCAGCGGCGCCGCGCTCGCCCAGGAGCCGTAGCCCTCGACGTCGGAGGCGCCGACCGGCTGCACCCCGAGCGCGGTGACGTACTCGGTCGAGGCCCACTCCAGGGTGACCACCTCGGTGGCCGGACCGTCGGGCAGCGTCACCTCCCGGCCACGGCCGTCGGTGACGGTGATCGGCTCACCGCCGGCCGCGGCCGCCTCCTCGGGCCCGTCGGTGGTGGCCGGGTCGGTGGTGCCGCAGGCCGCGAGCGCCAGGGTCGAGACCAGGGCAGCGAGCAGCGCGGGACGGATCTTCATGCAGGGTTCCTTCGTCGGTCGGTCCGGGGCCACGGCGGCCGCGGGAGGGAGGAGGTCAGGCGGTGGCGAGGGCCGGTTCGGCGTGCAGCCGAGAGCGCAGCGACGCGCGGCGCGGCCGCGGGCGGACGTCCAGGCAGCCCCGGACGGGGTCGGCGCTGACGGTGACCTCGATGCCGTAGACGTCGGTCAGCAGCTGCTCGGTGAGGACGTCGGCGGGCGCCCCGCAGGCGACCAGCTCACCCGCGGACAGCACCGCCACCACGTCGGCGACCTGGGCGGCGTGGTTGAGGTCGTGCAGCACCACCCCGACGGTGACGCCGTGGACGTCGGCGAGCTCGCGGAGCAGCTCCAGCAGCTCCACCTGGTAGCGCAGGTCGAGGTGGTTGGTGGGCTCGTCAAGCATCAGCACCGCGGTGTCCTGGGCCAGGCAGCTGGCCAGCCAGACCCGCTGCAGCTGCCCGCCGGAGAGAGAGTCGACGGTGTCCTCGGCCAGCGGGGCCACCCCGGTCAGCTCCATCGCGCGCTGCACCGCGGCCGGGCCGTCGGCGTCACGGTTGCGCCAGCGGCCGCGGTGCGGGTGGCGGCCGAGCTCGACGGCGTCGCGGACGGTGATGCCCTGCGGGGTGGGACGGCTCTGGGCCAGCACGGTGAGCCGGCGGGCCAGCTCGCGCGGGGCGAGCCTGGCGACGTCCTCGGAGTCCCCGATCAGCACCGCACCGCCGGAGAGCCGCTGCAGCCGGGCCATCCCGCGCAGCAGCGTCGACTTGCCGCTGCCGTTGGGACCGACCAGGGCGGTGACGCGCCCCGGCGCCAGCTCGCAGCTGACCTGCTTGACGACGTCCCCGCTGCCGTAGCCGATCGACACCGCGGCGGTGCGCAACCCGACGGCCTTCCCTGAGAGGTTCACCTAAGTAAGGTAAGCCGAACCTGCGCGACGGCGCCACCCCGTCACGGTGTGACGGACCTCTCTCCCGGGCTCAGCGACGACGCCGGGTGCCGAAGATCCCGCGCAGGATCTCCCGGCCGGCCGTGCGGGCCAGCTGGCGGACCAGGGTGTTCCTCGACAGCTGCTCCAGCACCGACGGCTCGGGACGCGTCCGCCGCGGCGCCGGGTCCCGGCGGGGCCCGTCCTCCTCGGCGCGCTCGGCACGCCCGGTGCGCCGCGGCGGCGGTGCGGCGGGGGCAGGGGTCTGCTCCTCGACGCGGCGGGCCAGCATCTCCCGGGCGGAGTCGCGGT
>NZ_QPKK01000248.1 GCF_003344635.1 Desertihabitans aurantiacus
GACTGGCGCGCCCCGACCGCCCTGCCCGGCTGGACCCGCGCGCACCTGGCCAGCCACCTGGCCCGGCACGCCGAGGCGCTGGCCGCGTTCGTCCGCGGCCACCTCGCCGGCCGGCCCGCGCCGCTCTACCCCTCCCGCGAGGCCCGCGACGGCGACATCGAGCGGGGCGCCGCCCGGTCGGGGCTGGAGCTGCAGACCGACCTCGACGCGTCCGCCGCTGCCCTGGAGGAGGCCTTCGACGAGGTGCCCGGTCCGGCCTGGGCGGAGCGGGGCGAGCCACGGCCCGGGTTCGCCGTCGAGCTGGGGCTGCTGCCGGTGATGCGGCTCACCGAGGTCGAGCTGCACCGGGTCGACCTCGGGCTCGGGGCCCGGGTGCAGGACCTGCCGGCGGAGGTGGCGCTGCCGCTGCTGGGCTACCTGGGTCTGCGGCAGGCCGGGCGCACGGACTACCCCGACGTCGCGCTGGTGCCGCAGGAGGCGCCCCACCTCACGCTGGTGCTCGGCGCCGGGGACGCGACGCCGCTGCGGGTCACCGCCCCGGCGGCCGTGCTGGTCGGTCTGCTGACCCGGCGGGTGCCGGCCGTGGAGGTGCCGGGAGCCGCCGGGCTCGTGCTGCCGCCGCTCGGCTGAGCGGCGACCCGCACCGGGGACGACCGCCGCAAACCCCCCGTAGGCTGCCCGGCATGGCTGCACGGAGCGAGTCGCTGGGGCACGGGGTGGAGCTGCACACCCTGGTCGTCGGCCCGATGGAGAACAACGCCTACCTGCTGACCACCGAGGACGACGCCGTCCTGGTGGACGCGGCCGCCGAGCCCGGGCGGCTGCTCGAGCTGGTGGCCGGACGCCCGGTCAGCACCATCGTCACCACCCACCGCCACGCCGACCACGTCGGCGCGCTGAGCGAGCTGGCCGCCGCCACCGGCGCCCGGCTGGTCTGCGGCGACGCGGACCGGGACGCCATCGCGGCGGCGACCGGCACCGACCCGTCCCCGGTGACCGAGGCCGACGTGGTGCCCCTCGGACGGCACCGGCTGGGCGTCGTCGAGCTGGTGGGTCACACCCCGGGCTCGATCACCCTGGTGCTGGCGCTGCCCGACCGTCCGGTGCACCTGCTCACCGGCGACAGCCTCTTCCCCGGCGGACCGGGGAAGACCTGGAGCGCGGACGACTTCACCCGGCTGATGGACGACCTGGAGGCCAAGGTGTTCGCGCGCTTCGACGACGACACCGTGGTGCACCCCGGGCACGGCGAGCCCACCACGCTCGGCCGCGAGCGGCCCTCCCTCGGGGAGTGGCGCGCCCGCGGCTGGTGAGCCGGGCCCGGTCGGGTCAGCGCCGGGACGGGTCCTGCTCGTAGGAGCCTCGGTCGGAGGTGTCGTCCCCGCGGTAGGGGTTGTCGGGCCCGGAGGCGTCCTCCGACCCGCCGCGGTGGGTGGCCGGCGGGTCGACCAGGTCGTGCCCGGTGAGGGCGGTGCCCTCGGCGTCCCCGGGCACCAGCTGCTCGTCGCGGGCCTTGTCCTCGTCGTAGCGGGACTTGATGAGGCTGACGACGGTGGTCAGCAGCAGCACGCCGATGATCACCGTCAGCGACAGCCAGATCGGGATCTCGCCCTCTGCCGGCAGGGTGACCACCCAGTCGTGCATGGCGGTCATCGCCCCGCCCAGGACCGGCCAGTCGCCGTACTGCCCCGCCTCGTGCATGGCGTGCAGGACCAGCTTGACGCCGATGAAGGCGAGGATGACCGACAGCCCCAGCGACAGGTAGACCAGCCGCTTGAGCAGGCCGCCGATGAGGAAGTACAGCTGGCGCAGACCCATCAGGGCGAACACGTTGGCCGTGAACACCAGGAACGGCTCCTGCGTCAGCCCGTAGATCGCGGGGATGGAGTCGAGGGCGAACAGCAGGTCGGTGCTGCCGAGGGCCAGGATGACCAGGGCCATCGCGGTGAACACCCGCCGGCCGTCGACCCGGGCGGTCAGCCTGGTGCCGTGGTACTCGTCGGTGAAGGGCAGGTGCCGACGGGCGAAGCGCAACATCGCGTTCTCGGCGTCCTCGTCCTCGTCATGGTTGCGGTAGTCGATGACGAGCTTGACCGCGGTGTAGACGAGGAACGCGCCGAAGAGGAAGAAGACCCAGGAGAACCGCTCGATCGCCACGGCCCCGACCGCGATGAAGATCCCGCGGAACACCAGGGCCAGCACGATGCCGACCATCAGCGCGAACTGCTGCAGGTGCCGCGGCACCTTCAGCGCACCCATGATGATGATGAAGATGAAGAGGTTGTCGAGCGACAGGCTGTACTCGGTCAACCAGCCGGCGAAGAACTCACCGGCGTACTGCGGGCCGGAGAACCACCACACGCCGAGACCGAAGAGGATGGCCAGCGCGACGTAGACGCCGACGAAGGTGCCGGCCTCCTTCATCGAAGGCTCGTGCGGGCGACGACCGATGATGAGGATGTCGATGGCCAGCACGGCCACCAGGACGACCGCGGTGATCACCCAGGTGTAGAGGTGCACGTTCATGCAGCGATGACCTTCCGAAGGGAGGCGAGAGCGGGGACCGGAGGTCTCTTCCACTGGTCACTGCGGCGAGCCAGCGGTGGCGCCGGGCCTTCGCCGCAGGGCTCGGGTCCGTGATGACGACGGCCACCAGGGGGAATACTCCCCTCCGGCGTCCCAATCTAGCGCAGCGACGGCGAGAATCCGCACCACGGACGGCTGCGGGTGACGATCACCACACTCAGCGGCTGGCCTCGATCATCTGCCGCAGCTCCTTCTTCAGCTCGCTGATCTCGTCGCGCAGCCGGGCCGCCAGCTCGAACTGCAGGTCGGCGGCCGCCGAGTGCATCTGCGAGGTGAGGTCCTGGACCAGCTCGGCGAGCTCGGAGGCCGGCAGCCCGCTGACGTCGCGGCCGTGCGCACCCACCTCGCCCAGCGGCACCGGCGAGCGCTGCTGCTTGCGGCTGGCCCCGGCCCGCGACATCACCTCGGCCGTGTCGGCGTCCTCGCGGGCGAGCATGTCGGTGATGTCGGCGATCCGCTTGCGCAGCGGGGTCGGGTCGATCCCGTGCTCGCGGTTGTAGGCGATCTGCAGGTCGCGGCGGCGGTTGGTCTCCCCGATCGCGGCCTGCATCGAGGGGGTGATGGTGTCGGCGTACATGTGCACCTGACCGGCCACGTTGCGGGCGGCGCGCCCGATGGTCTGGATCAGCGAACGGTCGCTGCGGAGGAACCCCTCCTTGTCGGCGTCCAGGATGCTCACCAGGGACACCTCGGGCAGGTCGAGACCCTCGCGCAGCAGGTTGATGCCGACCAGCACGTCGTACTCGCCCATCCGCAGCTCGCGCAGCAGCTCGACCCGGCGCAGGGTGTCGACCTCGGAGTGCAGGTAGCGGGTGCGCACCCCGTTCTCGAGCAGGTAGTCGGTGAGGTCCTCGGCCATCTTCTTGGTCAGCGTGGTGACGAGCACCCGCTCGTCGCGCTCGGCGCGGGCCTTGATCTCGCCCATCAGGTCGTCGATCTGGCCCTTGGTGGGCTTGACCACCACCTCGGGGTCGACCAGCCCCGTCGGGCGGATCAGCTGCTCGACGAAACCGTCGGAGCGGGTCAGCTCGTAGTTGCCGGGGGTGGCCGACAGGTAGACGGTCTGGCCGATCCGTTCGACGAACTCCTCGAACTTCAGCGGCCGGTTGTCCATCGCGCTGGGCAGCCGGAAGCCGTGCTCGACCAGGGTGCGCTTGCGCGACATGTCGCCCTCGTACATGCCGCCGATCTGGGGCACCGTCACGTGGGACTCGTCGATGACGAGGAGGAAGTCCTCGGGGAAGTAGTCGAGCAGGCAGTTCGGCGGGGAGCCGGGCTCGCGGCCGTCGATCGGCTGGGAGTAGTTCTCGATGCCGGAGCAGGTGCCGATCTGGCGCATCATCTCGATGTCGTAGCTGGTGCGCATCCGCAGCCGCTGGGCCTCCAGAAGCTTCTGCTGCGACTCCAGCTCGGCCAGGCGCTGCTCCAGCTCGTGCTCGATCCGCTTGATCGCGGCCTCCAGCCGCTCCGGGCCGGCGACGTAGTGGCTGGCCGGCATCAGGAAGACCTGCTCGTCCTCGCTGAGCACCTCACCGGTCAGCGGGTGCATGGTGCTGAGCCGCTCGATCTCGTCGCCGAAGAACTCGACCCGGACCGCCATCTCCTCGTACTTGGGGAACACCTCGAGGGTGTCACCGCGGACCCGGAAGGTGCCCCGGGTGCCGGCCAGGTCGTTGCGGGCGTACTGGATGTCGACCAGCCGGCGCAGCAGCAGGTCGCGGTCGGTCTCCTCCCCCACCCGCAGCGTGATCATCCGGTTGAGGTACTCCTCGGCGCTGCCCAGGCCGTAGATCGCCGACACGGTGGCGACCACGATGACGTCGCGGCGGGTGAGCAGGGAGTTGGTGGCCGAGTGCCGCAGCCGCTCGACCTCCTCGTTGAGCGAGGAGTCCTTCTCGATGTAGGTGTCGGTCTGCGGGACGTAGGCCTCGGGCTGGTAGTAGTCGTAGTAGGAGACGAAGTACTCCACCGCGTTCTTCGGGAAGAAGTGCCGCAGCTCGTTGGTGAACTGCGCCGCCAGCGTCTTGTTGGGCTGCATGACCAGGACCGGACGCTGCAGCCGCTCGGCCAGCCAGGCCACCGTGGCGGTCTTGCCGGTGCCGGTCGCGCCGAGCAGCACGACGTCCTGCTCCCCCGCCTTGATCCGCCGCTCGAGCTCGGCGATGGCCTTCGGCTGGTCACCGGACGGGTCGAACTCGCTCTCCACCCGGAACGGCGCCACCTGGCGCTGCAGCTCTTCGATCGGACGCATGCTGCGAGCCTACGACCCGCCTCCGACAGGTTCGCGCGGAGCGGACGACGAGGAGGAGCTCAGAGGTCCTCCACCATCGACAGCACCATGGCGGTGTAGTCCTCCCCGGTGGCGTCGGAGACCTCCTCGCCGGAGGCCAGCTGCCCCATCGCGATCACCCCGTCGTCGTTGACCGCGAGGATGGACAGCAGCACGAACTGCGACGTACCGCCACCGCTGGAGTCGGTCACCAAGGCCACCCCGACCGCCGCCTCCTGGCCGGCGATCTCTGTGGCCTCGGGCTCGGCCACCACCTCGACGTCGGAGTAGACGTCGGCGAGGCCCTCGTAGTGGGCGTTGAGCACCTCGGTGGCGGAGTAGCCGGAGAACCCGTCGAGGGAGTCGGCCAGCACCAGCTCGGAGTCGTTGCTCAGCTGGGCGTAGGTGCCGGTGGCGTCGACGACCTCCCAGCCCTCGGCCACGGTGAGGCTGACCCCCGTGTCGAACTCGAGCTGCTCGCCACCGCCACCACCACCGCCGCCGCCCTGGTCGGTCGGCTCGTCGGTCGGCTCCTCGGTGGGCTCCGGCGTCGGCTCGTCGGTCGGCTCGGTCGTCGGCTCGTCGCTGGGGCTCGGCGCGGGCGTCTCCACCCGGGTCGGCACGGGCTGCGGGTCCGGGTCCTCGCCGCCCCCGGAGGTCAGCGCCCAGATGATCCCGCCGATGGCGCCCAGCAGCACCAGCGCCGCGACGGCGATGCCGATCAGCAGGGCGGGCGACTTCCGCGAGCCGCCACCGGACCCTCCGGGCCCGCCGTAGCCGCCCTGCCCCGGCCCGCCGGCGCCGTACCCGCCCGGGCCGCCGGGGC
>NZ_QPKK01000249.1 GCF_003344635.1 Desertihabitans aurantiacus
CGGACGCCGTCCGCCGGCCTGCGTCGCAGCGGGTGCGGCGCCGCGGCCCACCGCCGGGGCCCGGTCGCGGCCCTCGGCCGCCGCGGTCCCGCTGCGCAGGTGGGAGCGGCGCACCAGCAGCCCACCGACCACCCACAGCACCACCGCCACCGCCAGCAGCGCGAACCCGACCCACACACCGGGGGAGAAGGCCAGCCGGCCGGCCCAGCCGACGAGTGCGACCACCGCGTCCCAGACCATCCGCAGCAGCCCGGTCAGGTAGAGCGCCACCGGGGTGAGGGTGAGGGCGGCGCCCTGCAGGATGCGGCCGCGGGCAGCGCGCCGGCTGCGCCAGAAGACCACGGTGGCCAGCAGGCCGAGGATGGCGAGGGCGACGCAGAGCGGGAGCAGGGCGGTGTCGGGGCTCATGGCACCAAGGCTGCCACCCTCGTCCGCACGCGGCATGGGGCATCCCCCGTGAGGGTCCCTGAGTCGCACCCGCTGCGGCGGTCAGGGCCTACGGTGGGACCCATGCCCGAACCCCAGCGCCGGCTGCACGACCCGCTCAAGGCCCTCGCCGACGACGACGGCTCTGCCGACCCGGCGGTGCGGCAGGCGCTGGCGGCCTCGGTCTCGGCACCGTCGACCGAGAGCTACCTGGCCGCGTTGGCCGCGCTGTGCGGGACGCGGCTGCTCACCCCGATCGTCGCCGTGGGGGAGCAGGGCCCCGGCGGTGGGGACAAGTCGGCCGACATGTCGGCGGTGCTGCTCTCCGACGCCGCCGGTCGGCGGGCGATGCTCGTCTTCACCGGGGTGGACAGCCTGCAGCGCTGGGACGCCCGCGCCCGCCCGGTGCCGGCCACCCTGGACAAGGTGGCCGAGGCGGCGCTGGCCCAGGACGCGGTGGCGCTGCTGGTCGACCTGGAGGGCCCGCACCCGGTCGTGCTGGAGCAGCCGCTGCTCGGCGAGCTGGCCCGCAGCCGGCGGCTGGTGGCGTTGCCCGACGGCGGGTTCGGCTGGATGCAGGCCGGCGGCGGTGACCCGTCCTGACCGCGTCGGAGGAATATCCGGGCCGCGGATTGTGCTGCACAGGGTGCAGTCGTCTAGACTGCATCGCGACCGATCCGGTTCTTCCGGGTCTGCAAGCGGAGACCTGATCTCCCACCCGCCACGGCCCTCGGTCGTCGGGTAGGTCACCAGAGGCCGGTCCGACGGACCCGCCGACGGTGTGTCTCAGGGTCTCCGCGTCCGCGGGGACCCTTTCGTGGTTCCCGGGGGGCGTGCAGCCCGGGGTGCGGCGGTCGCGACCCGAGGACCAACCGTACTGGAGGACACATCAGCACCGAACCACGCATCAACGACCGCATCCGCGTCCCCGAGGTCCGACTCGTCGGCCCCGCGGGAGAGCAGGTGGGGGTCGTGCGCATCGATGACGCGCTGCGACTGGCTCGTGAGTCCGAGCTCGATCTCGTCGAGGTCGCGCCGATGGCTCGCCCGCCGGTGGCCAAGCTCATGGACTACGGGAAGTTCAAGTACGAGAACGCCCAGAAGGCCCGTGAGAGCCGCCGCAACCAGACGAACACCGTCATCAAGGAGATGAAGCTCCGCCCGAAGATCGACAGCCACGACTACGCGACCAAGAAGGGTCACGTCGTGCGCTTCCTCAAGGCCGGCGACAAGGTGAAGATCACCATCATGTTCCGCGGCCGCGAGCAGAGCCGTCCCGAGCTCGGCTTCAACCTGCTGAAGCAGCTCGCCGACGACGTCGAGGAGTTCGGCTTCATCGAGTCGACGCCCAAGCAGGACGGGCGGAACATGCTGATGGTGCTGGGCCCGCACAAGAAGAAGACCGAGGCCAAGGGTGACGTCGCCGCCGAGCGCGACGCCAAGATGGCCGCCCGGAAGGCCGACGCCGAGCTGGAGGAGACCGAACGGGCCTCGCAGCGGGCCGAGCACCAGGCGCAGCCCAAGAAGAAGAAGCGGAAGGGTCCGGCCGACAACATGGATCCCGACGTCGATCTCTGAGCGGTCGACCGGCCGCTGAGCGGTCGGTGACCGACGGGTCCGCAGCTCACCCCGAGCGACGGACCAGCGCCCGCCCCGGCGGGTGCGACCCGGTGGTCAGCGCCCACCCGGGAAACGCACGAAGGACAGGAACGGAGCGGCTAGCCATGCCGAAGATGAAGACGCACTCCGGTGCCAAGAAGCGGTTCAAGCTGACGGGCTCGGGCAAGGTCATGCACCGCAAGGCGGGCAAGATGCACCTCAACGAGCACAAGCCGTCCACCCGGACCCGCCGCCTCGACGGCGACGCCGTGCTCGCCAAGGGCGACGCCGCCAAGGCCAAGAAGCTGCTGGGCAAGTGAGCCCCCGCCGCGGCGCGCGAGTGACCCCGCGTCACCGCTGAGCGGCGGCCACCACCCGTTCCCGGCCGTCCACCGGCCCGACACACCCGCGCCCGCCACCTCGGGCGCCCACGAAGGAGAATCACCATGGCACGCGTCAAGCGCTCCGTGAACGCCCAGAAGAAGCGCCGCGAGGTCCTCGAGCAGGCCTCCGGCTACCGGGGCCAGCGCTCGCGGCTGTACCGCAAGGCCAAGGAGCAGGTCACCCACTCGATGGTCTACGCCTACCGCGACCGCCGGGCGCGCAAGGGCGACTTCCGCAAGCTGTGGATCCAGCGGATCAACGCCGCCGTCCGCGCCGAGGGCATGACCTACAACCGCTTCATCTCCGGGCTGCGCACCGCCGGCGTCGAGGTCGACCGCAAGATGCTGGCCGAGCTCGCCGTCTCCGACTCCGCCGCGTTCGCCGCGCTGGTCGAGGTCGCCCGGGCCCACCAGCCCGCCGCGCCGGCCGCCGCCTGAGCTGAGCAGCAGCGACCGCTCCGGCGGTCCCGCGATGTCCGAGCCGACCGTCACTCCGCAGGGGTGGCGGTCGGCTCGTCGTCTGCGCACCCGCAAGCAGCGCCTCGTCGAGCGGCGGTGGCTGGTCGAGGGCCCCCAGGCTGTCGGTGAGGCGGTGGCCGCCGGGGTGGTGCGCCGGCTCTTCGCTACCCCCGAGGCCGCCGGGCGCCACCCGGTGCTGCTGGCGGACGCCCGGACGTCCGGGGCCGCCGTCACCGAGGTCACCCTCGACCAGCTCACCGGGCTGGTCGACACCGTCACCCCGCAGGGCGTGGTCGCGGTCTGCGACGCCGTCGACGTGCCGCTGGCCGACGCCCTGGGCGAGGCCCCCCGCCTGGTGGTCGTGTGCGCCCGGATCCGCGACCCCGGCAACGCGGGCACCGTGATCCGCTGCGCCGACGCCTTCGGGGCCGATGCCGTGGTGCTCACCGACTCCTCGGTCGAGCTCGGCAACCCCAAGGTGCTGCGGGCCAGCGTCGGCAGCGTCTTCCACCTGCCGGTCGCCACCGGCGCCACCCTCGACGACGCCGTCACGGCCTGCCGGGAGCGCGGACTGCAGGTGCTCGCCGCCGACGGCGGGGCCCCCGACCAGCTGGACGCGCTGGCCTCCCGCGGCGCGCTGGCCCGGCCGACCGCCTGGGTGATGGGCAACGAGGCCTGGGGCCTGCCGGCCGAGGACGCGGCCCTGGCCGACGCCCGCGTCGGCGTCCCGCTGTGGGGTGCGGCGGAGAGCCTCAACCTCGCCACTGCCGCGGCGGTCTGCCTCTACACCACCGCCGCCGCCCAACGCTCCGGCAGCGCGGGCTGAGCGCTCAGACCGCCGGCGGGGACAGCTCGCCGGCGCTCCGGCCGCCGCGCAGCCGGTCGATCCCGGCCATCAGGTGGTAGACGACCAGGGTCGCGACGGTGCCGAGCACGATGCCGCCCACGCTCACCTCACCGGCGTTGACGGTGAAGTCGGCGATCGCCACGATCAGCCCGATCCCGGCGGAGAACTGGTGGCGTGGCAGCGAGAAGTCGACCCGGTGCTCCACCCAGATCCGCACGCCGATGATCCCGATCAGCCCGTACAGGGCGGTGGTCACCCCGCCCAGCACACCGGCCGGGGTGGCGAAGATCAGCGCACCGACCTTGGGGGAGAGGCCGAGCAGGATCGCGGTGGCGCCGGCCACCCAGTAGGCGGCGGTGGAGAACACCCGGGTCGCGCTCATCACGCCGATGTTCTCGCCGTAGGTGGTGGTGGCCGAGCCGCCGAAGGAGCCCGCCAGCACCGTCGCGAGCCCGTCGGCCATCAGGGCGCGACCGGCCAGCGGGTCGAGGTCGCGGTCGATCAGCTGGCCGACCCCGCGGACGTGGCCGACGTTCTCGGCCAGCAGCGGCAGCACCACCGGCACGAACAGCAGCAGCGCCGGCAGCTGGTCGGCGTCGAAGGAGGGCAGCTGGAACTGGGGCGGCCCCACCCAGGCCGCCTGCCGCACCGGGGTCAGGTCGACCTGGCCGAGCGCGGCGGCCGCCAGGTAGCCGACGACGACGCCGATGAGGATCGACAGCCGCGCCACCAGACCGCGGAAGGCGACCGCGACCAGCACGATCACCGCCAGCGTGATCGCGGCCACCAGCGGCGAGGCCTCGAAGTTCTGCTTCGCCGCCGGTGCGAGGTTGAAGCCGATCAGCGCCACGATGGTGCCCGAGACGACAGGCGGCATCAGCGCGGTCAGCCAGCGCGTGCCGACCAGCTGCACCACCAGCCCGACCAGCGCCAGCAGGGCCCCGGCCAGCACCACCCCGGCCAGCGCGAGCCCCGGACCGCCGGCGGCGCTGGCCGCGGTGATGGGCGCGATGAAGGCGAAGGAGGAGCCGAGGTAGCTGGGCAGCCGGTTGCGGGTGATGAGCAGGAAGAGCAGGGTGCCGATCCCGGAGAACAGCAGCGTGGTGCCGGGCGGGAACCCGGTCAGCGTCGGCACCAGGAAGGTGGCACCGAACATCGCCACCACGTGCTGCATGCCGAGCCCGATGGTGCGCGGCCAGCTCAGCCGCTCCTCGGGCAGGACCAGCGCGCTGGCGGCGTCCCCGGTCGCCGGGTCCACGGGTCGGTCGCTGCGCGGCGTCCAGGGCAGGGACATCGGGCTCCTCGGAGTCGGTGGGGGCGAGGGTCGGGCGGAAGGGTAGCGTGCGGTGCGTGCCCGAGCTCGGTGTCATCATCCCGCCCGACCAGCCGCCGGAACGCTTCCTGCAGACCGCCGTGGACGCCGAACACGCCGGTCTGGACGAGGTCTGGGTCTGGGAGGACTGCTTCGCCGAGGCGGGGGTGGCGACCGCGGCCGCGGTGCTGGCCCGCACCGAGCGCGTCCGGGTGGGGATCGGCCTGCTGCCGGTGCCGCTGCGCAACGTGGCGCTGACCGCGATGGAGCTCGCCACCCTGGCCCGGCTGTTCCCCGACCGGCTGCTGCCCGGGATCGGGCACGGGGTGCTGGACTGGATGGGTCAGGTCGGCGCCCGCGCCGCCTCGCCCACGACGCTGCTGCAGGAGTACACCGAGACGCTCGGCGCCCTGCTGACCGGTCAGGAGGTGAGCACCCAGGGCCGCTACGTCGAGCTCGACCGGGTCCGGCTGCGCTGGCCACCGGCCGGACGGCTGCCGCTGCTGGTCGGTGCCCGCGGGCCGCGCACCCTCGCGCTGGCCGGCGCGCTCGGTGACGGCGTCATCATCGACGACGCCGACCTCGGCACCGTCGTCCCGGCCGTGGCCGCCGTCCGCGAGGCCCGCGCCGCGGCCGGACGCG
>NZ_QPKK01000025.1 GCF_003344635.1 Desertihabitans aurantiacus
CACCGCGAGCGCGGCCCCCGGCGTCCGGCGGCGCGGACGGCGTGCGGGCGCGTTCGGCTGCCCGCTCCGCCGGTGCCGGCCGGGCGCAGGGGTGGCCGCACCGGTCGGAGGGGTGTGGCGTGCCTGTCGGCTCACGCGTTCCTCCTTCGTCCGGACGGCAGCGAGACTGCCACCTCCCACAAACTACTACTGTGCGTAGTGGATTGCGATCCGCTCAGGCGCCGGCGACGAAGCGGCGGGAGCGGACCCTGGCCGGCAGCAGGTCCTTGGCCGGCTCGGCGTAGTCGACGCGGGTGGTGCGGCCGTCGACCACGGTGAAGGTGGTGACGCTGGCCAGCGTGCACTCCCGGCGGCGGGGGTCGTGCACCAGTGAGCGTCCGACGGCGTCGCAGCGGGCCATCCAGATCGGCAGCTGGTGGGAGACCACGACCGCCTGCCCGCCGTCGGCGGCCACGGCCGCGTCCACGATCGCGGTGCGCATCCGGGCCACCACGGCCTTGTACGCCTCGCCCCAGGACGGCCGCAGCGGGTTCCGCAGCAGCCACCACACCCGCGGGTCGCGCAGCGCGGACTGCCTGGCCGACAGGATGCGCCCCTGCAGCAGGTTGGTCGACTCCAGCACCCGCTCGTCCAGCTGCACCTCCAGGTCGGGGTGGCGGGCGGCGATCGGGGCCATCGTCTCCTGGGCCCGCTCCAGCGGCGAGGAGCGCAGGTGGGTCAGCTCGACGTCGGCGAAGTGCTCACCCAGCCGCTCGGCCATCCGCTGCCCCACCTCGGAGAGGTGGAAGTCGGGCAGGCGTCCGTAGAGCACCCCGGTGGGGTTGAACACCTCGCCGTGGCGGACCAGGTGGACGAGCGCGCGGCCACGGTGCGGACGGTCCTGGCGGGGCTCGGCGCTGAAGGGCCGGGCGTCGCTGGGCGGGGGCGTCGGGGAGTCGGTCACTGCGCTCTCACTTGGTCGGTCGGCCAGCCGGCCGGGCGTGCGTGGTGGTCGGGGGGCGGTAGGGCGATCCTAGCGGCCGGTGCCGGAGCGTCCGCCCGGCAAGCGGCCGCCCCTCTCCTCCCCGCCCTTCTCCGCCCTTCTCTGGCCGGTTCGAGGTGATAGCGCGCGGGGATGCACTCGCGATCACCTCGAACCGCGGCTGGGGGTCGGCAAGAGGGTGGGGTCAGTTGGACTCGGCGGTGGCGGCCGCGGCGGCGGCCCGGGCGG
The DNA here is from genome assembly GCF_003344635.1 of Desertihabitans aurantiacus. Classification (GTDB taxonomy): domain Bacteria; phylum Actinomycetota; class Actinomycetes; order Propionibacteriales; family Propionibacteriaceae; genus Desertihabitans; species Desertihabitans aurantiacus. Next base: position 1,211 of record NZ_QPKK01000025.1, read on the forward strand.
CGGCGGGCAGCGCCTCGACCACGGTGCTCAGGGCCTGCTCGTCGTGGGCGGTGGAGAGGAACCAGGCCTCGTAGGCGCTCGGCGGCAGGTACACCCCGGCGTCCAGCATGGCGTGGAAGAAGGCCGCGTGGGCGACGGTGTCCTGGCGCTGGGCGGTGGCGTAGTCGGGCACCGCGGTCACGTCGGCCGGGGTGAAGAAGACGCTGAACATCGAGCCGGCGCTCTGGGTGACGTGCGGCAGCCCGGCGGCGGCGAACGCGTCCGCGACGGCCTCGCGCAGGGTGTCGGCAGAGTGTCCCAGCTGGCGGTAGACGTCCTCGTCGAGCAGCCGCAGCGTGGTGGCGCCGGCGGCGGAGGCCACCGGGTTCCCCGACAGCGTGCCGGCCTGGTAGACCGAGCCGACCGGGGAGAGCAGCTGCATCAGCTCGGTCCGCCCGCCGAAGGCTGCGGCCGGGAAGCCGCCACCCATCACCTTGCCGAAGGTCATCAGGTCGGGCTGGACGCCGTCGACGCCGTACTGGCCGGAGCGCGAGACCCGGAACCCGGTCATCACCTCGTCGGAGACGAACAGCGCCCCGTGCTCACGGCAGGTCCGGGCCAGGAAGGCGTTGAAGTGCTCGCCGTCCTCGACCCCGGGCTCGATCACGCCCATGTTGCCGGGGGCGGCCTCGGTGACCAGGCAGGCGATCTGGTCGCCGTGCTCGGCGAAGGCCTGCCGGACGGCCTCGCGGTCGTTGTAGGGCAGCACGATCGTCTGCGCGGTGGTGGCCCCGGGTACGCCCGGGCTGGACGGGGTGGCCAGGGCGGCGTCGTCCACCGCCCGGCGGGCCCCCTCGGCTCCCAGCCCGGACAGGGTCGCGACCCCGGAGCCGGCCGAGGCCAGCAGCGCGTCCACGTGGCCGTGGTAGCAGCCGGCGAACTTCACCACGAGGTCACGGCCGGTGGCGGCACGGGCCAGCCGGAGCACGCTCATCGTCGCCTCGGTGCCGCTGCTGACCAGCCGGACCTGCTCGACCGGGGTCCGCTCGACGATCAGCTCGGCCAGCTCGATCTCGGCCTGCGTCGGCGCACCGTAGGAGGTGCCGCGCCCCGCGGCGGCCGTGACGGCGGCGAGCACCTCGGGGTGGGCGTGGCCGAGGATCATCGGACCCCAGGAGCAGACCAGGTCGACCAGGCGGTTGCCGTCGGCGTCGACCAGGTACGGTCCCTCGGCCGCGGCGATGAACCGCGGCGTCCCGCCCACGGCGCGGAAGGCGCGCACCGGGGAGTTCACGCCTCCGGGGATCACCTGCTGGGCGCGGTCGAACAGCTCGCGGGACGTCTGGTCGGTCACTCGGTTCCTCCTGGTGGTGCGCCTGCTCTGCCCTTCGACAGGCTCAGGGCGTTGTGGCTGGGGCAGCGGGATCGGCGTGGGCGTCAGCGGCGTCCGGACTTCTGGGCGTACTCGAGCGCCCAGTAGCTGAGGATGACGTCGGCGCCGGCGCGGCGGATGGAGAGCAGGGTCTCGGCGATGGCGCGGTCGCGGTCGATCCACCCACGCTGGGCCGCGGCCTCGACCATGGCGTACTCCCCCGACACGTTGTAGGCGGCCACCGGCACGTCGACGGTCCGGGCGGTCTCGTTGATGATGTCGAGGTACCCCAGCGCGGGCTTGACCATCACCAGGTCCGCGCCCTGCTCGACGTCCAGGCGCACCTCGCGCAGCGCCTCGCGGGCGTTGGCCGGGTCCTGCTGGTAGGTCTTGCGGTCGCCGGTGAGGGCGGAGGCGACGGCCTCGCGGAAGGGTCCGTAGAAGGCGGAGGCGTACTTCGCGGCGTAGGCCATGACCACCGTGTCGACGTGGCCGGCGAGGTCGAGGGCGGTGCGCAGCGCCGACACCTGGCCGTCCATCATCCCGCTGGGGGCGACCACATGGGCCCCGCACTCGGCGTGCATCACCGCCATCCGCGCGTACACGCCGACGGTCGCGTCGTTGTCGACGGTGCCGTCGGCGCCGAGCAGCCCGCAGTGGCCGTGGTCGGTGAACTCGTCGAGGCAGACGTCGCTCATCACCAGCAGGTCGTCGCCCACCTCCGCACGGACCGCCCGCAGTGCCACGTTGAGGATGCCGTCCTCGGCCAGCGCCCCGGACCCCTCGGCGTCCTGGTGCTCGGGGACGCCGAAGAGCATCACCCCTGCCAGGCCCGCCTCGGCGGCCTCGGCCGCGGTGCGGCGCAGGGTGTCGAGGGTGTGCTGGACCACCCCGGGCATCGAGGAGATCGGCCGCGGCTCGCTGGCCCCCTCCGCGACGAAGACCGGCAGCACCAGCTGGCGCGGCGCCACCTCGTGCTCGGCCACCATCGCCCGCATCACGGGCGACTGCCGCAGCCGTCGCGGACGCACCACCGGTCCCTGCTCGCTCACGTCCCCAACCTATGCCGGGCGGTCGGGGCGGTCCCAATCCGGGCGACCCCTGGCGGGTACCCCGAGGAGGACGCCGGGAGGTGTCGCCTCCCGACGACAGCACCGACGCGTCTGGACGGATGTCCGGCGGCAGCCGGCTCCGTAGCGTCGCGGCCATGACCACACGACCGACCTCCCCGTCCGCCTCCGCGGCCCCGTCCGGGCCGTCGACCGCCTCCGCGGTCGCCGCGCCCGACCCGCACCGTCGGCAGCACCGCCTCGGGCTGCCCGTCGCCGCCGTCGCCGGCCTGGCCCTGCTGGGCGCGCCGCGCGTCGTCCTGCACGACCTCGACGTGCTCCACGAGGGCACGGCGCTGAACGCGGTGTTCGTCTTCGCACCGCCCCTCGTGTGGGTGCTGGTGGTGCTGCTCACCCGGGTGGCCACCCCGTTCCGGGCTCTGCTCGCGGTCGGCGCCGGCTACGGCGTCCTGCTCGCCGTGATCCACCAGCTGCTGTGGGCCCGGGCCTTCGCCGGCGCACCGCCCCAGCTCGGTGGCACCCTCGCCGACCTGGACCCGGCCGCGCAGGAGGCCCTGCTCCGGGGGACCGCCGTCGTCTCCAGCCTGGTCACCGGTCTGGTGGTCGGCGCGCTCACCGGCCTGGTCGCCCTGGCCCTGACCGCCCTCCTCCGCCGCGCCCGCCGCTGACGGTCCTGCCGCCACCCCCAGCCACCCGCCGCCTCCACCCAGGGCCGCGAGTGTGGCGAGAGCGTCGTCTGGCGGCGCCGCTTTCCGCCGGTTCGGCCACAGTCGCGCCCGAGAGGTCCCGGCACGGTTGTGCACAGATCGTGGCGGGAGCGTCGCGGCTGTGGATGGGGCGTCAGACGGGAGGCGCGCGGCCGACGGTGAGGCCATGAGACGTCCTGCGCCCCTGCCTGCGGGGTTCTGCGACGGCGCGTTCCGGACGGCGACGGCGCTGGCGCACGGCATCGGTCCCGAACGGCTGCGCAGGCAGGACCTCGCGCACCCCTTCCACGGGATCAACGCCCCGGCCGCGCTCGAGCTCGACGGCTGCACGCTGATCCGGTTGCGTGCGCTGGCGCTCACCGACGAGCACTGGTTCACCCACACGAGCGCCGCGCAGCTGCACGGGCTCTGGCTGCCGCCACGGCTCCGCGACGACCCGACGGTCCACGTCACGTGCGAGGACCAACGGCACCGGAGGGGCGGACGGGGCGTGCGGAGCCACGTCGCGCTCCCGGGGACGGACGTCGTGGTGCGCGTCCGAGGACTGCCGGCGCAGAGCCCCGCCGACGTGTGGGCGACGCTGGCGACGACCCTCGACCGCACCGAGCTGATCACCCTGGGCGACCACCTGGTCCGTCGGAGGGATCCCTGGTGCACCCTGGCCGACCTCGACGCCGCCCGGCGGCGCCGACGCGGACGGCGTGGAGCCCGGGCGATGACCGAGGCGCTGGACTGGGTCCGTCCCGGGACGGACTCGGTGATGGAGACGGAGCTCCGCCTCCAGCTCCTCTCCTGGGCGTTCCCGGAGTCACGCGTCAACATCTGGGTGCACGACGACCGGAGGCGGTTCCTCGCCCGCTGCGACCTCGTGTGGGAGCAGTACCGGGTCGTCGCCGAGTACGAGGGCGACCACCACCGCACCGATCCCGTCCAGTGGGACCAGGACATCAGCCGTGCGGACCGGCTCTCGGACGAGGACTGGTCCGTCGTCCGCGTGACCGTGCGTCAGCTGCGGAGGGAGCCCGACGCCCTCCGCGCCCGCTTCGTCCGCGCCCTCACCCGGGGCGGCTGGCGTCCCTGACCCGCGACGTCTCGTCGCCGCGTCGCCTCGCCCTCGGCGCAACACCCCCCGGCGCTGCGACCCGACGCGCCCGGAGCCGTCCGCCGCTGTGGACGATCCGTCGGTCCGGCGGAACGCATACCGACGGAACCGCCACACTCGCGGGCTCGGGGAGGGGCCGGAGGGGGCCGGCTCGGGGAGGGGTCAGCGGCGACGGCTGGGGCGCTGGCTGGGCTTGATGACGGGCTCGCCCTTGGCGACCAGCTCGTCGCGGCGGACGGCGGCGAAACCCGCGAGGGCGTCGGCGAGGGCGACCACGGAGGGCTTGGAGGCCATCACGTCCACCCGCAGACCGTGCTCCTCACAGGTCTTCGCGGTGGCCGGGCCGATCACGGCGATGATCGTGCTCGGGTGCGGCTTGCCGGCGATCCCGACCAGGTTGCGCACGGTCGAGGAGGAGGTGAACACGGCGGCGTCGAACTGCCCGCCCTTGATCGCCTCCCGCACGGCGGCTGGCGGCGGGGCGGCCCGCACGGTGCGGTAGGCGGTGACGTCCTCCACCTCCCAGCCGAGCTCGGCCAGCCCGGCCGAGAGCGTCTCGGTGGCGATGTCGGCGCGCGGCAGGAAGACCCGGTTGATCGGGTCGAGCACCTCGTCGTAGGGCGGGAACTCCGCCACCAGACCCTTGGACGACTGGTCCAGGCTGGGCACCAGGTCGGGCTCGATCCCCCAGGCCTGCAGGGCCGCGGCGGTGACCTGGCCGACAGCGGCCACCTTCAGCCCCGAGAACGCGCGGGCGTCCAGGCCGTACTGCTCGAACTTCTCCCGGACGGCCTTGACCGCGTTCACCGAGGTGAAGGCCACCCACTCGAAGCGGCCCTCGACCAGACCGCGGACGGCCCGGTCCATCTGCTGGGGGCTGCGCGGCGGCTCGACCGAGATGGTCGGCACCTCCTCGCTGTGCGCACCGTAGGAGCGCAGCCGGGCGGTCATCGGGCCGGCCTGGTCCTTGGTGCGCGGCACCAGCACCCGCCACCCGAACAGCGGCTTGGTCTCGTACCAGGACAGGTCCTCGCGGTGCTCGACCACCGGGCCGACCATCACGTGCACCGGGTCGTCCTCGTCGACGTCGAGCTCGGCCACGCGGCGGGCCAGCTCGGCCAGGGTGGTGACGATGCTGCTCTGCTCGGTGCTGCCGCCGCCGAGGGTGACCAGCACCGGGTCCTCACCGGGACGTCCGCAGCCGATCGCGGCGGTCGCCACCTCGGGCACCATCCCGGCCCGGGTGCTCACCACCAGCGTGCCGGTGCTGGCCCACTGCGAGGAGCTGGTCTTGGTGATCCGGCCCTCCATCGCGGAGACGAAGTGGGTGCCGGCGGCGTTGTTGAGCGCCACCCCGGCGTACTCGGGGACGGCCGTCAGCGCGGAGACGCCCGGCACGACCTCGAAGTCGATCCCGCCCTTGACGCAGGCGGCGGCCTCGTCGGCCACCCCACCGTCGAGGAAGGGGTCACCCAGCACCAGGCGCACCACCCGGCCGCCCTCGGCGGCGGCCTTGAGCACCTGCCGGGCCCGGGCGGAGGGGGCGAGCGCCTTGCCGTTCTCGCGGGTGCCGACGGTCTGCACCTCGACGCCGTCGGCGGTGCTGACCGCGGGGTGCTCGAAGATGTCGAGCATCCGCTCGTTGTCGACGAGCACCGCGTCGGCCTCGGCGATGGCGGCCACCGCGCCGAGGGTCAGCAGGTCGGGATCACCCGGGCCGGTGCCGACGAAGATGACCCGGCCGCGAGGGTCGGCGACCGGAGGCGTAGCGTGCCGCGAGGAGGGACTCTCGGCCGGGACGGCCTGGGACACGGACGGATCGGCTTGCGCGGTGCTCATGGACTCGCTCTCCTCCCACCCCGGCCAGTCTGGGGTGCCTCAACCGTCAGGTCACAGACGCTGACCCGGCTCCAGCCGGGACAGTACCTGCTGCGCGAGCTGGTTACCCAGTTGGCGGGCCCCGGACACCGGACCGGTGATCTGCACCCGGAGGAGGGGCTCAGCCTTGGGGGTGGCCGTGCTCCCTACGGTTCTCCCAATTACCGCGTCCAGAGTCAAATCCTGCGGTGCGCCGCCGTCTGCGGGTCGAGACAGCGTGGCCAGCGCGCCCACCGGGGCCAGGCAGCCGGCCTCCAGCCGGGTGAGGAAGCTGCGTTCGGCGACCACCCGCGCGTGGGTGTCCGGGTCGTCCAGCCAGTCCACCTCCGCCAGCCGCGGGTGCGCCCCCGCCGCGGCCACCTCGACCGCCAGGGCCGCCTGCCCGGGGGCCGGCAGCAGCACCGAGACGTCGACCAGCTCCGCCGGCAGCGACCCCTCCCCCGCCACCACCTGGCACGACCCGTCGGGGCGCTCCGCGGTCAGCCGGCCCAGCCGGCGCAGCCCGGCGGCCGCGAGCACGCAGGCCTCCAGACGTCCGCCGGCGACGTGGGCGATCCGGGTGTCGACGTTGCCGCGCACCGGGACGATCTCGATCCGGCGGCCGTGCTCGCGGGCCCAGTCCTGCAGCTGGACGGCCCGCCGTGGCGAGCCGGTGCCGATCCGTGCGCCGGCGGGCAGGTCGGCCAGCCGGCCACCGACCAGCACGTCGCGGACGTCCTCGCGCGGCGGCACGGCCGCCACCCGCAGCCCGGGGTCGGGAGCGGTGGGCAGGTCCTTGAGCGAGTGCACCGCGAGGTCGGCCCGGTCCTCCAGCAGCGCGGTCCGCACCGCGGCGACGAAGACGCCGGTGCCACCGATCTGGGTCAGCGCACGCTGGTCGACGTCGCCGGAGGTGACCACGCCGACGAACTCGGTGTCGAGCCCGTGCTCGACCAGCCGGGCCGCCACCCAGTCGGCCTGGACCCGGGCCAGCGGCGAGGTGCGGGCCCCGATCCGCAGCGGGGTCACGCCCGCTCCGCCGCCCGACCAGCGTCCGGCCAGCCGGCCGGGTCCACCTCGCCGGCCGGGCCCTCGGTGTGCGAGAGCGAGGAGACCGCGGCCACCTGGACGGGGTCGAGGGCGAACAGCTCGCGCAGCGCGCCGGCGTAGTCCAGGCTGCCGCCGGCGGCCGCGTGGCTCTGCAGCCGGACCGTCGGCTGGTGCAGGATCTTGTCGACCACCCGCCGCACCGTGCGCTCCACCTCGTGCAGCTGGGCGGAGTCCAGACCGGGTGCCTTGCCGACCAGACGGGCCATCTCGGCCGAGACCACCTCGGCGGCCATGGTGCGCAGCGCGACCACGGTGGGCGCCACCTTGGCGGCCCGGCGGGCGCCGAGGAAGTCCGACACCTCACCGCTGACCAGCTCGCGCGCCGCGGCCACCTCGGTGGCGCCGGCGCTGCCGGCCAGCTCGCGCTGCAGCCGCTCCAGGTTGACCAGCGGCACCAGCTGCCCGACGCGGGTGTCCACGTCTGCGGGCAGGGCCAGGTCGACGACGCCGAGCAGCGGGGTGCCCTGGACGAGCTCCGGCCCGACCACCGTGCCGGGCGCCCCCACGCAGGTGATCAGCACCTCCGCACCGGCCAGCGCGGCGGTCAGCTCACCGAGCGGGCGGGCGGCGCCGTCCACCTGCTCGGCCAGCCGCTGCGCCTTGGCCAGGGTGCGGTTGACGACGACCACGGAGGCGCCGGCGTCGGCGGCGGTGTGCGCGGCCAGGCTGGCGATCGAGCCGGCCCCGAGGACGACGACGGTGCGCCCGCCCAGCCCGACCCCGAGCCGGGACAGCGACTCCACCGCGGCGCCGACCAGGGAGCGGCCGGCGGCGCCGATCGAGGTCTCGGTCTGGGCCCGCTTGCCCACCCGCAGCGCCTGCTGGAAGAGGCTGTTGAGGGCCGAGCCGACGGTGCCGGCCTGCTGGCTGGTGCTGAGCGCGTGCCGCACCTGCCCGAGGATCTGGCTCTCTCCCACGACCATCGACTCGAGCCCGGCGGCGACCGCGAACAGGTGTCCGACGGCGGCCTCGTCGTAGTAGACCGAGCAGATCCGCTGCAGCTCCAACGGGCTCAGCCCGGACGCCTGCGACAGCGCCTCGACGACGACCTCCAGGCCGGCGTGGAACTTCTCGACGTGGACGTAGACCTCGGTGCGGTTGCAGGTGGACAGCACGACCGCCTCGTCCACCACCTCGGTGTCGGTGAGGCCGTGGGCGAGCTTGGTCACCCCGGCGGTGTCGAGCGCGAGCGCGTTCAGCGACTCCAGGCTGGCGCCGCGGTGCGACGCGCTGACCACGAGGATGCTCATGACGGGACCCCTTCCCTGGCTGGTGGGGACGTCATCGGCCCGTGGACGTCCGACCCGTCGCGGTGTTCGGCGCCTGGCCGAAGATCGAGCGGGTCGGTGCGTGAGTGCTGCTGGTGGTAGGCGAGGATCTGCAGCTCCTGACCCAGGTCGACCGCGCGCAGGGCCACCCCGTCGGGCACCGAGAGCACGGTCGGGGCGAAGCTGAGGATGCTGCGGACGCCGGCCTCGACCAGTCGGTCGCAGACCCCCTGCGCCGGCTCGGCCGGCGTGGTGATCACCCCGATCACCGGGTGGATGCCGGCCACGATGTCGGCCAGCTCGTCGTCGCCGCGGATGGTCAGCGTCTGCGGGTCCGGCCCGTCCAGGGTGACCTGCTGGCCGATCAGCGCCGACGAGGCGTCGACCAGGGCGGCGACGTGGAAACCGCGAGTGGCGTAGCCGGAGTAGCGGGCCAGCGCCGAGCCCAGGTTGCCCATCCCGACGATCACCACCGACCACCACTGGGTGGAGCCGATCTGGGCGCCGATCTTGTCGGTCAGGGTGGCGACGTCGTAGCCCACGCCGCGCACGCCGTAGGAGCCGAGGTGGCTGAGGTCCTTGCGCAGCTGGGCCGGGTTCACCCCCGAGGCGTCGGCCAGCTCGCCGCTGCTGACGGTGGCCAGCCCGGCGTCCGACAGCGCGGTGAGGGCGCGCAGGTAGAGCGGCAGGCGGGCGATGGTGGCATCCGGGATGGTGCGCGGGACCCGACCCGTGAGCACCTCGCCCACCGGGTCAGCACCGGAGCCCCGCACTCCCGTCACACGCCTCCTCGGTCCACACGGCGTCTGACACGGGCCCGCAGTCGACCGGACGCCACCGTTCACCGTACTGACGCCTGGACGTCGACAAAAGTAAGGGGCCCCTGAGGCCGGCGAGCCGCCGGGCGGTGACGGACGCCGGGGCCTCAGCCGGCCAGCGCGGCCCGCAGCCGGTCGGGGTCGACCCGCCAGAAGTCGTGCTGGACGCCGTCGACGAAGGTCACCGGCACCTGGTCGGTGTAGCGGCGGCGGAGGTCGGGGTCGGCGTCGACGTCCTCGGTGGACCAGTCCGTGCCGGTCTCGGCGCAGACCGCCCGGACCACGGCCAGCGCCTCCTCGCACAGGTGGCAGTTCTCGCGCACCAGCACCGTCACCCGGCTCACTGCTCCTCCTCCAGGGCGTCCACCAGGTCGCGCAGGTCCTGCTTGCGGATCTTGCCGGTGATGCTGCGCGGCATCCGCTCCAGCACGTAGATCTCGCTGGGGCACTTGTAGCGGGCGAGCCGGGCCGAGACGTGGCGCTGCAGCTCCCCGACCGACAGCCCGGAGCGTCCGGGGGCCACCGAGACGAAGGCGACCAGGCTCTCCCCGGTCTGCTCGTCGCCGTGGCCGATCACCGCCGCGGCGTGCACCGCGGGGTGCTCCATCAGCGCCTCCTCGACCTCGCTCGGGTAGACGTTGAACCCGGCCACGATGACCACCTCGCGCAGCCGTCCGGCGAGGAAGAGCTGCCCGTCGGCCCGGTAGCCGAGGTCACCGGTCGACCACCAGCCGTCCGGGTCGGGGGCGCCGTGGCCGTCGGGCCAGTAGCCGGAGAAGAGGTGGTCACCGCGCACCTGCACCTCGCCCGGCCCGCCGTCGTCGACGCCGCGGATCCGCACCTCGACGCCGGGCAGCGGGACGCCGACATGGGCTCCGGAGAGCAGCTCCGGCTCGCCGAAGGTGCTGCACACGCCCGCGACCTCGGTGAGCCCGTAGGCCTGGTCGACCCGCACCCCGGTGACACGGGCGAACTCCCGCGCGAGCGCGGTGGACAGCGGCGCCCCGGCCGACAGCACCCGGTTGAGGCCGCGCAGGCCGACGTCCACGCCGGGCAGCTGCAGCAGCCGGAACATCACGGTGGGCGTGAGCGGCAGCTCGGTGACGCCCTCGGCGCGGACCACGTCGAGCAGGTCGGGACGCAGCCCGGGCAGCACGACCAGCCGGGCGCCGGCGGCCAGCGAGGTGCCGAGCACCGCGTTCAGCCCGAAGACGTGGAAGAACGGCAGCACCGCCAGCACGACCGAGGAGCCGTCCAGCCCGCTGGCCCGGGCGACGGAGGCGACGCTGCTCGAGACCGCGCGCTGGCTGAGCATGACCACCTGCGGGTGGCGCACCGAGCCGGAGGTCTGCACCAGCACCGCGAGCGCCTCCGGGTCGACCGGGGCGGCGACCGTCTGGGGCGCGGCCGGGGTGCCGAGGACGTCGGTCAGCGGGCGGACGTCCGGGAGCCCGGCGGCCATCTCACCGGCGCCGGCGGGGTCGTCGCTGAGCAGCAGGCTGGCCCCGGTCAGCTCGGCGGTGGCGCGCACCTCGGCCGGGGTGGCCTGCGGGTTGAGCGGGGTGGACACCGCGCCGGTGCGCAGGCACGCCAGGTGGGCGACCACCATCGCCAGGGAGTTCTCACCGTGCAGCAGCACCCGTTGCGGAGCGCGCAGACCCCACTCGGTGAGGAGTGCGGCCGCGTCGGCCACAGCGGCCTCCAGCTGGGCCCAGGTGGTCTCGCGCCGGTCGCTGCCCGGGGCGGCGGGCTCGATCACCGCCACCGCGTCGGGACGCCGTCCGGCGTGCTCGCGCACGGTGTCCGAGAGGTTCACGCGTCGAGTCTGGCACAGCGCCTCACAGCCTCCCGGGCCCCCTCCGGCCAGCCACCCGGACCCGCCGCCACCACTGTCGGCACCCGCTTTCCACGAGTGTGGAGGACCCGTCGCTCCGCGCCAGGCCATTCCCCCGGTTCGGCCACACTGGCGGGCGGCACGGCCCGGTCAGAAGAAGGGGCTGCGGCGTTCGGCGAGCATGGCGTAGAGGGTGTCCTGGATGGTCTCGCGGACCTGGTTGGTGACGTCGAAGACGGTCATCGCGTCGTCGGCGGTGCTGGCGTCCAGCTCGTCGGTGGCGATCGGCTCGCCGATCCGGATCATCCACTTGCTCGGCAGCGGCACCGTGCCGAGCAGGCCGAGCCAGGGGAACAGCGGGGTGATCGGCAGGTAGGGCAGGCCGAGCGCGCGGGCGGCGTTGGGGGCCTGGGCGAGCACCGGGTAGATCTCCTCCGAGCCGACCACCGACACCGGGATGATCGGCACCCGGGCGGCGATGGCGGTGGAGACGAACCCGCCACGGCCGAAGCGCTGCAGCCGGTACCTCTCGGAGTAGGGCTTGCCCAGCCCCTTGAACCCCTCGGGGAACACCGTCACCAGGTTCTGCGTCTCGAGCAGCCGCAGCGCGTCCTCGGGGCAGGCGTAGGTGACGCCGATCCGACGCGCGAAGTCGTGGGAGAAGGGGGTGGCGAAGACCAGGTCGGCGCCCAGCATCCGGGGGTGCCGGCCGATCTCGTCGAAGATCACCGAGTGCAGCACCAGGCCGTCCAGCGGCAGGGTGCCGGCGTGGTTGGCCACCAGCAGCGCCGGGCCCTCGGCGGGCAGGTGCTCGACCCCGCTGATCTCGGCACGGAACCAGGAGCGGGCCAGCGGACGCAGCGCGGGCAGCACGATCCGCTCGGTGAACTCGGGGTCGAAGCCGAACTCGTCGACCGCGTAGTCACCGGCGAGCCGGGAGCGGGTGTAGCCGACGACGTCGTCGACGGTGCCCTGCCAGTCCACGCCGAGCTCGGCAGCGATGCCGACCGCGGTGGCCAGCGGGTCGGCCAGGGCGTCGCGGACCGCCTCCGGGGACGCCTCGCGCAGCTGGGTCAGCACCGCCCCGGCGGACTGCAGCAGCTCCCCGAGCACCGCGGCGACGTCCAGGGGGTCGCGGTCGAGCGGGTCCTCGTTGCGCGGGGCGCGGGTGTCGTCGGCGGGGGGCCCTTCGTCGGGTCCGGGGCGCTGGGGTCCGGCCTGGTCCGGCGGGTGCGGAGATCGCCCTTCGACAGGCTCAGGGCGCTGAGGTGCAGGCTCAGGGCGCTGAGGTGCCGGCTCAGGGCGCTGAGGTGCCGGCTCAGGGCGCTGAGGTGCCGGCTCGGGGCGCGGGGGTGCGGGCCCGGGGCGCGGGGGTGCAGGCTCAGGGCGCTGCGGTGCAGGCTCAGGGCGCTGCGGTGCAGGCTCAGGGCGCTGCGGTGCGGGCTCAGGGCGCTGGGGTGCGGGCTCAGGGCGCTGGGGTGCAGGCTCGGGGCGATCGGGGGACGTCTGGTCGTCCGGGGTCTGGTCGGGCTCAGGCACGGCCGGCTCCCAGGCGGCGCTGCGCGACCGAGACGACGCGGCTGCGGACGCCGGGCGAGGTCAGGGCGATGAACTCCTCGGCGGCGCTGCGACTGGTCCAGTGCGAGCGCACCTGCAGCGCCTCGGCCACCCGGCGCACGTCGAGCACCCGGCCGTAGGTGATGCCGTCGACGTCGTCGGGGACGGTCAGCTCGGCCCGGGCGGCGGGTCGACGCATCGCGGCCAGCGCCGGCCGGGGCACCGGCCAGGCGGGGCGTCCGAGCCAGGTGAGCAGCTGCGACAGCATCACCACGTCCGGCGCGGCGACGTTGTAGACGCCGGGCTCGGGGTGGGTGACGGCCCGGGTGACGGCGTGCGCGGCGTCGGCGGGGTGCAGGAACTGCAGCCGGGCGTCGAACCCGGCGGCCTTCGGCACCACCGGACCGCTCAGCCAGCGGGTCAGCTGTGAGCTCACCCCGGCGCCCAGCAGCGGTCCGAGCCGCAGCACGGTGACCGAGACGTCGGGCCGGCGCTGCGGCAGCGACCGCGCGTAGGACTCGATCTCCAGGCAGTCCTGGGCGAAGGCGGTGCGGGGTCCGCCGCGCAGCCCGGCGTCCTCACCGAAGGCGGCGGGGTTGCGGGCGGAGGCGGCGTAGACCTCGGCCGTGCTGCCCAGCACCACCGACCGCACCAGGGGCGAGCGCTGGCAGGCGGCGAAGAGCTGCATCGAGCCGATGACGTTGGACTCCTTGTCCGCGGCACGGCTGCGGCGGCTGCCCCCGCGGGCGACCAGCGGAGCCAGGTGCACGACGGTGTCGACCTCGCGGGAGACGAGCAGCCCGGCCAGTACCGGCGAGCGGACGTCGGCGCGGACGAAGCTGACGTCCTCCAGCGGGTGGCGGGGAGGGACCAGGTCGACCCCGACCACCTCCAGCCCCGGACGGGCCGCCAGCGAGCGGGCGCAGCGTGCGGCGAAGTCGTCCGAGACACCGGTGACCAGGACGACGCGTGCCATGGCGGGGAGCCTAGTCGCCACTCCGGCCGCCCGGTCGACGCCGCCGCCCCGGCCGGGGTGCCGTCGGCGTCCGGGCACGGCAACGGGCCCCGTCTGCGGACAGACGGGGCCCGGGAGCCGCTGCTCGGCCCGGGAGGCGGTGCGACACTCGTGACCGGGTCACGGACGCACCACCCTCACCGGGCGGCGCGGCTCACTTGCCTGCGCGGCGGCGCTGGATGCGGGTGCGCTTGAGGAGCTTGCGGTGCTTCTTCTTCGCCATCCGCTTGCGACGCTTCTTGATCACAGATCCCACGAACACATACCTCTTCTGATCGACCCAGCCCTTCCGGGAAACTCCGCAATCCTACCCGGAGGCCCGTCGGCGCGGGAAATCCACTCAGCCGGCCTGGTAGTGCGAGCTCTTCAGGTAGGCGCTGACCGCCTCGGCCGGCACCCGGAAGCTGCGCCCGAACCGGACCGCCTCCAGCTCACCGCCGTGGATCAGCCGGTACACCGACATCCGGGACAGCCGCATCATCTCGGCCACCTCGGCCACCGTCAGGTAGGTCGGGGCGTCCACCACCCGGTCGGAGCGCGCTCCCGCACCGGCAGACCCGCCGTCGGCGTCAGTCATGGCTCCCCGTCCTCCGCTCGCAGAGCCGCCGCCGGCTCCTGTCTGCAGCGAACCCTAGCGTCCCCTGTGACGGCTGGGGAAGGCGGGAACACCACCTCGTCAAGCCGCCACGCCGGACGTCCGGCACGACGCAGCGCCGGCTTCACACACCTTCGCCGACCCGCACCCACGCTGCAGCCGGTGTGCCGTCACGCGAAGGTGTGTGCCGCCAACTCCCCGCGTGCGCTTCACACACGTTCCGCGACCTGCACACACGCTGCAGCCGGTGTGCCGGCACGCGAAGGTGTGTGTCGCTGAGGCAGCCTGTGCGGGCCAGGGCGGATCAGTACGGCTCGGGGTCCAGACCGAGCTCGGGGAACACCGCACGGCGGGTGGCGAGGATCGCGTGGTCCACCGCCGACTCGGGGTCGACCCCGTCGGCCAGCGGGACGAAGGAGCCGTCGGCACCGTCGCCCATGGTCGCCGGGGCGGCGTCGCCGTAGGGCTCGCGCCAGTCCTCCGGGATCGGCGTCGAGGCCGGCACCGGACGTCCGGCGACCACGCCGAGCAGGTGGGTCCAGGCGCGGGCGACGCCGTGCAGCGGGGAGTAGCCCCCGCCTCCGACGACCACCCAGCGGCCGTCGGTGAGCTCCTCGGCGAGCTCGCGCACCCGTGCGTAGGCCGCAGCCATCCCGTCCACGCTCAGCCGCAGGTCGGTCAGCGGGTCGGTGCGGTGGGCGTCGCAGCCGTGCTGGCTGATGAGGATCTCCGGCTGGTAGGCCCGCAGCACCTCGGGCACCACCGCCTCGAAGGCCCGGCGCCAACCGGCGTCCCCGGTGCCGGCGGGCAGCGCCACGTTGACCGCCGACCCCGGCGCGACGATCGACCCGGTCTCGGTCGGCCACCCGGTGCCGGGGAACAGCGTCGCCGGCGACTCGTGCAGGCTGATCGTCAGCACACCCGGGTCGTCGTAGAAGATCTCCTGGACGCCGTCGCCGTGGTGGGCGTCGAGGTCGACGTAGGCGATCCGGCGCACCCCCTGCTCACGCAGCCAGCGGATGCCGACGGCGATGTCGTTGTAGACGCAGAAGCCGCTGGTGGCGGCGGGCATGGCGTGGTGCAGACCGCCGCTGATGTTGACCGCCACCCGGCTCTCCCCCGACCACACCGACCGGCAGGCCTGGACGGTCGCCGTGCACACCTGCGCGGCCGCCTCGTGCATACCGGGGGTGACCGGGTTGTCGGAGGTGCCGATGCCGAACCGGGGGTCGGGCTCCTGCCGCCGCACCGCCTCGATGTAGGCGTCCTCGTGCACCAGGCGGACCAGCTCGTCGTCGGCCGGGTCGGGGTCGACCACCTCCAGCCCGTCCAGCACGCCGAGCGCCTCGGCCAGCGAGACCGCCAGCCGCACCCGGCCCTGCCCCATCGGGTGGGTGGGACCGAAGTCGTAGCCGGTCAGCGCCTCGCCGTGTACCAGTCGCGCCGTCATCGGCTCAGCCACCCGACAGCAGCCGGGACCGGTCCCGGGCCGACTCGATGGCGGCCATGAACGCAGCCCGGACGCCGTGGCTCTCCAGCGTGCGCACCGCCGCCGCGGTGGTGCCGCCCGGGGAGGTGACCATCTCGCGCAGCTCGGTGGGGTGGCGCCCGGTCTCGCGCAGCAGGTGCGCCGAGCCGAACATCGTCTGCACCACCAGCTCGGTGGAGACGTCGCGCGGCAGCCCGAGCTGGACGCCCCCCTCGATCATCGACTCCACCACGTAGAAGAGGTAGGCCGGCCCGGAGCCGGAGATGGCGGTCACCGCGTCCTGGTACTTCTCCGGGACGGTGACCACCCGGCCGGTGGCCGACAGCAGCGAGTGCACGTGGGCCAGCTGCTCGGTGCTGGCGTGGGCGCCGCCGGAGATGGCGGCCATCCCCTCGTCCACCTGGGCCGGGGTGTTCGGCATCACCCGGACGACCGCCACCGGGCGCCCGATCTGCTGCTCGATGCTCGCGGTGGTGACGCCGGCGCAGAGCGAGACCACCAGCGCGTCCTCGGCGAGCACCGGCCCGATCTCGGCCAGCAGGTCACCGAGGTCCTGCGGCTTCACCACCACCACGACGGTGCTCGCCTCCCCGACCGCGGTGGCGTTGTCGGCGGCGCTGACGCCGTAGCGCTCGACCAGCTCGGTGCAGCGCTCGGGGCGCCGGTCGGTGACGACGATGTCGGCGGCGTCCCAGTCGGCCCGCAGCAGCCCGGCGAGCAGGGTCTCCCCCATCACGCCGGCGCCGAGGATGGCCAGGCGGCTCACGCGGTCCGCGCCCCGACCGGCTGCCCGGCCACCGCCTCGCGCGGGGCGCCCGAGGTGAGCCGCTCGGCCACCAGCTCGGCGATCTGCACCGCGTTCAGCGCCGCCCCCTTGCGGAGGTTGTCGTTGCTGACGAAGAGCACCAGGCCCTTGCCCGCCGGGGCGGACTGGTCGGCGCGGATCCGGCCGACCAGCGCCGGGTCGGCGCCGGCGGCGTCCAGCGGCGTGGGGACGTCCACCAGCTGCACCCCGGGTGCGGCGGCCAGCAGCTCGGTGGCCCGCTCGGGGCTGAGGTCGTCGGCGAACTCGGCGTGCACCGACAGCGAGTGACCGGTGTAGACCGGCACCCGCACGCAGGTGCCGGCGACCAGCAGGTCGGGGAGGTGCAGGATCTTGCGCGACTCGTTGCGCAGCTTCTGCTCCTCGTCGGTCTCGCCGCTGCCGTCGTCGACCAGCGAGCCGGCCAGCGGGAGCACGTTGTAGGCGATCGTCTTCGCGTACTGCTGCGCCGGCGGGAAGCTCACCGCCTCACCGGTGAAGGCCAGCCCGGAGGCGTCCCCGACCGCGGCGACCTGGCCCGCCAGCTCGGCCACCCCGGAACCGCCGGACCCGGAGACGGCCTGGTAGGTGGTGACGACGAGACGGCGCAGCCCGGCCGCGTCGTGCAGCGGCTTGAGCACCGGCATCGCGGCCATCGTGGTGCAGTTCGGGTTGGCGATGATGCCCTTGGGGGTGCGGGCGACGTCCTCGCCGTTGACCTCCGAGACCACCAGCGGGACCTCGGGGTCCAGCCGCCAGGCCGAGGAGTTGTCGATGACGACCGCGCCCTCGGCGGCGACCTTCGGCGCCAGCTCGCGCGAGGCGTGCTTGCCCGCGGAGAACAGGGCGATGTCGAGACCGCCGAGGTCGGCGGTCGCGGTGTCCTCCACCACGACCTCGCCGCCGGCCCAGGGCAGCGTGGTGCCGGCCGAGCGGGCCGAGGCGAAGAACCGGATGTCTGAGATGTCGAAGCCGCGCTCGGCCAGCAGCGTGCGCATCACGCCGCCGACCTGACCGGTCGCTCCGAAGACTCCTACGCGCATGGGCCCACCCTAGGCGTCCGCGCCGGCCCGCGCCGACTCGTCCGGCCGCTGGGCCGCCCGGGTCGGGGCGAGGCCCCGGTGGCCGTCAGCGTGCCGAGTAGCGCTGCAGCGTGATGCCGCTGCGGAAGGCGCGGACGTCCTGCAGCCGCAGCCGGGGCACCTGGTGGCCCTCGGGGAAGAGCCGGCGGCCGCCGCCCTGCACCACCGGGTAGGTGAACAGCCGGTACTCGTCCACCAGCCCGGCCGCGATCAGCGTGTGCGCCAGGCGGATGCTGCCGGTGAGCACGATGTCGCGGCCCTCGGTCTGCTTCAGCGCGGTGACCTCCTCGACCGGGTCGCCGCTGAGCACGGTCGAGCGCTGCCACCCCGGGTCGGTCATCGTGGACGACACCACGTACTTCTGCACCCGGTTGAGGTAGTCGGAGATGCCGGTGGTGTCGTCGGTGAGGTCGGCCCAGTAGCCGCGCAGGTCCTCGAACGTCTGCCGGCCGACGAGGAAGCCGTCGGCCTGCTCGTCCTGCCGCTGCAGCTCCTCCATCAGGTCGTCCATCTCGCCCTGGGCCTGCGGGTCGAACCACTCCTGCAGCATCTCGATCGAGCCGTCGAGGGTGACGTTCTGCGTGATCGCCAGCGTGCGCACGGTGTTCTCCTCCGTCTCGGGTCCAGCTGGTACCGACCGGGTCCGGTCGCGGGACTCATCGGGTCCCGCCGCGGGGGCGCCGCCCAGCACGTCCACGACGCCGGTGCGTCCTGATCCGGTCGCGTGGGACGCCCGGCGCCGGGCGTCCGGGCGTGCCTACAGTGACCGACGTGCCTGGTCCCGCCGGCGCCGCCCCGACGGGGTGCCGGTGGGGGCAAGAGGGAATCCGGTGCGAATCCGGAGCTGCCCCGCAGCGGTCAGTGGGAACGACCGCCGTCATCACGCACTGGGACGTCCGTCCTGGGAAGCGACGGCCAGTAGGAGGAGCCGAGTGCTCCGCGCCCACGAGCCCGAAGACCTGCCAGCACCTGCCCGGCGACCGTCGGGCAGCAGGCCAGACCTCGCGGGAGGGTCGGCGCCGGCCCCGCCCGGACCGGGTGGGCGGCCCCGCCGTGCCCGCGGGTCCTGAGGTGACTCGCGAAGGAGAGCACCGATGACGAACGACCACACCCCGCACGAGGCGGCCGTCCGGCCCACCGTGCACGGCTACCCCCGGCAGGGGGCCGGACGCCGGCTGAAGAAGGCGGTGGAGGGCCACTGGCGGGGCGAGGTGGACGCCGACGCGCTGCTCGGCGTCGCCGCGGACCTGCGCCGGGAGCGGCTCCAGACGATGGCCGACGCCGGGATCACCGAGGTCCCGGTCGGCGACTTCTCCCTCTACGACCACGTCCTCGACACCACGCTGCTGCTCGGCGCGACCCCTGGCCGGTTCGCCGGCCTGCCCGGCACGGGTACGCCGGCGGACCGGCTCGCCACCCTGTTCGCCCTGGCCCGCGGCACCGACCAGCAGCCGCCGCTGGAGATGACCAAGTGGTTCGACACCAACTACCACTACCTCGTCCCCGAGCTGGACACCGCGACCACCTTCACCCTCGACGCAGCCCCGCTGCTCGAGCAGGTGGCCGAGGCCCGCGCCCTCGGGCTCGAACCTCGTCCGGTCGTGGTCGGCCCGCTCACCTACCTGCTGCTGGCCAAGGCCGCCGACCCCGACGCGCCGTTCGACCCGGTGACGCTGCTCGACCCGCTGGTCGAGGTCTACGCCGAGCTGCTCACCGCGCTGGCCGGGGCCGGGGCGGGCTGGGTGCAGCTGGACGAGCCGGTGCTGGTGCAGGACCAGCCGGCGGAGGTGCTCGAACGGCTGCAGACCGCCTACACCCGCCTGGCGGCGACCGCGGGACGTCCCCGGCTGCTGGTCGCCACCTACTTCGGCGAGCTCGGATCGGCCGCGCCGGTGCTGGCCGGGCTGCCGGTCGAGGGTCTGGCCGTCGACCTCAGCAGCACCGCCGGCGTCCGCACCGCGGAGGCCAACCTGGCCGCCCTGGCCGAGGCGCCCGGGCTGGCCCAGAAGCGGGTGCTGGCCGGGGTGGTGGACGGTCGCAGCGTCTGGCGCACCGACTTGGATGCCGCGCTGGCCACCGTGGAGCGGCTGCGCCCGCTGGTCGGGCAGCTCGACGTGTCCTCCTCCTGCTCGCTGCTGCACCTGCCGCTCGACCTCGCCGTGGAGACCTCGATCGACCCGGAGGTAGCGGGCTGGCTGGCCTTCGCCCGGCAGAAGCTGGACGAGGTGGTCACCGTCGCCACCGGCGCCTCACGGGGCCGGGAGGCGGTGGCGGCCGAGCTCGCGGCGGCGGCCGCAGCCCGGGCGTCCCGGCAGGCCTCGCCGCTGGTCCGCCGGGCCGACGTCCGCGACCGGGTGGCCGCGGTGACCGAGGCCGACACCCGCCGCGACAGCCCTTC
>NZ_QPKK01000250.1 GCF_003344635.1 Desertihabitans aurantiacus
CCCCGCGGTCCCGGCCGGACCGCTCGACGTCAGCCCGCCCGACCGGACACGGGAGCGCAGCCGCCCGCGCGTCCGAAGGCTCCCGCCCGGACGCCCGCCGCGGCGCCGTCCGGCGCCAGCACCCCCACCGCCGCACCGGCCACCTCGCAGGCACCGGCGCTCGGCGTCCCGATCGGCCGGATCCCGGTGGTCGCGGTCAGCCCGGTGGTCGAGGGCGGGCGCTACCCGGCCAAGGCCTCGGTCGGCGAGCGGTTCCCGGTGCGGGCCAAGGTGTTCCGCGAGGGCCATGACGCGGTCAACGCCTCGGTCATCCTCACCTCGCCGGGCGGCGTCGAGACCCGGGTCGACATGACCGCGCTGCCGCCGGCCGGCCTGGACAACTGGGAGGCCTCCGTCGTCCTGGACGAGGTCGGCCCCTGGACCTTCCGGGTCGAGGGCTGGTCCGACCCGTGGCAGACCTGGGTGCACCACGCCGAGGCCAAGCTGCCGGTGGCCATGGACGTCGAGCTCGTCTGCCTGGAGGGCCAGCAGGTGCTCACCGCCGCGGCCGCGATCGCCGAGGCCGCCGGACGTCCGGGCGACGCCGCGCTGCTCACCGGGACGGCCACCGCGCTCACCCCCGACACCGCCCCGGAGGAGCTGCTCGACATCGCGCTCAGCCGCAGCGTCCGGCGGGCGATGGCCACCCACGGCCCGCGTGAGCTGCTCTCCCCCACCCCGGACTACCCGGTCTTCTGCGACCGGCAGCGCGCACTGTTCTCCGCCTGGTACGAGTTCTTCCCCCGCTCCCAGGGGGCCGTCTACGACGAGCAGCGCGAACGCTGGGTGTCGGGCACCTTCGACTCCTCCCACGAGCGGCTCGAGGCGGCGGCGGCGATGGGCTTCGACATCGTCTACCTGCCGCCGATCCACCCGATCGGCACCGCCTTCCGCAAGGGCCCCAACAACACCCTCACCCCCGGCCCGGGCGACCCGGGCTCGCCGTGGGCGATCGGGGCGGCCGAGGGCGGCCACGACGCCATCCACCCCGACCTGGGCGGCTGGGACGACTTCGACCGGTTCGTGGCGAAGGCCACCGAGCTCGGGCTGGAGGTCGCCCTCGACCTCGCTCTGCAGGCCTCGCCGGACCACCCCTGGGTGACCGAGCACCCGGAGTGGTTCTCGCTGCGTCCCGACGGCACGATCGCCTACGCCGAGAACCCGCCGAAGAAGTACCAGGACATCTACCCGATCAACTTCGACCGCGACCCCGAGGGCATCTACGCCGAGGTGCTGCGGATCGTCCGGCTGTGGATGTCGCACGGCGTCCGGGTGTTCCGGGTCGACAACCCGCACACCAAGCCGGTCAACTTCTGGGCCTGGCTGCTCGCCGAGGTGCGGCGCACCGACCCCGACGTCATCTTCCTGGCCGAGGCCTTCACCAAGCCCGAGATGATGCGCACCCTGGGCAAGGTCGGCTACCAGCAGTCCTACACCTACTTCACCTGGCGCAACGAGAAGTGGGAGCTGGCGGAGTACCTGACCGAGGTGTCGCAGGAGACCGCCCACATCATGCGGCCCAACTTCTTCGTCAACACCCCCGACATCAACCCGACCTTCCTGCAGAGCGGGCTGCCCAGCGCCTTCACCATCCGTGCGGTGCTGGCGGCCACCATGTCGCCGACCTGGGGCGTCTACTCCGGGTTCGAGCTGCTGGAGCACGAGCCGCTGCGCCAGGGCGGGGAGGAGTACCTGGACTCCGAGAAGTACCAGTACCGGCCCCGCGACTTCGACGCCCCCGGCAACCTCGGCATGCTGCTCGGCCGGCTCAACGCCATCCGCCGGGCCCACCCGGCGCTGCAGCAGCTGCGCGACGCCACCCTGCAGCACGTCCCGGACGCCGAGGTCTTCGCCTTCAGCAAGACCGCGACCACGTCCTCGGGTGAGGACCACGTCATCGTGGTCTGCAGCCTCAACCCCTACGTCACCCGGGAGAGCGAGGTCTACCTCGACCTGGCCGCGATGGGGCTGCCCGAGGACGCCGTGCTGGAGGTGGTCGACGAGCTGACCGGGGCCACCTACCACTGGGGCGCGCGCAACTTCGTCTCCCTCAGCCCGGCCGCCCCGGCGCACGTGCTCAGCGTCCGCGCCGTCAACGGCCAGGCGCTGGTGACCGGCGGCGCGGACGCGAGCCGATGAGCGAGCGGGACCTCTTCGGCCACATCTCGCGGACCCGCTGGTTCGGGGGCAAGGGACGCCACGCCGAGCTGGTCCGGGTCGACCCGCTGCCCTGGCTGACCGCACCCGGGGAGTGGCCGGCGGTGCGCGCCGAGATCGCCGAGATCGGCTACCCCGACGACGAGGTCGAGTTCTACCAGCTGCTGCTGTCCTACCGGCCGGTGGGCGGGGACGCCGACCCTGCGGCGCTGGGCACCGACGAGCTGCCCGACCTGGGGCCGGTGGTCCGCTCCGACGCCACCCGCGACCCCGAGGCGATGACCGCCCTGCTGCGGGCGGTGGTGGAGCAGCGCGAGGCCTCCAGCGACACCGCGACCCTGCGCTGCCGCACGGTCGAGGGCCACCCCCTGACGCCCGACCTGGCGCCGCGGCTGTTCGGCGGTGAGCAGTCCAACACCTCGGTGATGTACGGCGACGTCGCGATGGTCAAGGCCTTCCGCCGACTGGAGACCGGGGCCAACCTCGACATCGAGGTGCACCGTGCCCTGGCCGGCGACGAGCGGGCCCGGGCGGCCCGGCTGCACGGCTGGATCGAGGCGGAGTGGCAGTCGGGTCGCCGCCGGCACTCCGCCGACCTGGCGATGGTGGTGGAGCAGCTGCGTCAGGCCGCCGACGGCTGGGAGCTGGCCCTGGAGGCCTGCACGGCCGGCCGCGACTTCAGCACCGAGGCCGAGGCCCTCGGCGTCGCCCTGCGCGGGGTGCACGCGGCGCTCGGCGACCACTTCCCGCGCGGGTCGGTCTCGGGTGAGGCGCTGGCCCGCACGATGGGACGCCGGTTGCAGGCCGCCGCCCGGGAGACCGTCGAGCTGCTGCCGACCGTGGAGGCGGTGCAGGAGCTGTTCGACCGGGTCCGACCGCTGACGGTGCCCACCCAGCGGGTGCACGGCGACTTCCACCTCGGCCAGACCCTGCACACCGCCGACGGCTGGAAGATCATCGACTTCGAGGGCGAGCCGTTGAAGAGCCTGGACGAGCGCCGCGAACCGGACTCGCCCTGGCGCGACGTGGCCGGCATCCTGCGCTCCTTCGACTACGCCGCCGGCAGCGCCGCCGCCGCGGCGGCTGTCGCTGCCGCCGACCGGCAGGTGCCACCCGAGACCACTGCCGCGACCGCCCGTTGGGCCGCCGACTGCACCACCGCCTTCCTGCGCGGCTACGGCTCGGGCTCGGTGCTGGCGGCCGAGGAGGAGACGCTGCTGCAGGCCTACGTCGCCGACAAGGCGGTGTACGAGGTGGTCTATGAGGTACGCAACCGCCCGGCCTGGGTAGGGATCCCCTTGCGGGCGATCGAGCGGCTGGTCGCCGACGACGAGGCGCCCGCTGCGAGACGGCACGACGACACGACGACCGGAGAGGACCGCTGAATGGCATTCGACCCTGAGGGTGGCCTGCGGGGCTGGGACTTCGAGGGCTTCCACAACGGGCACGACACCGAGGTCTGGCGCCGGCTCGGCGCGCACCCGATCACGGTGGCCGACGACGAGCGTGGCTCGGTGGACGGCACCCGGTTCTCGGTCTGGGCGCCCAACGCCCAGCGCGTCCAGGTGATCGCCGACTTCAACTACTGGTCCGGCGACGAGATGCGGATGATCCCCGGCTCGGGCATCTGGGCCACCTTCATCGAGGGCGTCGGCCCGGGCGCGGTCTACAAGTTCCGCATCCAGGGTGCCGACGGGGTCTGGCGCGACAAGGCCGACCCGATGGCCCGGCAGGCCGAGGGTCTGCCCTCCACGGGTTCGATCGTGCACCGCAGCGGGTACGAGTGGGGTGACGCGGAGTGGCTGGAGCGCCGGGCGTCCGCGCGGGCCCACGCCGAGCCGATGAGCGTCTACGAGGTGCACCTGCCGTCCTGGCGGCCCGGCCACACCTACGCCGAGCTGGCCGACCAGCTGGTCGAGTACGTCACCTGGCAGGGCTTCACCCACGTCGAGCTGATCGGGCTGGCCCACCACCCGTTCCTGGGCTCCTGGGGCTACCAGGTGACCGGCTACTTCGCCCCGTTCGCCTCGATGGGTTCCCCCGACGACCTGCGGCACCTGATCGACCGGCTGCACCAGGCCGGCATCGGCGTCATCATGGACTGGGTGCCGGGGCACTTCGCGATGGACGAGTGGGCGCTGGCCAACTTCGACGGCAAGCCGCTCTACGAGCACCCCGACCCCCGCCGCGGGATCCACCTGGACTGGGGCACCTACATCTTCGACTTCGGCCGCAGCGAGGTGAAGTCGTTCCTGCTGTCGAGCGCGCTGTTCTGGGTCGACCAGTTCCACGTCGACGGGCTGCGGGTGGATGCCGTCGCCTCGATGCTCTACCTCGACTACTCCCGCACCGACTGGCTGCCCAACCAGTACGGCGGCCGGGAGAACCTGGAGGCCATCGAGCTGCTGCAGACGGTCAACAAGCACCTCTACCAGCGGGTGCCCGGCATCATCACGGTGGCCGAGGAGTCGACGTCCTGGCCGGGCGTGACCCGTCCGGTGCACGAGGGCGGGCTCGGCTTCGGCTTCAAGTGGAACATGGGCTGGATGAACGACTCGCTGCGCTACCTGGGTCGCGAGCCGGTCCATCGCCAGCACCACCACTCCGAGATCACCTTCGGCCTGGTCTACGCGTTCTCGGAGAACTTCGTGCTGCCGATCAGCCACGACGAGGTCGTGCACGGCAAGGGCTCGATGCTGGGCAAGGTGCCCGGTGACGATTGGCGCAAGTTCGCCACGCTGCGCGCCTTCTACGCGCTGCAGTGGTCGCACCCGGGCAAGCAGCTGCTGTTCGCCGGCTGCGAGTTCGGCCAGCGCACCGAGTTCAGCGAGGACCGCGGGCCGGACTGGCTGGCCTCGGGCCACTGGGGCCACCGTGGTCTGCAGAACCTCGTCCGCGACCTCAACCGGGTCTACCGGGAGCACCGCGCGCTGTGGGAGCTCGACAACGACCACCGCGGGTTCCAGTGGATCGAGGCCGACGACGCCGGGGGCAACGTCTTCTCCTTCCTGCGTCGCGACCAGCACGGCCAGCAGGTGGCGTGCGTCATCAACTTCTCCCCCGAGCCGCGGCGCGACTACCGGATCGGGCTGCCGGCGGAGGGCCGGTGGCGCGAGGTGCTCAACACCGACGCCGAGTTCTACGACGGCACCGGTGAGTTCGGCAACCTCGGCGCGGTGACGGCCACCGAGGTCGGCTCGCACGGGTTCCCGGCCAGCGCGGCGGTCACCGTACCGCCGCTGGGCGCGGTCTGGCTGGTGCACGACCCGGTCCTCAGCGTGACCGAGGGCACCGACGCCGAGGGCACCGGGGCGGAGCCGGCGCCGGCGCTCGAGGCGGACGCTGGAGCCGCCGGGACGCCGGCCGGGTCGGGCGCACGCGCCGGGTCGTCCGGATCCGCGGGGGCGCCTGAGGCGGCGCCGCGCCGGGCGGCGA
>NZ_QPKK01000251.1 GCF_003344635.1 Desertihabitans aurantiacus
GGCCGCGTCCGGTGGTCGCGGTCACCATGGGCGACGGCGCCGGCGTCGGGCCCGAGGTGACGGCCGCCGCGGTCACCTCCCCCGACGTCCTGGCCCGCTGCGTCCCGCTCGTCGTCGGCGACGCCGGCCGGCTGCGCCAGGCGGCCCGGATCCTCGGCACGGACGCCGAGGTGGTCGCGGTCGAGGGCCCCGAGCAGGCGGTCGGCCAGCCCGGGCGGATCGACGTCGTCGACCTCGGGCTGCTGCCGGAGGACCTGCCGTGGGGTGAGCTCTCCGCGGTCGCGGGCGACGCCGCCTTCCAGTACGTCCGCACCGCCGCCGAGCTCGCCACCGCGGGCCGGGTGCAGGCCATCTGCACCGCCCCGCTCAACAAGGAGGCCCTGCACCTGGGCGGGCACCGCTACCCCGGCCACACCGAGATGCTGGCCGAGCTCACCGGCACCGAGGAGGTGTCGATGATGCTGTCCAGCCCCCGGCTGCGGGTGATCCACGTGACCACCCACATCGGCCTCATCGACGCGGTGCACCGGATCGAGCCGGGCCTGGTCGAGCGGACCGTCCGCCGCGGCCACGAGGCGCTGCGCCGCAGCGGCATCGACGCCCCGCGGATCGGGGTCTGCGCGATCAACCCGCACGCCGGGGAGGGCGGGCTGTTCGGCTACGGCGAGGAGGAGGAGAAGATCGTCCCCGCCCTGCAGCGGCTCACCGCCGGCGGCATCGACGCGGTCGGCCCGCTGCCGGCCGACACCGCCTTCTACCTGGCCGGCCGCGGCGACTACGACCTCGTGGTGGCGATGTACCACGACCAGGGCCACGGCCCGATCAAGGTGCTGGGGATCGAGGCCGGGGTGAACATCACCGTCGGGCTGCCGGTGATCCGCACCTCGGTCGACCACGGCACCGCCTTCGACATCGCCGGCACCGGTAGGGTCCGCACCGAGAGCATGGTGGAGGCCATGCGGCAGGCGGTGGAGCTCTCCACCGCCCGCTGATCGGAGGATGGCATGAGGGCGGCGCTGCGACGCGAGCGGATCGTCGAGCTGGCCGCCTCGACCGGCCTGGCCAGCGTGGAGGACCTGTCGCGGGAGTTCGGCGTCACCGCCTCCACCATCCGCCGCGACCTGGCCCGGCTCACCGCCGACGGACGGCTCGCCCGCACCTACGGCGGCGCCATCGCGGTGCCGGCGCGCGAGACCGCCCCGGACGAGCGCGCCCAGCTGGCCCAGGTGGCGAAGCGGGCGATCGGGGCCCGGGCGGCCGCCGAGGTCGAGGACGGCGAGACGGTCCTGCTGGACGCCGGCACCACCACGGCCGCGCTGGCCGCCGCCCTGCACCGCCACCGCGGGCTGCGGGTCGTCACCACCGGCCTCACCCCGCTGCAGGCCCTGGGCGACACGCACGAGACGGTCTGCCTCGGCGGGCACCTGCGCGCGATCAGCCAGAGCTTCGTCGGCCCGCTCACGGAGGCGGCGCTGGAGACGCTCACCTTCGACCGGGTCTTCCTGGGCGCCGACGGGGTTAACCCCGAACGCGGCATCTGCGAGGCCACCCTCGACCAGACCCGGCTCAAGGAGCTGATGTGGCGCCGCAGCCGGCACACCTACGTGCTGGCCGACGCCAGCAAGCTCGGCGCCGAACCCTTCCACGCCTGGCTGCGGATGCCCGAGCACTGGACGCTGGTCACCGACGCCGGCGCCCCGGCCGAGATGTGCCAGCGGTTCCGCGACCGCGGGGTCACGGTGGTCACCGCCGGACCCGGGACGGCCTGAGCCTCAGCGCAGGTGCACCACGTCGCCGACGGCGAAGGCCCGCGGCCGGCCGGCGACGTCGACCACCAGCCGCCCGGACGGGTCGGCGTCCAGCGCCCGGCCGGTGACGGTCTCCCCGCCCGGCAGGTGCACCACGACCTCGCGGCCGAGGGTGGCGCACACCCCGCGGTACTCCGCCAGCAGCTCCCCGCTGTCCTGCCGCCAGCGCTCCAGCCGCCCGTCCAGCTCGCTCAGCACCGCGGCCGCCACCACCAGGCCGTCGACGTCGCGGGCCCCGGCCAGCGCGAGCGAGGTCGCCGTCGGCACCGGCAGCTGCTCGGCGGTCTGGGTGAGGTTGAGCCCCCAGCCGAGGACCGCGGCCGGGCCGGTCGGCGTCTCCACCCGCTCGGCGAGGATCCCGCACACCTTCCGCCCGTCGAGCAGGACGTCGTTGGGCCACTTCAGCGCCGGGCGGAGCCCGGTCGAGCGCTCCACCCCGGCCACCACCGCCAGCCCGACCACCAGCGACAGCCAGGGCACCCGCGCGAGCGGCACGGCGTCGACGTCGACCAGCACCGAGGTCGCCGAGGCGGCCCCCGGTGGGGCCGTCCAGACCCGGTCCAGCCGTCCGCGGCCCTGCTGCTGGTGCCAGCTGAGCAGCACCGACCCGGGGTGCGCCCGGCCCGCCCGGGCGTCGGCGGCGAGGTCGTCGTTGGTCGACCCGGTCGCCGCCAGCACCCGCACCCGACCCCACCGCGGCACCGCGCTGAGCAGGTCGCGCAGACGCTCCTCGTCGGGGTGCGGGGCAGGGGTCGGCTCGCTCACCGGAGCATGGTCTCAGGTTGGGGACGGCACGCCAGGATCCCTTAAGGTCGCCCTCATGACTCCTGACATCCACACCACCGCCGGGAAGCTGGCCGACCTGGAGGAACGCATCGAGCAGGCGGTGCACGCCGGCTCGGCGGCGGCGGTGGAGAAGCAGCACGCCAAGGGCAAGATGACCGCCCGCGAGCGGGTGGAGCTGCTGCTGGACGAGGACTCCTTCGTCGAGCTGGACGAGTTCGCCCGGCACCGCTCGACGATGTTCGGCCTGGAGCAGAAGCGGCCCTACGGCGACGGTGTGGTCACCGGTGTGGGCACCGTCAACGGACGTCCGGTCGCGGTGTTCAGCCAGGACGTCACGATCTTCGGCGGCAGCCTCGGCGAGGTGTACGGGGAGAAGATCTGCAAGGTCATCGACTGGGCGATGAAGACCGGCTGCCCGCTGATCGGGATCAACGAGGGCGGCGGTGCGCGCATCCAGGAGGGCGTGGTCTCCCTCGGGCTGTACGGCGAGATCTTCCGCCGCAACACCCACGCCTCCGGCGTCATCCCGCAGATCTCGCTGATCATGGGCGCGGCCGCCGGCGGGCACGTCTACTCGCCCGCGCTGACCGACTTCGTCGTCATGGTCGACCAGACCTCGCAGATGTTCATCACCGGGCCGGAGGTGATCCGCTCGGTCACCGGCGAGCAGGTGACCATGGAGGAGCTCGGCGGCGGACGCACCCACAACACCCGCTCGGGCAACGCGCACTACCTCGCCAGCGACGAGGCCGACGCGATCGGCTACGTCCGTGAGCTGCTGGCCTACCTGCCGCAGAACAACATGGAGCCCGCGCCCTCCTTCGACGAGCCCAACGACCTCGCCGTGCACGAGGTCGACCGCGAGCTCGACACCCTGGTGCCGGACTCGGCCAACCAGCCCTACGACATGCACGAGGTGATCACCCGCGTCCTCGACGACGGCGAGTTCACCGAGGTGCAGGCGCTGTTCGCGCCCAACATCGTCATCGGCTTCGGCCGGATCGACGGGCACAGCGTCGGCGTGGTCGCCAACCAGCCGCTGCACCTGGCCGGCTGCCTCGACATCGACGCCTCGGAGAAGGCGGCCCGCTTCGTCCGCTTCTGCGACGCCTTCAACATCCCGGTGCTCACCCTGGTCGACGTCCCCGGCTTCCTGCCCGGCACCGACCAGGAGTGGAACGGCATCATCCGGCGCGGGGCGAAGCTGCTCTACGCCTACGCCGAGGCCACCGTCCCGCTGGTCACCCTGATCACCCGCAAGGCCTACGGCGGCGCCTACGACGTGATGGGTTCCAAGCACCTCGGCGCCGACGTCAACCTGGCCTGGCCGACCGCGCAGATCGCGGTGATGGGCGCCCAGGGCGCGGTCAACATCCTGCACCGGCGCCACCTGGCCGACCACCCCGACCCCGACACCCGGCGGGCCGAGCTCATCACCGAGTACGAGGACGAGCTGGCCAACCCCTACATCGCGGCCGAGCGCGGCTACCTCGACCAGGTGATCGCCCCGCACGAGACCCGCCGCGAGATCACCCGGCTGCTGCGGATGCTGCGCACCAAGCGCGAGACCCTGCCGCCGAAGAAGCACGGCAACATCCCCCTGTGAGCGACTGGTCATGAACGACGGGCCGCTGCGGTTCGTGGTGGTGGGTCCCGGCTTCCGCGCCGGGGCCTTCCTCCGGGCCGCCGCGGCGCTGCCCGAGCTGTCCTGCGTGGGGGTGGTGGTCCGCCGTCCCCGCGACCTCGGGCTGCCGACCTTCAGCTCGCTGGCCGACTGCCTGGAGCAGACCCGTCCCGACCTCGTGCTCACCGCCGTCCCCTGGTCGGTGACGCCGCAGCTGGTGACCGAGGCCGTGCGCCACGGCGTCCCGGTGCTGGCCGAGACCCCGCCGGCCCCCGACGTCGAGGCGATGCGGGCGCTGTGGGACGAGGTCGGCGGCAGCGGGCTGGTGCAGGTGGCCGAGCAGTACCTGCTGCTGCCCGCCCACGCCGCCCGGCTGGCGGTGGTGCGCTCCGGGGCGATCGGGACGCCGACCCAGGTGCAGATCTCCTCCACGCAGTACTACCACGCGGTCTCACTGGTCCGCGGGCTGCTCGGCGCCGGACGGGTGCCGCTCACCGTCCGCGCCGACCGGTTCGTGGCGGCGCTGGTGCACCCGCTGGGCCGCCAGGGCTGGACCGGCGACCCCGAGCCGCGTCCCACCGCGAACGTGGTGGCGACGCTCGACCTGGGCGACGGCCGCAGCGGCGTCTACGACTTCGTCGACGGGCAGACCCGCAACCCGCTGCGGCACCGGCGCACCCTGGTGCGCGGCACGCACGGCGAGCTGGCCGAGGACGAGGTGGCGCGGGTGACGGCGGTCGACACCGTCACCACCTCGCGGCTGGAGCGCCGCCAGACCGGCCACGACCTCGACCTGCACGGCTACGACACCGACACCATCACCTTCGACGGCGAGGTGGTCTACCGCAACCCGTTCTTCGGCCGGCGCTGGAACGACGACGAGATCGCCACCGCCGCCCTGCTGCTGCGGACGCGGGACTGGGTGCGCGGCGAGGGGCCCGAGCCGTACCCGCTGGCTGACGGCTGCTACGACCACCACGTCGGGCTGGCGATCGACGCCGCGGCCTCGAGCGGGGAACGGGTACGGGTCGAGGGCGAGCCGTGGGTGGACGGCCGGACGGGTCTCCTCGACTCCTCCGGTGCCGGTGTGGTTGAGTCCGGCCCGGCGCCGCTGGCCCCTGACGAGATGGAGGAGCTCCCATGACCGACAGCCCGGTCCTGCAGGTCGTCTCCGGCGACCCCACGCCCGAGGAGCTCGCCGCGCTCGTGGTGGTGCTGCAGTCGCGGTCCGGGGCCGCCGAGCCGCCGCAGCCGCCGCCGTCGGGGTGGAGCGCGCACTGGCGCCGGACCCGTCCTCCGCTGCTCGCCCCGCGACCCGGCGCCTGGCAGGCGTCGGGGTGGCAGTGAGCACCCCCGGGGCCGCCGCGCCGCGGCCCGTCCGGCGGTTCGTGCTCGCCTCGCAGTCCCCC
>NZ_QPKK01000252.1 GCF_003344635.1 Desertihabitans aurantiacus
GCGGCGCCATCAACAACCTCCTCGTCGCCCTCGGCGGAGAACCCGTCGCGTTCCTCACCGATCCCGAGTGGCTGCGCCCGATGTACGTCTTCCAGCACATCTGGCGCACCGCCGGATGGGGCACGATCGTCTACCTGGCCGCGCTCACCGCCGTCGACCTCGCCCTGTACGAGGCCGCCGAGATCGACGGCGCCAACCGGTGGCGCCAGACCTGGCACATCACGCTGCCGGCCATCCGCCCGACCATCGTCGTGCTGTTCATCCTCAGCATCGGCGACTTCCTCGAGCTCGGCTTCGAGCACATGTTCCTGCTGCTCAACTCCCTCAACCGCGACGTCGGGGAGATCTTCGACACCTTCGTCTACACCGCGGGCATCCAGAACGGGCAGCTGAGCTTCGCGACCGCGGTCGGCCTGTTCAAGGGCCTCGTCGGGCTGGTCCTGGTGATGGCGGCGAACTCGCTGGCCAAGCGCCTCGGCGAGGACGGGGTGTACTGACCGGCCCCGCCGGCAGGAGGTCGAACATGCTCTTCTCCTACGAACAGCTGCTGACGCTGAACCGGTGGCTCACCGGCTTCTGGCGGGTCATCTGGCTCAACATCCTCTGGACCGCGACCACCGTGCTCGGCCTCGGCGTGCTCGGGGTCGGCCCCGCCTCCTACGCGCTGGCGAGGTACCTCGACCGCTGGTTCCGTCTCGGCGAGACCCCGCCGACCACCCGCACCTTCCTCCGCTACGCCCGCGAGCAGGGTCTGCGGCCGGTGCTGACCGGCGCGGTGCTCGTCGGCCTCGGCGTGGTGGTCGGGGTCAACCTGCTCAGCATCACCGACTGGTACCTGCGGGCGGCCAACCTCCTCGCCGCCGTCCTGGTCGCGGTGGTCGGCGTCTACGTGTTCTTCGTGATGGCCGCCACCGACGTCGTCGGGATCGGCCGCCAGCTGACGACGGCCCTGCTGCTGAGCATCGGCTCGCTGCACTGGACGGTCCTCGGCGCGACCGCGGTCGTCGCCGTCGAGCTGCTCATGCTGCGCCACGCCCTCGCGCTGGTGCCGCTGCTCGGTGCCGCGCTGCCCTTCGTCGTGGTCGCCCTGGTCCTGCGGCCGGTGCTCCGCGACCTCGCCACCCCCTCCGACCCCGACCGGCGCCCCGGTGCGTCCGCGGCCCGTCCCGCCCCGCTCTGGGACCGGGCGACCCCTCGATGAAAGGAACCGCCATGATCACCCGCAGAACCCTCCTCTCCTCCGTCCCGGTCGTGGCCGCCGGGGCGCTCGGCCTGTCCGCCTGCGGTGGTTCGGGCGGCGCCGGCGCCGCCGGTGGCCCGCTGACCTGGATGTCGATGCTGCACACCCCGACCACCCCCGACGCCGCCGGGCCGGTGATGACGGCCCTGCTCGAGCGGACCGGGATCCCGTTCGAGTACCAGTGGGTCCCCGACGCCTCCAAGGAGGAGAAGATCAACGCGGCCCTGGCGTCGGGCTCGCTGGCCGACATCACCACCCTCAACCAGCTCGCGATGCCCTCGGTCCGCGACGCCCTGTCCTCCGGGCTGTTCTGGGAGGTGGAGCCGTTCCTGGCCGACTTCCCGAACCTGTCCGCGATCAACCCCGACACCCTGGCCGGCGCCCGGCTGGACGGCGTGCTGTACGGCGTCCCGTTCCAGAAGCCGCTGGCCCGCTACGGCGTGCTGGTACGCCAGGACTGGTTGGACCGCCTCGGGCTCGAGGTACCGCACACCGTCGAGGCGCTCGGGGAGGTCGCCCGCGCCTTCGCCGAGGGCGACCCCACCGGCACCGGCGCGAAGGTCACCGGGTTCATCGACCGGCAGGAGAGCTTCGCGGTGGGCTTCCGCTCGCTGGCCGGCTACTTCGGCGCCGGGGACAAGTTCCAGCTCGACGACTCCGGGCGGATCATCCCCGCCGCCATCAGCGAGCCGTGGAAGCAGGCCATGGAGTGGTACCGCGGCGTGTACGCGGCGGGCGGGGTGAACCAGGAGTTCGTCACCATGCAGAAGCAGAACCAGCAGCAGGCCATCGCCCAGGACAAGGGCGGCATCGTCGTCACCGGGCTGTTCGAGGCGAAGAACTACGACGCGCTGGCGCAGAGCATCAACCCCGACACCGAGGTCGAGTGGACGCTCATCAACGACATCACCTACGCCGACGTGCCGCGCCGGGTGGTGTCCGACACCGGCGGCGGGATGGGTGGGCTGATGGCGTTCAACACCCAGACCCTCAGCGGCGAGGAGGACCTGCGGCGTGCGCTGGAGCTGGTCGACAAGCTGCTCGAGGAGCCGTCGTTCCAGCTGATGACCAACGGCATCGAGGGCACCCACTACGAGATCAACGCCGACGGCGCGGTGAACATCATCGACCAGACGGCCTGGGAGCAGCAGGTGCAGCCCTACAACAGCTCCCGGCCCTCGGACGTGGTCGAGCTGTACCGCTCCACCAACCCCTACGTGAACCAGGCCAACGAGCTGATGGCCGAGAACGAGGAGTACGTGGTCACCAACCCCGCGCAGCCCCTCACCTCGCCCACCTACGACAGCAGCTGGACCACCATCGAGCAGGCGCTCACCGACGCCTACAACACCTTCATGGTGGGCCAGACCACGATGGCCGACTACGAGGGCGTGGTCGAGAGCCTCCGCTCCCAGGGGCTCGACGACATCATCGCCGAGTACACCGAGGCCCACCAGGCGACCAGCTGAGACCCGACCGGCGGCGCCGCCCCGGCGCTGCGACCCCACCCGTGAGAGGCAGAGCCATGACACTCCTCGACCAGCAGCTCCCGCCGGGCACCGGCGACCTCGTCACCGACCGACTGCAGCGCGCTCTCGACGAGGCCGCCGCGGCGGGGGGCGGACGCGTCAGCATCCCGCCCGGCGTGCACCGCACCGGCGCCCTGCGGCTGCGCTCCCGCGTCGAGCTGCACCTGGAGGCGGGGGCCGTGCTCGCCTTCGACCCCGACCCCGCGCTCTACCCGGTGGTCGAGGCGCGTTGGGAGGGTCTGCGCCGACGGGTCCACTCCCCGTGCCTGTACGCCCAGGACGAGACCGACGTGGCGATCACCGGTCTCGGCACCGTCGACGGGGGAGGGGAGCGGTGGTGGCAGCGGACCCGGGAGCCCGGCGGGCTGGACCTGCCGCGCCCGACGCTGGTGGGGCTGCACGGCTGCACCCGGGTCACGCTCCGCGACGTCACGCTGCGCAACTCCCCGGCCTGGACCGTCCACCCCGCCCTGTGCGAGGACGTCAGCATCACGGGGGTGCGGATCCACAACCCGGCCGACTCGCCCAACACCGACGGCATCGACCCCGAGTCCTGCCGCAACGTCCGGATCGCCGACTGCCACATCGACGTCGGTGACGACTGCATCGCGATCAAGGCCGGCACCGAGCACAGCCCGGAGCGGGTCGCCTGCGAGAACGTGGTGGTCACCGGCTGCACCATGGTCCACGGCCACGGCGGGGTGGTGATCGGCAGTGAGATGAGCGGCGGGGTGCGCAACGTCGTCATCAGCTCCTGCGTCTTCCAGGGCACCGACCGCGGGATCCGGATCAAGACCCGCCGGGGGCGCGGCGGCTCGATCGAGCAGCTGCGCGTGGTCAACGTCGTGATGGACGACGTGCTCTGCCCGATCACGGTGAACCCGTTCTACTGGTGCGGCCCGGAGGGCAAGCTGGCGCGGGTGGGTGCCCGCTCACCGCAGCCGGTCGACGAGGGCACGCCCCGCATCTCCGGGCTGCACCTCGCCCACCTCACCGCCACCCGCGTGCGGGCGAGCGCCGGGCACGTGCTCGGCCTGCCCGAGGCGCCGCTGGAGGACGTCACGGTCGACGACCTCACCGTCAGCTTCGCCGACGACCCCGAGCCCGGGACGCCCGAGATGGCCGCCGGGCTCGAGCCGGTGAGCCGCCAGGGGTTCACCGCCGCATCCATCAGCGGCGGGTCGCTGAGCCGGGTCCGGCTGCGCGGGGTGTCCGGCGAGCTGCTCCTGCTCGACTCCTGCACCGACCTCGAGACGGAGGTGTCGGGGTGAGGACCGCGCAGGCCGGACGGCGGCGGCTCCCGGACGCGGTGCCCGTACCCCGGGTGCCCCGGCGCGCTGAGCTGGCCATCGCGGTCGTCGCGATGGCGGCGGCGGTCGTCACCATGGGCGGCTTCACGCTGGTGGTCAACCAGATGGACCAGCAGACCTTCGGCGCCGTCGTCCTGCCGGCCCTGGGCGGCGAGGGGTCCGGGCTCGCGCTGGCCGAGGCCCACACCATGGGCCGCACCCTGGCGGCCTGGTTCGGGGCCTCGCTGGTGGTCCTGCTGCTGCTGTCCGCGGCCGGGATCGCGCTGACCCGCAGCCGCCCCCACCGCCGCGGCGCCGGCTGGTGGTTCCTGGCCGCCGGGCTGGTCTGCCTGCTGGGCAGCCAGCTGGTGCTGTTCCCGGTCGCCTTCCTGTTCTTCGTCGCCGCCGGGCTCTTCGCCGTGCGGCCCGTCCCCCGAGTGAGCCCGCGATGACCATGACCCCGACCCCCGCCGCCGCGACCGAGGCGACGGCTGCCGCCCGGACCGTCGAGGACCGT
Organism: Desertihabitans aurantiacus; assembly: GCF_003344635.1. Lineage (GTDB taxonomy): Bacteria > Actinomycetota > Actinomycetes > Propionibacteriales > Propionibacteriaceae > Desertihabitans > Desertihabitans aurantiacus. The sequence goes on from NZ_QPKK01000252.1 coordinate 4,576, forward strand.
CCGGCCCAGCAGCCCCGTCCCCGGCGTCAGCGGCGGACCCCCGGCGAGCGCGCCTTCGGCGTGGTCAACGTGGTCGTGCTGACCGGCTTCGCGCTGCTGTGCCTGATCCCGTTCGTGCACGTGATCGGCAGCTCCTTCGCCAGCCCCGGCGAGCTGGCCACGCGCAACTTCGTGCTGGTCCCGCGCGAGTGGTCCCTGGCGGCCTGGCACTACATCCTCTCCACGCCGACGATCTTCCGCGCGATGGGCGTCTCGGTGTTCGTCACCGTGGTCGGCACCTTCCTCAGCCTGGTGGTCACCTCGCTGATGGCCTACGCCCTCGCCAAGCCCTACCTGCTGGGCCGCCGCACGATCAACTTCCTGGTCGTCTTCACCATGCTCTTCAGCGGCGGCATGATCCCGACCTTCATCGTGGTCTCGAAGCTCGGCCTGCTGGACTCGCTGTGGTCGCTGATCCTGCCGGTGACGATCAACGCCTTCAACCTCGTCATCATGCGCAACTTCTTCCAGGGCATCCCCGACTCCCTGGAGGAGGCGGCACGGATCGACGGCTGCAGCGAGCTCGGCGTGTTCTGGCGGGTGGTGCTGCCGCTGTCGATGGCCTCCATCGCCACCATCGGCCTGTTCTACGCCGTCACCTACTGGAACACCTACATGCACGCCGTGCTCTACATCAACGACTCGCGGCTGTGGCCGATGCAGGTGCTGCTGCGCCAGGTCGTCATCGTCTCCAGCGGGATGAACGCCGACGCCACCGTCGTCGACGTCGTCCCGCCGGCGCAGTCGGTCAAGATGGCGGTGATCGCGGTGGCGACCCTGCCGATGCTCGCCGTCTACCCCTTCGTCCAGCGCTTCTTCGTCAAGGGCGCCATGATCGGCTCGGTCAAGGGCTGAGCCGCCCGGATCCCGCCACCGGCGTCGGGGTCACCCCGTGCCGGCGCACGCCGGCCCGTCGGGCCGACGCCTCCTCACCCACCCCCACACCCCCGAGGACGACCATGCCCACCACCCTCTCCCG
>NZ_QPKK01000253.1 GCF_003344635.1 Desertihabitans aurantiacus
CGGGACGACGACGCCGTCGGCGGCCGCGCGGATCGGGGTGCCGATCGGGGCGGAGAGGTCGGTGCCGGTGTGGTAGCGCGACCACGAGCCCACCGCGCCCCAGCGGGCGGCCAGGCGGTAGTGGGCCAGCGGGGAGACGCCACCGCCGTCGCCCACCGTCACGGGGTCGACCTCGAAGTCCTCGGGGAGGGCGAGGGTGCCGGAGGCGGACTCCTCGGCCTGACGCTTCTTCTCCGCCTCGGCCTTCTTCTTCTCCTCCTCCTTGATGCGGGCGTCCTCGGACTCGATCTCCTTGCTGGTCTCGGCCAGCTTCTCGGCCCGGTCGTCCTGCATCGCCTGGCGGGAGGTCTGCACGACCTTCTCGTCGACCTTGCTCAGGTTGCTCTGCCGGTCGGCCAGCTTCTTGGCGGCGATGGCCCGGTCGAGCTCGATCCGCACGGAGTTGCGGCTCTCCCGGTCGTCACGGCCGCTGAAGGAGTCCAGCGTCCCGCTCTGGTTGCTCTGGCCCGCGTCGCTGGCCTGCTCGCGCTCGTTGGCCTGGGCTGCCGCCTGCAGGTCGCGGTTGAGGTTGACGGCCTGCTGCGCCGGTTCGGCGCGCGAGGTGTCGGCCGAGCCGCTGTTGAGGGCGGCCTTCGCATCCACCTGGGTGGCCTGGGCGGCCGAGGTCAGGCTGACCGAGCCGGCCACGCCGAGGCCGAGCACGGAGATCGCCAGCGCAGCCAAGCCGTGGCTGAGGATGCTGTGACGGGAGGTGTCGCGGCGGTCGGAGAAGCTGGCGTCGTCGGCGACTAGCGCCCGGCGAGCCTTCGCTCCGCGGAACGTCCTGGACACACACACTCCTGACCTGCTGGATGATCACATCGCGCCGGAGAACCGTCCGGCCAAACGCGCAGAAACCTAACCGATGGGCAGGGACCCATCAACCCCTGACTGAGGAGAAATCTTAGCGATTCTCAGGTTGAAGCGCCAATCCGCGGTCCGCCACAACAAACTGTGAATCGTCTCACACCCCGGACGGAATCCCTCCGGCAACGGCGGCTAGGGTGCGGATGTGGACAGCGCAGTGGCACGCCCGATCCGGGTGGTGGTGGCCAAGCCCGGTCTGGACGGGCACGACCGCGGCGCCAAGGTGGTCGCCCGGGCCCTGCGTGACGCGGGCATGGAGGTCGTCTACACCGGGCTGCACCAGACCCCGGAGCAGATCGTCGCCACCGCCCTGGCCGAGGACGCCGACGCCGTCGGGCTGTCCATCCTCTCCGGGGCCCACATGACGATCTTCCCGCGTGTGGTCGAGCTGCTGCGGGCCGAGGGCGCGGACGACGTGGTCGTCTTCGGCGGCGGGATCATCCCCGAGGCCGACCGGCAGCCGCTGGCCGAGGCCGGGGTGGCCCGGGTCTTCACCCCCGGCGCGACGATGGCCGAGATCGTCGAGTGGGTGCGCGAGCACTGCCGGCGCAGCGACGAGCTGTCCTCCTGAGAGCCCGTCCGGGCGTCCCCCTGCGCCCGGTGGTCGGTTTCGCCGCACCTGAGGCCGGGCGTTAGAGTCGCGCGGGGCGCGAGGACGCCCCCCGTGGTGCGGACGGGCGCCGAGCTGCGTCCCCCCACCTCCCACCCGAGGAAACCCCGGACGGCCTGACCGGTCGGGAACCGACGTTGGGGCCCGCGAGCCCCGGAAGAAGGATGGAATCGTCGTGGATCTCTACGAATACCAGGCGCGCGACCTGTTCGAGTCGCATGGCGTGCCGGTGCTCCGGGGCATCACCGCCACCACGCCCGAGGAGGCCGAGGCCGCTGCTGCGGCGCTGGGCACCCCGGTCGTCGTGGTGAAGGCCCAGGTCAAGACCGGTGGCCGCGGCAAGGCCGGCGGGGTGAAGATCGCCAAGAGCCCGGCCGAGGCGGCCGAGCGCGCCCGGGAGATCCTGGGGCTCGACATCAAGGGTCACGTGGTGCGCACGGTGATGGTGGCCGAGGGTGCCGACATCGCCGAGGAGTACTACTTCTCCCTGCTGCTCGACCGCGCCAACCGCTCCTACCTGGCGATGTGCAGCAAGGAGGGCGGCGTCGAGATCGAGCAGCTCGCCGTGGAGCGTCCCGAGGCGCTGGCCCGGGTACCGGTCGACCCGGCGGTGGGCATCGACGCCGCCAAGGCCGACGAGATCGTCGCCGCCGCCGGCTTCGACGAGGCCGACCGCGCCAAGATCGCGGAGGTGCTGGTCACGCTGGGCAAGGTCTACACCGCCAGCGACGCCACCCTGGTCGAGGTCAACCCGCTGGTGAAGACCGGCGACGGCTCGATCATCGCGCTCGACGGCAAGGTCACGCTGGACGAGAACGCCGACTTCCGCCACCCCGAGTTCGCCGAGCTGGCCGACGTGGCCGCCGCCGACCCGCTGGAGCTCAAGGCCAAGGAGAAGGGCCTCAACTACGTCAAGCTGGACGGCTCGGTCGGGATCATCGGCAACGGTGCCGGCCTGGTGATGAGCACCCTGGACGTCGTCGCCTACGCGGGCGAGGAGTTCCCCGGCGCGCCGAAGCCGGCCAACTTCCTCGACATCGGCGGTGGCGCCAGCGCCGAGGTGATGGCCAACGGGCTGGACGTGATCCTGCACGACGAGCAGGTGAAGAGCGTCTTCGTCAACGTCTTCGGCGGGATCACCGCCTGCGACGCGGTCGCCAACGGCATCGTGCAGGCCTTCGAGCAGCTCCTGGGCCGCGGCGTCGAGCCGAAGCCGCTGGTCGTCCGGCTGGACGGCAACAACGCCGAGCTCGGCCGGCAGATCCTGCAGGACGCGGGGCTGCCCGGTCTGGAGCAGGTGGACACGATGGACGGTGCGGCCCGCCGGGCTGCCGAGCTGGCTGCGAACTGAGGAGCGACTGACATGGCAATCTTCCTGAACTCCGACTCCCGGGTCATCGTCCAGGGCATGACGGGCTCGGAGGGCATGAAGCACTCCCAGCTCATGCTCAAGTCCGGTACCAACGTGGTCGGCGGCGTGAACCCGCGCAAGGCCGGCACCACCGTCGACTTCGAGGACGGCGTCACCGTCCCCGTCTTCGGCACCGTCGCCGAGGCGATGGAGCAGGCCCAGGCCAACGTGTCGGTGATCTTCGTGCCGGCCAAGTTCACCAAGTCCGCGGTGGTCGAGGCGATCGAGGCCGAGATCCCGCTGGCCGTCGTCATCACCGAGGGCGTGCCGGTCAGGGACACCGCCGAGTTCTGGAGCCTGGCCAAGGGCTCCAAGACCCGGCTCATCGGCCCGAACTGCCCCGGCCTGATCACCCCGGGGGTGTCGAACGCCGGCATCATCCCGGCCAGCATCACCTCCGGCGGGCGGATCGGCCTGGTGTCGAAGTCGGGCACCCTGACCTACCAGATGATGTACGAGCTCAACGACTACGGCATCTCCACCGCGGTCGGGATCGGTGGCGACCCGGTCATCGGCACCACCCACATCGACTGCCTGCAGGCCTTCCAGGACGACCCCGACACCGACGCCATCGTGATGATCGGTGAGATCGGCGGCGACGCCGAGGAGCGGGCCGCCGAGTTCATCAAGGCCAACGTCACCAAGCCGGTGGTCGGCTACGTCGCCGGGTTCACCGCGCCGGAGGGCAAGACGATGGGCCACGCCGGCGCCATCGTCTCCGGCTCGGCCGGCACCGCGGCCGCGAAGAAGGAGGCCCTCGAGGCGGCCGGCGTCAAGGTCGGCAAGACCCCGAGCGAGACCGCCGCGCTGATGCGCGAGATCATGGCCTCGCTGGCCTGAGCCGCAGGCACCGACGGCCCGCACCCCTCAGGGGGGTGCGGGCCGTCGTCGTCGGTGGGAGCCGATCCGCGCCCAGACGCCTCGACGTCCGGGGCGGTCGGCTCACCCGGCCTGGGTGGTGCGACCGGCGGCGCGCTCGGCCAGCTCGGTCCACTGCTCGTCGGAGAAGTCGAAGTCGGCGGCCTCCGGGTCGAGCGGCAGGCCCAGGTAGACGACCTTCTCGTCCACGCTGGCCATCGCGATCCGGTAGCTGACCTCCTCGTCCGCCCCCGTCGACTGGGTCACGGTGTAGGCGGTGCCGGCGATCTTGCTCTTGCCGACCGAGCCCTCGATGGGCTGGGCCTCGGAGACCTCGGCGGTGCGCAGCTCCTCCTCGCACTCCTCGACCGACTCCTCGTAGTCGTCCACCAGCGCGGTCGCGGCCTCGGCGTCCTCCATCGAGAGGATCACCTCGTCGAAACCGAACTGGTTGGGGGCGTCGGGATCGCGCTGCAGCAGGTACGTCACCTTGCCGCGGGTCTCCGGACCGCTGACCGTGGCCGGGTCGATGCCCTCGCACCGGCTCAGGGCGACGTCGGTGAAGTCGGCCTGCACGGCCGTCGGACCCCACTCGCCCGCGCCGCGGGTGATCCGGGGGACGTCGACGGGTGCCAGGAAGCCGGGCTCGGAGTCGCCGAGCGGCGGCAGGCCCTTGGTCACCGTCACGTCGTCGGCGCAGGCCCCGTCGACGGCACCGCACTGGCCGGTGACGACGTCGGTGGCGGCCTCGACCAGCCCGTCGGACTTGACCGAGCCGTCCTGCTGGGCGGCGTCCAGCACGTTGACCAGCCGGCCGGTGCGCACGAGCACCACCGAGTGGAAGGTGTTCGGCTCGTCCTCGATCACGGCGAGCCCGCCGGCGGCCTGGTCGCCCAGACCGTCGACCTTCCAGCCCTCGGCCATGAAGACCGGCTGGCGGGGGCAGCCCGCGAGCTGGGCCAGACGGCTCTCGAAGACCCGCTGGGCGTCGGCCTCGGTGGGGTAGAGGTCGGCCTGGTGCAGCACGGCGGTCTCGGCCTCGCTGGCCGTGGTGAGCGTGCGCAGCCGCGACATCTCCGGGGTCGGCAGCCCGGGCTCGGTGCGCAGCAGGCAGACCGGCTGCGGGGCGTCCTCGGCGATGCCCTCCTCGTCGAGGCTGATCTTCCAGCCCGCCTCGGGGGAGATCGCGTCGGCCTCGCGGTCGGTGAGCATCGAGGTCGGGTTGAGCGGTGCGACCGGGCTCGGCGTCGGGGTCGTGCCCACCGGCGGCGCGGTCACCTGCGGCGGCTGGTTGGCCCAGACCGCGAAGCCGATCGCCAGCGAGGTCACCATCACCAGGGCGAGCGCGGAGACCAGCAGGCCCATCCGCGTCCGGCGGTCGAGCTGGTGGCGGTGCGGCTCCTGCCACATCGGCGGCGGGGAGCTGGCCGAGCGCTGGTGCTGGGTCTGGCTCGACACCGGGCGGGGGTCGGCCGGGACGGTGCCCGGACGTCCCCACGGGTTCGGCTCGGCCGGCTGGCTCTCGGCGTAGCTGGCCGGGGTCGCCGCGGTGATCTCGGCGTCGCGGGCCGGCGTGCTGGCCGGCTGGATGGTCACGGTCGGCTGCGCGTCGGGGGTGTCCTGCGCTGCCGCGTCCGCGGTCGTCGGGCGGTCCTGGGTCGACCCGGCCCGCGGGGCGGGAGTCGGGCTCCGGTCGGCACCGGTCGGCTCGGCGCCGGTCGCGTCCTGGTCGCCCTCGGCCGCCGGCCAGGGCTCCAGGCTGCGGCGGGCGCGGCTCGGGCGGGGGGTG
>NZ_QPKK01000254.1 GCF_003344635.1 Desertihabitans aurantiacus
CGCTCGCGCTGCGGCACGGCCTGGACGCCGTGGTGGGCCGGCTGGCGGCGGGGGAGTCCGACGCCGCGGCCGCCGCCGAGGCCGGCCGCGCGGTGATGCGCGGCGAGGGCGTCGAGCCGGAGTACCTCGAGGTGGTCGATCCCGACACCTTCGAGCCGGTCGGGCGCACGGAGGGGCGTCCGGTGCTGGTCGTCGTCGCGGCTCCCGTGGGGCCCGTCCGCCTGATCGACAACGAGCTGGTCCAGCCGGCGCGGTGATCCTGCGCCAGGGTGACGCCGGCCGGCGACGCCACCCCCACAACGGCGCGGCGGCGCGTCCGGGCGGACCGGCACCCTGGCGCGAGATCCCCGTGCCCCGACGGTCACCGCTCCCCCTGCGCCGCGCGATCGGCGGGCGGAATACCGGCGTGTCGTCGTAGGGTTGAGGAGGTCGAGCGACGACCGTCGCCCCGCACTGCTCACAGGAGGACGCCGACCGTGCAGCGCATCATGCTGAAGTCGAAGATCCACCGCGCCACGGTGACCGATTCCGACCTGCACTACGTCGGGTCGATCACCGTCGACCCCGACCTGCTCGAGGCTGCCGACATGCTCGAGTTCGAGCAGGTGGCCGTCGTCGACGTCGACAACGGCGCCCGCTTCGAGACCTACACCATCGCCGGTGAGCGGGGCTCGGGAGAGATCAAGGTCAACGGGGCGGCGGCCCGGCTGGTGCACAAGGGCGACATCATCATCATCATCTCCTACGGCCAGTACGACCGTGCCGACCTGGAGCGCTACGCCCCGCGGGTGGTGCACGTCGAGCGCACCAGCAACCGCATCCTCGAGGTCGACGAGAAGGTGGGCGTGCTGCTCACCGCGGACGCCTGAGAGCGGGGCGCTGATGTCGACGGTGCGGTCGGTGTCGCCGGGCGGGACGGCTCGCAAGCCCGTCACCCTGCCCGAGCTGGCGGCCCGCAAGCGCGCCGGTGAGCCGGTGGTGATGGTGACCGCCTACGACCACCCGAGCGCCCGGGCCGCCGAGGACGCCGGTGTCGACATCGTGCTGGTCGGCGACTCCGGGGCGATGACCGTGCTCGGCATGGAGTCCACCGTCGCGGTCGAGCTGGACGAGATGCTCGTGCTGGCCCGCGCGGCCCGCCGGGGGCTGCGGACGCCGCTGCTCGTCGTCGACCTGCCGTTCGGCTCCACCGAGGTCTCCGACGCGCAGGCGGTCACCAGCGCGCTGCGGCTGGTCAAGGAGGCCGGCGCGGACGCGGTCAAGCTGGAGGGCGGCGGCCCCGAGCGGATCTCCCGGGTGCGTGCCATCCTGGCCGCCGGTATCCCGGTGATGGGCCACGTCGGGCTCACCCCGCAGACCGCCACCGCACTCGGCGGTTACCGCGCCCAGGGCCGCGACGCCGCCGCGGCCGCCCGGATCGTCGCCGAGGCGCGGGCGCTGCAGGAGGCCGGCTGCTTCTCCGTCGTGCTCGAGGCGATCCCGTCCGAGCTCACCGAGCTGCTGGTGCCCCAGCTCGCCGACACCCTGGTGATCGGCATCGGCGCCGGCCCGGCCACCGACGGCCAGGTGCTCGTCTTCCACGACCTGCTCGGCATCCGCGAGGGCAAGGGCGCCAAATTCGTGCAGCGCTACGCCGACCTGCAGGACGCCATGACCGACGGCGTCCGCCGCTACGCCGAGGACGTCCGCAGCCGCGCCTATCCCGCCCCCGAGCACGGCTACGGCATGCCGGCCGAGGAGCTGGAGCGCCTCCGCACCCTGCTCTGAGCGCGGACGGGCGGCCGTTCAGCCGGCCCGGTCCACCGCCTTGTGGAGCGCGCGGGCCATCCGGTCGACCGGTTCCCAGTCCAGCACCGGGCGCCAGACGGGAGAGTGCAGGTCGCCCCACGCGATGCCGTGGCGTAGCTCATGCTGGTGCACCACGCCTCGCGGGTAGACGCCAGCAGCGACGTCGTCGCCGTCGTAGGTCTGCGACCAGTAGCCGGTGTAGCCGTCGAGGTTGGGCAGGACGAGCGTGCCGACCCGCAGGTAGCGCTGGCCGGGCAGCCGGATCCGGCGGAGCAGCGCCTCGTCGGTCCGCTCGCGGTCTTCCGCACGGATCGGCCAGATGTGGGACTGCACGAGCACCGCGACGTCTGGGGCGAGCGCCCACGCCGCGGCCAGCCGCAGCGAGTTGCGGAGCTCGCCGGGCAGGTGGGTAATGACCTTGGCGAGGAAGGTGGAGGCCCACAGCGGGTGCTCCACCCAGCCCTGCAGGTCCTGCAGCGCGGCGTACCGCGGGTCCGGGTGGCCCGACGGCGGGGTGAGGTGGTCGAAGTAGCCCACCACGTCGGCGCCGAGGGTGCCGTCGCCGGGCAGGGGTGGACGGCTGCCAGCCCAGGGGGTGGTCAGGCCGGTCGGGTCGGTGTTCCAGACCACCCCGTCGCGCTCCCAGCCGATCGCCTGCCAGCTGCGGACCTCGGCCGTCCAGAGACCGAGCAGGTGGTCGACCGCCAGGTGGACGCTCGGGGCGATCCCGGCTGCGTCGCGGGGCGCCTCCACCGGGTTGCGCTCCACCACCAGACCGACGCGCCCCAGCGACGGGTGGTCCAGCACGCAGGCGAAACGGTCCGCGTCGACCGGCCAGCAGCCGAGCAGGGCGAACCGCTCCAGCTGCCGGTGCCCACCGAGCAACCAGACGAACCGTTCCAGCTGGTCCAACGACCAGGGCTCGCAGGGGCGCAGGTCTGCCAGCTGCCGGGTGAAGGCCTGCGTGGGGTCGACCGGTGGTCGCACCGGACTCTGCACCGTGACGACGCGGACACCGCCGAGGGCCTGCTCGCTCACCAGTTCCCGGGGGAGGACGGGAGCTTCGTGCCCGGCTTGGTGATGATGTAGACCAGGCCACCGGACTTCGGGAGCCAGGCGTTCTCGAACTGGCTGCGCCTGTACGTCGTGCGCACCTGGGTGTTGGACTTCTTCAGGTGCGAGGCGGGGTCGTTGACGACCACGTCGCCGGACCTGGTGAAGCCGACGATGACGAGCAGGTGGCCCGCGGTGCTGTAGCCGGCGCCGGTCATCTCCGAGCTCTTGAACGACACCGAGGCGATCAGCGGGATGCCGGCGGCGATGAAGGCCTCGGCCTCCCGCAGCGAGCGCAGCCGGGTGACGAAGGCGTCCGCACCCTCGTTGTGGGCGTAGGCGGTGCACATCGGCCAGTTGCCGGTGCCCTGGTACGCGTAGTCGTAGCAGCGCTTGGCGGCGTGGTCGACCTGCCGGTCGGCGTGCCCGCTGCCCACCCAGGCCGTGGTCGAGGAGGACGGCCCGAGCTTCCAGTAGTCGAGCACCATCGCCACCGAGGTCGGCGAGCACCAGGCCTCTCCGCCGCCGCCGTACTGGCCGAAGTGGCCGACGTGCACCTGCTGGGAGTAGGTCGGCACCGCCAGCGTCCGGACCGCCTTCCCGGTAGGAGCGGACGTCCCCACCTTCGTGCGGTCGGGGATGGCCGAGGTCGCCACGGTCAGCCCGCGCACCCAGCAGCGGGCGGTGGTGCCCTTCGGCCGGTGCAGCCGCACCTGCACCTGGTAGCTCTTCAGCGCGATCCGGTCGGCCATCACCAGGGTGTCGGTGGCGACGGTGGCGTGCCGGTCGCCCTGCCCGCCGACCGAGGTGCGGCGGATGTCGGCGCTGCCCTCGCCCTCGGCCCACCGGCCGAGCACGTACCACTTGGTCGCGACCCCACCGGTGGTCGTCCCCTTCACGCGGATCTCGACGAAGGTGCCCGGCTGGGTGTGGGCGTTCCAGGACGCGATCAGCTCGGTCGTGGCGCCGGGGCTCTTCGTCTGCGAGGTCCAGGTGGCGACGTCGTAGGTGCGCTTCTTCCCCGTGTGCGGGTCGGTGTAGGTGCTGGTCGAGGTGGCCCGGTCGAACTCGACGTTGCCGGCGCGGACGCCGGTGCCGGAGCCGCTGCCGCGCTTCCAGTCGGCCTCGGACGTCCAGCGGTCGAGGGTGACGCGGTCGGCGGCGTGCGCGGCGGTCGGGAACGCCGTGAGGGCGGCGGCGCCGGCGGTGGCGCCGAGCGCGAGGCGGGGGAGGTGGCGACGGGGGATCACGAGGGAACAGTAGGCCGCGTCCCGGCGGCCGGAGAAGAGCCGCGGGCCGGGCCGCATCAAGCCGAGGTGGAGGGTTCGAGCGGGGCCGTCGTCCGCGCGTGGGTGGGGCGCCCTTCGACAGGCTCAGGGCGACGCTTCGACAGGCTCAGGGCGTTGGGTGTCCGGGACGCACGACGGCCCCGGGCGCAGCGCCCGGGGCCGTCGAGGGTGTGGCGGAGGGTCAGCCGGCGTCGGGGTCGCCGCCCGTGCGCTCGTTCTTGTTCAGCCCGTCGATGGTGGCGACGTCCTCGTCGGTCAGCTCGAAGTCGAAGACCTCGAAGTTGGCCTTGATGCGGGAGGGGGTCACCGACTTCGGGAAGACGATGTAGCCCTTCTGCAGGTGCCAGCGCAGGATGACCTGGGCGGGCGTGCGGTCCACCTTCTCGGCGAGCTGGGTGATCGCCGGGTCCTCCAGCGGACCCCGGCCCAGCGGCGTCCAGGCCTCGACCTCGATGCCGAAGGAGCGGATGTCGGAGACCAGCGGCTCCTGGGTGAGGTAGGGGTGGATCTCCACCTGGTCGACCACCGGGGTCACGCCGGTGGCGTCGATGATCTCCTGCAGGTGGTTGCGGTGGAAGTTGGAGACGCCGATGCTGGTGGTCAGGCCCTGCTCGCGCAGCTTGACCAGCGACTCCCAGGCCTGCACGTACTGGCCCTGGCTCGGCACCGGCCAGTGGATCAGGTACAGATCCACCCGGTCCAGGCCGAGCTTCTCCAGGCTCTCCTGGATGGCGACCTCGGCGTCGGCGTGCCGGCTGTTGAAGAGCTTGGTGGTGACGTACAGCTCCTCGCGCGGGATGCCGGACTCGCGGATGGCGCGACCGACACCCTCCTCGTTGCCGTAGATGGCTGCGGTGTCGATGTGGCGGTAGCCGGTCTCCAGGGCGGCGGCCACGGACGGGACGATGTCCTCCTCGCTGACCTGCCACACCCCGAAGCCGAGCTGGGGGATCGTGGTGCCGTCGTTGAGGGAGACGTGGGGAACCTGCGTCATCGGGGACCTCCTGCTCGTCGTGGTGGGTTCCACGCTGAACCCTTTCAGTTCGCCTGGCACCGCTCGTCACCGGGTCGGCGTGCGGACGCCGCGGGCCCTCCTCAGGGCAGCAGCGAGCGCAGCCACCCGACCAGCGTGCCCGGCTCAGCGAGGGACGCCAGGCCCTCGATCCACCGCTCCGACGCCCGGGCCAGCTCGCCCACGTCGCCCCCCGGCTCCGGCGCCGCGAGCCCGACGCCGACGGCCAGCCCCACCCACGGCAGCACCAGCGAGGCGAGCAGGGCGAGCAGGGCCGCCCTCCGCGGACGCTCCCGGGCCAGGGCGACCACGGCCACCACCAGCGCGGTGCCGGCGACCACGACGCACCCGGTGAGGGCGGCCACC
>NZ_QPKK01000255.1 GCF_003344635.1 Desertihabitans aurantiacus
ACCAGGGCCGACCACCGCCCGCCCTCGTGGCGCCACTGCACGACCACCCCGGGCCACTCCCCGCCGGCGTGCTGCACCCAGCAGTGCCGCACCCGCGGCCGCGGCGCGACGGCCCGTGCCGGTGTCGCTCCGCCCCGCCGCCCTCCGCCCGGTTGCGCTCCGCCCGGTTCCGCTCCGCCCCGTTGCTCCCCACCGGGCACCCCCGACGAGCGATCCGCGGACCGCCGGTCCGGCCTGCGCAGGGTGGTGGCGCGCTCGTCGTCGCGCACCGCCGGTCCCATGCGCTGCAGCCTGCCAACGGGCACCGACAAGCTCCGGCGCCATACCTCGCCGGCTACCGTCTGCTCCCCCGCCACCGCCCCCCGGGCAGCCGCTCAGCCGGCGGGGCCGCCGAAGCGGGCGACGCAGTGCCACAGCCGCTTGAGCAGCTGGGGGTCGTGCCGTCCGTGCGCAGCGGCCAGCCCGACCAGCCGGGCGTCCAGCCAGCCGTCCTCGGCTACCTCGCGACCCACCCGGACCACCTCGCTCCCCCGGTAGTCCGCGTGCCGCGTCAGCTCCTCGACGGAGAGCCGCAGACCGGAGTGCCAGCGGACCGGCGCCGGCAGCTGCGCCGCAGCGGCCTCGACCTCGGTACCGCGGTGGGACGGGTCGAGCACCACGGCCTCGACGTCGCGGTCGAGAAGCAGCTGCCCGTGCACGTGGGCCTCGACGTAGTCGTCGAGCCGGTCCACGTCGGCGGCGTCGGCCAGCTCGGGAAGGCGCATCCGGCACGCGGTGCCGAAGTCGACGGGCTCGAAGGCGCTGTCCGGCCAGCAGAAGGTGGTTCGGTCCAGCACCGCCTCGGTGAGCACCAGGTGCGCCGAGCCGAACCGGATCGACCCGCCCAGCTGCCGGCGACGGTGGTCGAGCGCGCCGTACACCGGACGCTCCGACGGCGCGGCGGCGTCGTAGGCGTGGCCGAACATCCGCTGCTCCCACCGCCAGCGGTCCCCGCCCGGGTGCGCGGTGAGGCCACCGTTGCTCGTCCCGGTCTCGAACTGCGAGCGGTAACGGCCCGTGCGGGCCAGCACCGCGAGCAGCGGCAGCCCGTCGACCAGCCGGTCGGGGTGGAAGTGCACCGTCACCCGCAGCGACCGGTCGAGGGCGGGGCCGCTCGAGCGCTCCTCCACGTGGGCGAGCGCACGTCGCCAGGCCGGCCCCTCCGTCACCGGTCCAGTCTCGCGTCAGGGACGCTCGGGGTAGTCCACGGTCGGGGGTACCACCGACACCGAGTCGCCGTCGAAGGTCACCTCGCTGAGCCACATGGTCCGCCCCGGGTAGTCCGGGCCGACCTCGCCGGGGTACCAGGCGTGGTAGACCATCCACACCCGACCGTCCTTCTCGAACAGGGCGCAGTGGCCCGGGCCGGCCGCCACGTCGTTGCCGACCATGATCGGCTCCGGCGTCTTGGTGAACGGCCCCAGCGGGTCGTCGGCCACCGCGTGGCCGACGGCGTAGTCGGGCGAGGCGTAGGAGTTGGCCGAGTAGAACATGTGGAAGCGGCCCTCGTGCTCCCACAGGAACGGGCCCTCGACCAGCGTCCCCTCCCACGGCAGGTCCTGCTTGAACAGCCGGCGCGGCTCCCCCACCAGCTCGGTGCCGGACTCGTCGAGCTGCTGCACCGAGATCCAGGTGTCCACCCCGACCGCGTTGCCGTCGTTCTTCCAGTACAGGTACCGCGTCCCGTCGGCGGTGGTGAACGGGTGCGCGTCGATCGACCCGCCCTGGTCCTCCTCGCACACCAGCGGCCCGGGACGCTCGTCGACGTACGGTCCGCCGGCCCGCTCCGCGACCGCCACCCCGACGCACTGGATCTCCGGGTTCGGCGCCCGGGTCGTGTAGTAGAGCAGGTAGCGCCCCTCGGAGTGCTTGATCGCCTCCGGCGCCCACACCTTGCCCGGTGAGCTCCAGGACGGCAGGTCCGGCAGCGCGTCCGGACCCTGCCGCCAGGTGACCAGGTCGTCGCTGGTCAGCGTCTGGGCGTTGCTGCCGTTGCCGTTCGTGGCGATCGCCAGGTAGCTGCCGTCCTCGGCGGTGATGATCATCGGGTCGGGGAAGTTCTGGTCGAAGACCGGGTTGGTGAAGCCCATCGTGCTGCTCTCCTGCTCGACGTCGGGGGTAGGGGCCGGATCGGTGGTGCCTGCGCCGCCCTGGCAGCCGGCCGCGCCCAGCAGGACGGCCGCCGTCAGGGCGACCAGAGCCTGCCGGACGCGCGCTCTGCCGCTCACCGGCTGCGGTCGGTGCGCTCGTAGAAGCGCAGGTGGTCGAACTCGGCGGTCGCAGCCGGGGTGTCGCCGCCGTGGGCGACCAGACCGATCCGCGGTTCGGTGCCGGCGGGGAAGGTCCACACCGCCCCCCAGGTCCACTCCTCGCCGTCGCGACTGGTGCCGGCCCGGTACAGGCGCTCGCCCGCGGCGTTGGTGCTGTGGGCCAGCCGCAGCCACACCGTCGGCGCCGGCGTGCCCACCAGGGCCCCGCCGAAGCTGGTCCGCCCGTCCTCGGTGGCCACCAGCTCCCGGCCGAACTCGGTCTGCCGGGTGTTCCAGATCGCCACCGTGGACAGCCGGGCGAAGTCGTCGTCGCCGGCGTAGGCCACGATCCCGGCCTGCTGGTAGTTGCGGACCTCGTCGGTGCCGAGGTCGAGGGTCAGCTTCGTCTCGGCCACGTAGTCCCCGGCAGGGGCGTCGGTCAGCAGGACGCCGGCGTTGTCGGAGTTCCCGGTGAGGTCGGCGGCCTGCAGCGGCCAGCGCAGCGCGCCGCCGGCCACCGTGGCGTCGGGGTCGGGACGCACCCACTCCATCGCGGTGCCCGGCCCGTCGAACTCCTCGGCCCACAGCACCTCGCCCACCTCCGGCTCCTCGGCCGGCTCCGCGGTCTCCCGGGCCAGCGGCTGCACGGTGACGTTGTCGACCAGCACGCCGGTCGAGGACAGCCGCACCGCGGCCCGCGGCACCGCCAGCCCGCGGGCCTCGTGGCCGACCTCGGCGGCCGGGTCGTTGAGGTCGCTCTCCGACAGCGTGGCCCGCACGGCCCAGCCGTCCACCTCGACGACCAGCGTCTGCCAGCCGGCCCGGTCCGGGGCCGCGGTGGTGCTGGTGCGCACGTCCCGCCCGTTGGTGGTCCGCACCCGCAGCTCACCGTCCGCGCGGACGACCGTGACGCCCTTGCGCGTGTTCCCCAGCTCCACGGTCAGCGGTTCGTCCCCGCGGACGTCCATCCGCAGCCGCAGCGCGCGGGCGGGGGCCTCCTGCTCGGTGACGGCCTCCCCGTCGACCCGTGCGGTGGCCCCGGCCTGCGAGTCCTCCGGCCCCTGCTGCAGACCCTCGAAGCCGGCCGCTGCGGGGTCGTCGGGCTCGATGCCCAGGGCCGACCCGGTCACCGGTGCCGGCTGACGGCCCTCGCTCGGGCCGGCACCGGCACGGGTGCGCGGCCAGCCGTCGACCCACTCCAGCCGGTCCAGCAGCATCGGGCGCTCGTTGATCCCGAACGGCTCGGTCAGCCAGGGGTCCTCGCGGTCGAGCGCGTGGTAGACGATGTGGTCGCGCCCGCTGGCGTCGGTGGCGACGGCGTGGTGGCCGGCGCCGATCCAGCGGTTGCCGTTCTGGGTGAGCACGAGGGTGCCGCCGACGCGGGAGTCCAGCAGCGAGATGCCATCGGCGTCGAGGAACGGGCCGAGCGGGGAGCGTGAGCGGCCGGCGAACACCGAGTAGCCGGTGGTCGGCCCGGCGCAGCAGTTGGCCGCCGAGGCCATCAGGTAGTACCAGCCGTCGTGGCGGATGACGTAGCTGCCCTCGTAGCGGTTGTCGATCGCCACCTGGGTCGGCTGACCGACCGCACGCAGCCCGTCCTCGGACAGCTCGGTGACGTGCAGACCGCCGAAGTAGGAGCCGTAGTAGAGGTAGCGGCGGCCGTCGACGGTCGTCAGCTGGCTCGGGTCGAAGGTCCACAGGAAGCCGTCCCCCTGGGGCCGCGGCGCGACCACCGGCTGCTCCCCCGGCGTCCACGGGCCGGTCGGCGTCGGCGCGGTCGCCACCCCGATCGCGGAGTCGTCGCCGGGGTTCAGCGTCGTGTCGGTGACGGTGTAGTAGAGGACGTAGCGGCCCTCCACGTAGCGGACGTCGGGCGCCCACAACCCCGAGGTCGCCGTGGCCCAGGACGGGCGGTTGGTCTCGTCGAAGACCGTCCCCTGGTACTCCCACTCCAGCCAGTCCCTGGTGCGGGCGACGTGCATGACGCCCGGGGCGTCCCCTTCCCGCAGCGGGTCGGCGGTGGAGTAGGCGTACCACCAGCCGTCCTTGCCCTCGATCACGGCCGGGTCGGCGAAGGTGTCGGCGAAGGAGGCGCTCACCGGGTTGGTGTGGCGAGGCGGCGGGGCGGCCTCGGCGGCGGTGGTGGCGACCAGGCCGGTCAGGGCCAGGCCGCCGGCGGTGAGGCCGGCGGCGAGCCGGCGGAGCAGGTGGGTCATGGACGTCCTCGTCACGGTCGGTGCGGGGCCCGGACGGCGGCCGGGCGGGGTGGGCTGGTCAGCCCTTGATGCCGCTGCTGGCGGCACCTTCGATGACGTAGCGCTGCACGAACACGTAGAGCACCAGCACCGGCACGCTGGCGATGGCGGCGCCGGCCATGATCACCGGGTAGTCGGTGGTGTAGGCGCCCTGGAGCTTGCTCAGACCGACCGGCAGGGTGAGCCTCTCGGGGGAGAACAGCACGTAGATCGGCCAGACGAAGTCGTTCCAGTTCGACAGGAACGACAGCACCGCCAGGGTGACGAGCGCCGGACGGGCGTTGGGCAGCACGACCGAGCGGAAGATGCGGAACGGCCCGGCGCCGTCGATCCGGGCGCTCTCCTCCAGCTCCACCGGCAGCGCGGAGAAGAACTGGCGCATGAAGAACACCCCGAACGCCCCGGCTGCGCCCGGCACGATCAGCGCCCACAGCGTGTCCAGCCAGCCCAGGGAGTTGAGCAGCAGGAAGTTCGGCATCAAGAAGATGAACCCGGGCACGAACAGGGTCGAGATGATCAGCCCGAACAGCAGCCGCTTGAAGGGGAACTCCATCCGCGCCAGCGCGTAGCCGGCCATCGACGACACGACGATCACCAGCACCGCGTGCGCGCTCGCGGCCAGGAACGAGTTCGCCGCCCACAGCAGCACCGGGGAGGCGTCGTCGCCGAAGAACAGCGTGCGGAACGCCTGGAAGGTCGGCTCGCTGGGCAGGAACGTGGGCGGCACCGTGCGGCTCTCCACGTTCGTCTTGAAGGCGGTGAGCAGCATCCACAGCAGCGGTCCGACGAAGACCACCGTGAGCAGCCCCATCACCACCCAGAAGAGCACCTGGCCCGCCAGCGGGCGACGGCTGCGGCGCCGGGCCGCGGGCGGCGGCGTCGCGGTGGGCGTCCCGGGCGCGCCGGCCACCTGCTCCCGGGTCTGGGAGGTC
>NZ_QPKK01000256.1 GCF_003344635.1 Desertihabitans aurantiacus
CGCCGCGCCGAGCTCGACCAGCACGTCGCCGCCGGCACCTTCCACCTCGGGACGGGCCACCCGGCGCCGCGCTCGCTGGCCGAGGCCCGCGCGCAGGCCGAGGCGCTGCTGCAGGCCGAGCTGGCCACGGTCGGCGGCGCCGGCCGCAACGCCCACACCTTCTTCTTCGTCCCCATGCAGCACGCGGCCGTCGCACTCGGTGTGGTCGGGCTCGGGATGCTGGTCTACGGCGTGGTCAGCGGGGCCGTCGGCTGACCGGCCCCGGAGCCCGGGCTCAGCGGTAGTTGGTGAACTGCACCGCGAAGTCGTAGTCCTGCTCGCGGATCAGCCGCTGGACGGCCTGCAGGTCGTCGCGCGACTTGCTCGAGATCCGCAGCTCGTCGCCCTGGATCTGGGTCTTGACGCCCTTGGGGCCCTCGTCGCGGACCAGCTTGCTGACCTTCTTCGCGTTCTCCTGGCTGATCCCCTCCTGGGTGCGGGCGGTGATCTTCCACAGCTTGCCCGACTGGCGCGGGTCGCCGGCCTCGAGCGCCTTGAGGTCGACCTTGCGCCGGGCGAGCTTGGAGCGGAAGACGTCGAGCACCGCCTTCACCCGCTCCTCGCTGACCGCCTGCATCTCCACCGCCTCACCGGACCACTCGATCCGGGCGTCGGTGCCCTTGAAGTCGAACCGCTGCGCGACCTCCTTGGCGGCCTGGTTGAGCGCGTTGTCGACCTCCTGGCGGTCGACCTTGCTGACCACGTCGAACGAGCTGTCCGATGCCATCGCCGGTCCTCCTCCTCGTCGTCGGCCGCACCCCGGGTGCGGCGGGTGTGTGCATGGTGGCGCGGGCGGGGCCGCCGCGTCGACCTCGATTGGTCTGCGCCCCCGGTTCCGTTGTAGCCTTCCTCACCGCCGAGAGATCGGCACGGCAGGTTGCCCGAGCGGCCAAAGGGAGCGGTCTGTAAAACCGTCGGCTTCGCCTACGTTGGTTCGAATCCAACACCTGCCACGCACGACCTTCCGGGGCACACCGACGCGGTGCCCCGGACGGCGGAGGAGCCAGTTTGGTGAACCGCCGGGGAGTGTGTACTGTTGCGCGTCGGCTGGCCCCTATAGCTCAGTAGGCAGAGCGTCTCCATGGTAAGGAGAAGGTCTGCGGTTCGATTCCGCATGGGGGCTCTGGAGCCCGCGGGGTACCCTGCGTGCTGCGGCGGGGTAGCTCAGTTGGTGAGAGCGCACGACTCATAATCGTGAGGTCGCGGGTTCGAATCCCGCTCCCGCTACCCACACCAGCGGGCGGTCGAGCACCGCACCACGTGGGATCCACGCACGACGCGACCAGGCCGCCCCCGGGCGGCGAGGGAGATTGAGGAATCATGGCGAAGGCATCGGACGTCCGTCCCAAGATCACGATGGCGTGCACCGAGTGCAAGAACCGGAACTACATCACCAAGAAGAACCGGCGCAACGACCCGGATCGTCTGGAGCTGAAGAAGTTCTGCCCGAACTGCCACACGCACACCGCGCACCGCGAGACCCGCTGAGCCCCGGCCCAGCGCCCGCGTCCGAGCCGCTCACCCTCCGGGGTGGGCGGCTCGTGCCGTTCCCGGGCCCCTCGTCCCCCGCCCGGCGGTGGCCTGCGGAAGGTGCGCCCGCTGTCGGGCCCGGCTCCTAGACTGCGGCCCATGCCGATCAGTCCCGAGCATGCCGGACGCCGCTACCAGCCGACCGACGTCTACGTCGTCAGCCAGGCCAAGGTGGGCGAGTTCGCCCGGGCCCTCGGCGACGACCACCCCGCCTACCGGGGGCCGCGGGCGTGCGCGCCGCCGACCTTCCCGATCGTGGTCGCCGCGCAGGCGTGGGAGCAGATGTTCCACGACCCCGACCTCGGGCTGGCCCTGGAGCGGGTCGTGCACGGCGAGCAGTCCTTCGAGAGCCGGCGGGCCCTGATGGTCGGCGACGAGGTGACCGCCACCCTGACCATCGAGAAGGTCCGCACCCGCGGCAGCGCCGACTGGATCACCTCGGTCGCCGAGATCGGCACCCTGGAGGGCGAGGACGTCAGCCGGGTGCGGGCGACCTTCGTGCACTCCCACCCGCACCAGGAGGAGGAGTGCCGGTGAGCACCGCAGCGACCGTCACCGCCGAGCAGGCCGAGGTCGGCACCGAGCTGCCGGCCAGCACCGTGCACCTCACCCGGGCCGACCTGATCCGCTACGCCGGGGCGTCGGGCGACTTCAACCCGATCCACTGGTCGGACCGCTTCGCCGCCGCGATCGGCATGCCGGGCGTGGTCGCCCACGGCATGCTCACCATGGCGCTGGCCGTGAGGGCGGTGACCGACTGGGTCGGCGACCCGTCCACCGTCCGGGTCTGCAGCACCCGGTTCACCCGTCCCGTCGTGGTCGACGAGCTGGACGGCGCCGACGTCACCTTCACCGGCAGCGTGAGCGCGGTGGAGGGCACCCGGCTCACCGTCACCGTCCAGGCCGTCTGCGAGGACGTCAAGGTGCTCGGTCCGACCCGGGTCGAGGTCGACCTTGGCTGAGCCGGTGCCGTCCGCGGCGGTCGAGGTCGAGCCGGCCGGGGGCGAGCGGATCGCCGACTGGACGACGCTCCGCCTCGGCGGTCCCGCCCGCCGCTCGGTGGTGGCCGGCACCGCTGACGAGCTGGTCGAGCTGGTCGCCGGCTGCGACGCCCGCGGCGAGCCGGTGCTCGTGCTCGGCGGCGGGTCGAACGTGGTGGTCGCCGACGAGGGCTTCGACGGCACCGTGGTGCGGGTGGCCAGCCGGGGCGTCGACGTGGACGCCTCCGACTGCGCCGGCGCCACCCTGGTGGTCGCCGCGGGGGAGCCGTGGGACGCCCTGGTGGCGCGCACGGTCGCGGAGGAGATGGTCGGCCTGGAGGCGCTGTCGGGCATCCCCGGGCTGACCGGGGCCTGCCCGATCCAGAACGTCGGCGCCTACGGTGCCGACGTCAGCCAGAGCATCGCCACCGTCCGCACCTACGACCGGGCCGAGCAGCGGATCCGCACCTTCACCGGCGCCGACTGCGGGTTCGGGTACCGGACGTCGCGGTTCAAGGCCGAGCCGGGCCGCTACCTCGTCCTCGAGGTCACCTTCCACCTGCGGCTGGGCACCCTCGGCGCGCCGGTGCGCTACGCCGAGCTGGCCCGCCGGCTGGGTGTCGACCTGGGGGAGCGCGCCCCGGCCGCCGACGTCCGCGAGGCCGTGCTGGCGCTGCGCGCCGGCAAGGGCATGGTGCTGGACGCCGACGACCACGACACCTGGAGCGCCGGCTCGTTCTTCACCAACCCGGTGCTGGACGCCGAGGTGGCCGATCGGCTCCCCGACGGGGCGCCCCGCTACGCCCAGCCCGACGGCCGGGTCAAGACCAGCGCCGCCTGGCTGATCGACTCCGCCGGGTTCGGCCGCGGCTGGGGCACCCCGCCGGCCACCCTCTCCACCAAGCACGCGCTCGCGCTGACCAACCGTGGCGGCGCCACCACCGCCCAGCTGCTCGAGCTGGCAGCCCGTGTCCGGGCCGGGGTGCACGAGACGTACGGTGTGGTCCTGGAGCCCGAGCCGGTGCTGGTCGGATGCGTCCTGCCGCCGGTCAGCTGACCGCCGGCCGCCCGACCCGAGGAGTTCCCGTGGCCGTCTCCGCCAGCCGCTTCGACCTGTGGGCTCCCCGGCCGGAACGGGTCACCCTGCTCGCCGACGGCCAGCGGGTGCCGATGACCCGCGACGAGGACGGCTGGTGGCGTCCCACCGAGCTGCCCGAGGCCCTGGCCACCGGTGAGGTCGACTACGGCTACCTGCTCGACGACGGCCCCGATCCGCGGCCCGACCCGCGCTCGCGGCGCCAGCCCGAGGGCGTGCACGGGCTCTCGCGCACCTTCGACCCCGACGCCCACGCCTGGGACGACGGGCTGTGGCGCGGGCGCCCGCTGGCCGGCGGCACGATCTACGAGCTGCACCTGGGCACCTTCACCCCCGAGGGCACCCTGGCCGCGGCGGAGCAGAAGCTGGACCACCTGGTCGAGCTCGGCATCGACTTCGTCGAGCTGCTCCCGGTCAACGGCTTCAACGGCACCCACAACTGGGGCTACGACGGTGTGCTCTGGTACACGGTGCACGAGGCCTACGGTGGCCCGGCGGCCTACCAGCACTTCGTCGACGCCTGCCACCAGCGCGGCATCGGCGTCATCCAGGACGTCGTCTACAACCACCTCGGCCCGAGCGGGAACTACCTGCCCGAGTTCGGCCCCTACTTCAACGAGCAGGCCAACTCCACCTGGGGCACCGCGGTCAACCTGGACGGGCCGCAGTCGGACCCGGTGCGGCGCTACGTGGTCGAGAACGCGCTGATGTGGATGCGTGACATGCACGTGGACGGGCTGCGGCTGGACGCCGTGCACGCCCTGGTCGACCCGGCCCGGGCGGTCGACGTGCTGGAGGAGATGGCGGTCGAGACCGACGCCCTGAGCGCCGCGGTGGGACGTCCGCTGACGCTGATCGCCGAGTCCGACATGAACAACCCGCGGCTCATCACCCCGCGCGAGGCCGGTGGCTTCGGGCTGACCGGGCAGTGGAGCGACGACTTCCACCACGCGCTGCTGACCAACCTCAGCGGGGACACCACCGGCTGGTTCGCCGACTTCGCCGGACTGGACTCGCTGGCCACGGTGCTGACCCGCGGGTTCTTCCACGCCGGCACGTACTCCAACTTCCGCGGCCGCACCCACGGCCGTCCCCTCGACCTGGCCCGGACGCCGGCCTGGCGGCTGGTGGTCTGCTCGGCCAACCACGACCAGATCGGCAACCGGGCCGACGGCAGCCGTCCCAGCAGCCGGCTCGACTCCGGCCAGCTCGCCATCGCCGCGGCCTTCACCATCCTCGGCCCGAGCACGCCGATGATCTTCATGGGCGAGGAGTGGGGCGCCTCCACCCCCTGGGCCTTCTTCACCTCCCACCCCGAGCACGAGCTCGGCGAGCAGGTCTCCCAGGGCCGGCTGGAGGAGTTCGCCGAGATGAGCTGGGACCCCGAGACCGTCCCCGACCCGCAGGACCCGAGCACCTTCACCGGCTCGAAGCTGGCCTGGGACGAGGCCGGGGACGGCGAGCACGCCGACCTGCTCGCCTGGTACCGCCAGCTGCTCGCGCTTCGCCGCACCCGCCCCGAGGTCACCGACCCGCGCTGGGAGCGGACCACGGTCCACCACGACGCCGACGCCGGCTGGCTGGTGCTCGACCGCGGCGGCCGCACCGCGGTGGCCGCGAACTTCGCCGCCACCGACGTCGACGTCCCCCTCGACCGGGTCGGGATGAGCGAGCCGTTCGGCGTCGAGGGCAGCCGCGGCGGCGCCGAGCTCCGCCCCGACGCCCTGCACCTGCCCGCCCACTCGGTCCTCGTCCTCACCCGCTGAGCCCACCCCAACGCGCCCGACCCCACCCCAACGCGC
>NZ_QPKK01000257.1 GCF_003344635.1 Desertihabitans aurantiacus
CAGGCCGCGCGCTGGGCCGACCTGCACCCGGCCCCGTGCCCGGAGCTGGCCGCGACCCTCTCCGAGCGTGGCCGCGACACCGGCTGCCCGCTCGCCGGCGAGGGCACGGCGCAGGTGGACGTGTCGTGCCTCGCCGAGCTCGCCGCGGTGCTCGGGCTCTCGACCGGTGCGGGTCAGCGGCTGGTCGGGCACGCGCTGGAGCTCCGGCACCGGTTGCCCCGGCTGTGGGCGCTGGTGCACGCCGAGCGGGTGCCGGCGTGGCGGGCCCGCCAGGTGGCGGACTGCACGATGGGGCTCAGCCAGGAGGCGGCCTCCTTCGTCGACGCCCAGGTGTCGGCGGTGGTGGGCCAGATCGGCCCGGTGCAGCTGGAGCGGCTGGTGCTCGCCGCGGTCGCCGAGTTCATGCCGGCGGAGGCCGAACGCCGCAGGCTGCTCGCCGAGGACGGCCGCTGCTTCCGGGTGTTCCACGACACCACCGGAGCCGGGAACGGCCTGTCGGAGGTGCGGGGCACCCTCGACCTGGCCGACGCCCTCGACCTCGACCTGGCCGTCGAGGAGGGTGCCCGCGCGCTGGCCGGGGCGGGCTGCACGGAGTCTGCGGACGTGCGCCGCGCCCTGGCCCTCGGCGAGCTCGCCCGTTGCCAGCCCGCCCTCGACCTCACCAGCGACGACGCCGGCCCGGGCGCGGACCGTCGGGGTGCGGCACGGGGTCCACGGATCACCCTGTACCTGCACCTGTCGGCCGAGGCCCTCGGCCGCACCGCCTCGGCCCAGCCCGACCACGCGCAGGTCGGCCGGGTCGGCAACACCGGCGTCCCGGTCACCGCCGGGCAGATCCGCGACTGGTGCGGGCGCCCGGGTGCCACCGTGACGGTCAAGCCGGTGGTCGACCTCGGCGCCGAGGCCGGTGTCGAGGGCTATGAGGTCCCGGACTGGCTGAAGGAGCAGGTCGCGCTGCGTGACCGCACCTGCGTCTTCCCGTGGTGCCACCGAGCCGCGCACCCCCGACCCCTGCACGACCGCGCCCGCGCGCAGGTCGAGTACGACCACGTCCGGCCCCACCGGCTCGGCGGCCCGACCTCCGCGACCAACCTGGCCCCGCTGTGCCTGGCCCACCACCTCGGCAAGACCTTCGAGCGCTGGTCGTACGTGGTGACGGAGCCCGGGGTGTACCTGTGGACCAGCCCCCACGGCCGTCAGTACCGGCGCGGCCGGAACGGCGGCACCCGCGCACTCGACCAGCCAGCTCCCCCGCTGCGCCACCCCGACCAGATCGCACCCCCACCACCTCCACCGGCCCTGGTGCCCGGACGCCCGCCCTCGGCCCGCCGACGACGACAGATCGTCGGAGCATCACCGCACCGCGCCGGTCCGGCACCGAGCCCCAGCGGCTCACCGCCATCAGCGGGTGACGAGCCGCCACCCTTCTGACGACCGCGCGGATGCCGTCCGCTCACTAGCCACGGCCGTCTCTCCCGGATGAGCGTCGGCTCAGGCGGCGAGGGCGACCGGGCCGCGCAGGGAGGTGCGGGAGACGCGGAGGTCGTGTGCGACGGCGGTGGTGAGGTCGAGCAGGCTGAGCCCGACCGCGCCGGCGGCGGCGGAGAGGATCTCCGAGGACGGCTCCTTGCGCCCGCGCTCGACCTCGGAGAGGTACTGGGTGGAGATGCCGGCGCGCTCGGCGGTCTCGGCCAGCGTGCGGCCCTGGCGCTGCCGCTCCCGGCGCAGCCGGCGTCCGACCAGGTCGCGCCACAGCGGCTCGACGTCGTCGCGCCCGCGGCGTCCCGGCGGCTCAGCGCGTCCCCGACCCAGCGGCACCACGTCACCCATGGCGGTGACGCTACGCCGCGAGCCCGGCCTGCCGCTGCCGGTTCTGCTCAGAGCAGAGCGTCCACCCTCCGACGGGTGCTCAGGAGCGGACGAGGCGGGCGATGGCGGCCGAGGCCTCCTTGATCTTCGCGTCGGCCTCCGGTCCGCCGGCCTGGGCGGCGCCCACCACGCAGTGCTTGAGGTGGTCGTCGAGCAGACCCAGCGCCACCTTCTCCAGTGCGCTGGTGAGTGCGCTGATCTGGGTGAGGATGTCGATGCAGTACGTGTCCTCCTCGACCATCCGGTGGATGCCGCGGGCCTGCCCCTCGATCCGCTTGAGCCGGGCCAGGTAGCGGTCCTTGTCGCTGATGTAGCCGTGGGTGGCTGCTGCCTCGGTGGTGCTCATGCTCGCTGCTCCTGTTCGCTGCTGCGTCGGGTCGATGATGCCCGAGGCCGACCAGCCCCGGCGCCGTCGGAGCCGGGCTGCTCCCCGGGCGCGGTCGCGGTGGACCGGAAACCCCGCAGCCGCAGGCTGTTGGTGACGACGAAGACGCTCGACAGCGCCATCGCCGCGCCGGCCAGCATCGGGTTGAGCAGGCCGGCGGCCGCCAGCGGGATCGCCGCCGCGTTGTAGGCGAACGCCCAGAACAGGTTCGCCCGGATCGTGCCCATCGTCCGCCGGGCCAGGCGCAGCGCGTCGACCGCCGAGCGCAGGTCGCCCCGCACCAGCGTGATGTCGGCGGCCTGGATCGCGACGTCGGTGCCGCCGCCCATGGCCAGCCCGAGGTCGGCGCGGGCCAGCGCGGGCGCGTCGTTCACCCCGTCGCCGACCACCGCCACCACCCGGCCCTCGGCCTGCAGCCGCGCGACCACGTCGACCTTCTCCTGCGGCAGCACCTCCGCGACCACCCGCTCGATGCCCACCTCGGCGGCCACCTGCTCGGCCACCGCACGGTGGTCACCGGTGAGCAGCACCGGCGTCAGCCCCAGCCGCCGCAGCCCGCGGACCGCCTCCGCGCTGGTCGGCCGGACCTCGTCGGCCACCACCAGCAGACCGCGGGCAGCACCGTCCCAGGCCACCGCGACCACGGTCCGACCCTCCTCCTCGAAGCCCCGCTTGGCCCGCGCCAGCTCCTCGTCCAGGGGCAGCGAGCGCTCCACCAGCAGCGACTCCCGACCGGCCAGCACCTGGTGCCCGTCGACCACCCCCTGCACGCCGCGGCCCTCGAGGTTCTCGAACCCGTCCACCGCGGGCAGCGTCCCGAGCTCGGCCCGGGCCCCCGCCGCGACCGCGCGACCGACCGGGTGCTCCGAGGCGTCCTCGAGCGCGCCGGCCAGCCGGAGCAGCTCCACGGGCCCGACACCTGCCGCCGGCACCGCCTCGAGCAGGGTCATGGTGCCGGTGGTGACCGTGCCGGTCTTGTCGAGCACGACGGTGTCGACCCGGCGGGAGGACTCCAGCACCTCCGGGCCCTTGATGAGCACGCCCAGCTGGGCGCCGCGGCCGGTGCCGACCAGCAGCGCGGTCGGCGTGGCCAGCCCGAGGGCGCAGGGGCAGGCGATGATGAGCACCGCCACCGCCGCGCTGAACCCCGCGCTCAGCGGGTGCCCGGCCCCGGTCCACACGCCCAGGACGCCGATCGCGACGGCGATGACGACCGGCACGAAGACCCCCGACACCCGGTCGGCCAGCCGCTGCACCTCCGCCTTGCCGGACTGGGCGTCGCGGACCAGCCGCGCCATCTGGGCCAGCTGGGTGTCGGCCCCGACGCGGGTCGCCCGCACCACCAGCCGGCCGCCGGCGTTGACGCAGCCGCCGGTGACCGGGTCGCCCTCGCCGACCTCCACCGGCACCGACTCCCCGGTGAGCAGGGAGGCGTCCACCGCGCTCCGCCCGGAGACGACCACCCCGTCGCTGGCGATCTTCTCCCCCGGCCGGACGACGAACTCCTCGCCCACGGCGAGCTGCTCGACGGGCACCTGCTGCTCGCGGCCGTCCCGCAGCACCGCGACCGTCCGGGCCCCGAGCTCGAGCAGCGCCCGCAGCGCGTCGCCGGCCCGCCGCTTCGACCGCTTCTCCAGGTAGCGGCCGAGCAGGACGAAGGTGGTCACGCCGGCGGCGACCTCGAGGTAGATCTGGCTGGCGGCGTCGCCGCGCTCGACGGTCAGCCGGAACGGGTGCACCATCCCGGGCTCCCCGGCGCTGCCGAGGAAGAGCGCGACCACCGACCACAGCAGCGCCGCCAGCGTGCCGACCGAGATCAGGGTGTCCATGGTGGCCGCACCGTGCCGCAGGTTGAGCGCGGCGGCGCGGTGGAAGGGCCAGGCGCCCCACACCACCACCGGGGCGGCGAGCACCAGCGAGGCGAACCCCCAGTAGTCGAACTGCCAGGCCGGCACCATCGCCAGCGCGACCACCGGCACGGTCAGCAGCGCCGAGACCAGCACCCGCCGGCGCAGCGAGGCCAGCTCGTCGTCCCCGGCCGGCCGCTCCTCGTCACGGTCCTGCGGCGGGACGGGCAGCGCGGCGGTGTAGCCGGTCTTCTGCACCTCCTCGACCAGCGTCTGCGGGTCGAGGTCGGCGGGCAGGCTGACGCTGGCGGTCTCGGTGGCGTAGTTGACGGTGGCGCGGACGCCGTCCAGTCGGTTGAGCCGCTTCTCGACCCGGGCGGCGCAGGAGGCGCAGGTCATCCCGCCGATCTGCAGCTGCAGGTCGACCAGCGCCTGCTCATCCGTCGTGGCCATGGTCGGCCCCCTCCTCCTCGTCGTGCCCGGTCGACTCGTCCTGCTCCTGCTGCTCGCCCTGCTCGCTCCCGGTCGAGCCGTCGGTGTCGAGGACGAAGGCCGCGGTGCGGACCCGTCCGTCGATCTTGAGGTCGAGGTAGAGCAGGTAGCGCCCGGGCGTGGGCGCGGTGGCCTCGAAGGCGATCTCGGGCCCGGACCGGTCACCCGGCGCGGGGACGTCCCCGTGCGGGTGCACGTGCAGGTAGGCCAGGTCGCCGTCGCGCAGGGCGACCAGGTGGCCGAAGGCGCCCAGGTACGGCTCGAGCCGGGTCACCGGGGACCCGTCGCGGGTCACCGTCGCGGTCAGCGTGGTGGCCGTGCCCGGGCTCAGCGTGCCGTCGAGACGCACCTGGTAGCCGTCGACCTCCGCTGTGCGGACCGGTCCGTCGGTCACCCGCGGGTCGTAGCTGCCGCCGACCTGCACCAGGGTGGACAGGGTGAGCCCGCTGCCGTCCCGGGGGACGAAGTCGGCGTAGAGCCGGTAGCTGCCGGCGGCCTCCCACCGCCAGGGCAGGGACCACCGCCCGTCGGCGTCCCGCACCGGGTGCACGTGGCGGAAGAAGGCACCGTCGGTGCGCACCACCACCAGGTGCAGCTCCTTCTCGTGGGAGACCTGGTAGCCGGTCAGCGGGCGGCCGTCCGGGTCGCGCACGGTGAGGCCGAGGACGCCCTCGCGCCCGACCACCTCGGGTGCGCTGACCGCATCCAGCCGGTAGCCGTCGGCAGCCCGGGCCAGTCCGTCGGCCGCGTGGTCCTCAGCGGCCGCCGGCCCGGTCGCGGGCCCGCCGGTGTGCTCGTCGCCGTGCCCTGCCGGTTCGCCCTGCCCGGCCGGCTCGCCGTGCCCGGCCGGCTC
>NZ_QPKK01000258.1 GCF_003344635.1 Desertihabitans aurantiacus
CGCCGCAGGGCCCCGCGCTGCTGCGCGGGGCCCTGCGGTTCGGTGCGGTGTCGCTCAGGAACCGGCGGCGGTGGAGACGCGCTCCCCGGTCGTCTGGTTGAACACGTGCACGTGGGTCGGGTCGACCGCCAGCCGGACCTGGGCGCCGCGCTGCGGAGGACGCCGCGAGGAGATCCGGGCCACGATCTGCTGGGCGGTGATCTTGTCGTCCTCGCTCAGACCGGACAGCGTGCCGTACAGGTAGGCGTCGGCGCCGAGCTCCTCGACGACGGCCACGTCCAGGCCGATCCCGTCCCCGCCGTCGGCGAGGTTGAAGATCTCCGGCCGGATGCCGATGGTCGCGGTGGACTCACCGGACAGCTTGCCCAGCGCGTCGCGCGGGACCGGCACCACGTAGTCGCCCACCTGGACGCCGCCCTCGGTGACCTTGCCCTCGATGAGGTTCATCGCGGGCGAGCCGATGAAGCCGGCCACGAAGAGGTTCGCCGGGGTGTCGTAGAGGGCCAGCGGGCTGTCCACCTGCTGCAGGACGCCGTCCTTCATCACCGCGACACGGTCACCCATCGTCATGGCCTCGACCTGGTCGTGGGTCACGTAGACGGTGGTGACGCCCAGCCGCGACTGCAGGGCCGCGATCTGGGTGCGGGTGGAGACCCGGAGCTTGGCGTCCAGGTTGGACAGCGGCTCGTCCATCAGGAACACCTGCGGCTGGCGCACGATGGCGCGACCCATGGCCACGCGCTGACGCTGACCACCGGACAGGGCCTTCGGCTTGCGGTTGAGGAAGTCCTCCAGGCCGAGCAGCTTGGCGGCCTCCATCACGCGCTGCTGGCGCTCGGCCTTCGGCACGTTCTGCATCTTCAGGGCGAAGCCCATGTTGTCGCCCACGGTCATGTGCGGGTACAGCGCGTAGTTCTGGAACACCATCGCGATGTCGCGGTCCTTGGGCGGCAGGTCGGTGACGTCCCGATCGCCGATGTTGATCGCGCCGTTGTTGACCTCCTCCAGCCCCGCGAGCATCCGCAGGGAGGTGGACTTGCCGCAGCCCGACGGTCCGACCAGGACCATGAACTCGCCGTCACCGATCTCGAGGTTGAGCTTGTCGACGGCGGGCCTGTCGGCTCCGGGGTAGACCCGGGTTGCGTCCTTGAAACTGACTGTGGCCATGCGGGGGCCTTCCTTTCACGGGCAGGTACGTGCCCGACGATCCGTAGTGAATGGAGCGACGTCACCATCTCACGTGACGCCCGGGCTAACAACAGGTGGTCAGTGGGCATTCCTGGTTGAGACCGTTCCGTTACATCCGTGACGTTCACATTACGGACGTCGTCCGTTCACCTCGTCGCGCCACGCCACGAGGTCGCGGACCTTGCCCGGGTCGCGGTCCTCGGCGGGGTTCCAGCCGACGGTGAACAGCCGGATGCCGATCTCGTGCAGGGCCTGCGCGGCGGCGGCGTAGTCGGCCACCTGCTCCGGTGCCCGGCCCGGGGTGGGGGCGACACCGGTCGAGCGCTCGATCTCGCGCGGGTCGCGGCCGACCCGCTCGCACCACTCGTCCAGCACGCGGTTCTTGCGCACCAGTGTCTCGACGTCGCCGAAGCCGTGCCAGATGGTGGCGTGCTCGGCCACGATCCGCAGCGTCTTGCGCTCCCCGCCGCCGCCGACCATCACCGGCACCTCGCGCGTGGGCGGCGGGTTGAGCCGGCTCCAGCGGTCCTTGATGACGGGCAGCGCGGTGGCCAGGTCGTCCAGCCGGCTGCCGGCGGTGCCGAACTCGTAGCCGTACTCGGTGTAGTCGCGCTCGGCCCAGCCCGAGCCGATGCCGAACAGCAGCCGGCCGCCGCTGATGTGGTCGACGGTGCGGGCCATGTCGGCCAGCAGGTGGGGGTTGCGGTAGGAGTTGCAGCTGACCAGCGGGCCGATCTCGACCCGCTCGGTCGACTCGGCGAGGGCGGCCAGCATCGTCCAGCACTCGAAGTGCAGGCCGTCAGGGTCGCCGTTGAGGGGGAAGAAGTGGTCCCAGTTGAGGATGATGTCGACGCCCATCTCCTCGAAGGAGGACGCCAGCCGGCGCAGCTCGGCGTACTCGGCGTGCTGGGGCTGGACCTGCACCGCCAGCCGCGCCGGGCGGGGGTCGGTGGCCAGGTGGTCGGGGACGGTCGTGGTGTCGGTCACGCTGCTCCTTCGGGTCGGGTCCTGCGGGTCAGCACTCGACGATGTTGACCGCGAGGCCGCCACGGGCAGTCTCCTTGTACTTGACCTTCATGTCGGCCCCGGTCTGCATCATGGTCCGCACCACCTGGTCGAGGCTGACCTGGTGCGCGCCGGTGCCGTGCAGCGCCAGCCGGGCGGCGGTGATCGCCTTCACCGACGCGACCGCGTTGCGCTCGATGCACGGGATCTGCACCAGCCCGCCCACCGGGTCGCAGGTGAGCCCGAGGTGGTGCTCCAGACCGATCTCGGCGGCGTTCTCGATCTGGGCGGTGGTGCCGCCGAGCACCGCGGCGAGCGCGCCCGCGGCCATCGAGCAGGCGGTGCCGACCTCGCCCTGGCAGCCGACCTCGGCGCCGGAGATCGAGGCGGTCTGCTGGAACACCGCACCCAGCGCCCCGGCCACCAGCAGGAAGTCGACCACCGCGTCGTCGCCGACGCCGGGCACGAAGCGGACCGCGTAGTGCAGCACGGCGGGGATGATCCCGGCCGCCCCGTTGGTGGGGGCGGTGACCACGCGCCCGCCGGCGGCGTTCTCCTCGTTCACCGCGAGCGCCCACAGCGTCACCCAGTCCACCGCGGCCAGCGGGTCCACCTGGTCGCGGAAGCGGCCGGCGTCACCGACCAGGCGGGCGTGCAGGTCGGCGGCGCGGCGGGGCACCCGCAGCCCACCGGGGAGGGTGCCGGTGTGGCGGCAGCCGGCCTCCACGCACTCGGCCATCACCTGCCAGATCCGCAGCAGCCCGGCGCGCACCTCGGCCTCCGGGCGCCGGGCGCACTCGTTGGCCAGCGCCAGCTCCGCCACCGACAGACCGCTCTCGGAGCACCGCGCCACCAGCTCCGCGCCGGTCCGGAAGGGGTACGGCACCGGGGTCGGGTCAGGCACCAGCCGGGGCCGGCCGTCACCGTCGTCGTCGAGCACGAACCCACCGCCGACGGAGTAGTAGGTGCGGCAGGCGAGGTCGCGCCCGTCGTCATCGGTGGCCCGGAAGGTCATCCCGTTCGGGTGCCCGGGCAGGCTGCGACGCCGGTGCAGCACCAGGTCCTCCTCCGCGTCGAAGGCGATCTCGCGGCGGCGCGCCGGGTCGGCGTCGACCCGGTTGAGCACGAGCCGGCCGGTGCGGGTGATCTCGGCGGCGCGGGCCGGGGCGGTCCCGGTGTCGACGGTCTCGGCCTGCTCGCCCTCCAGCCCCCACAGCACGGCCGGGGCGCTGCCGTGGCCGTGACCGGTGGCGCCCAGGGAGCCGAACAGCTCGGCCCGCACCCGGTGCACCCGGGTGAGGGTGCCGGCGTCGGCGAGGGAGGCGACGAAACGCCCGGCCGCGCGCATCGGCCCCACCGTGTGCGAGCTGGACGGGCCCACGCCGATGGAGAAGAGGTCGAAGACGCTGACCGGCACGGACCCAGTCTGCACCTACACTGATCGGCGGCCCAGTCGGTCGACCGGGGGTCGAAGGGTAGCGAAGGAGATCACGTGAGCGAGTCATTCGTCCCGGGGATGGACGCCGAGGAGGAGCCCCGCCAGCCGCGGCGCGCCCAGCGTCGCCGCCGGCGCTGGGTGATCCCGTTGGTGGTCTTCCTCGCGGTGGTGCTGATCGCCGCCGGTGGTCTCTTCGGCTACGCCAGCTGGCTGCAGAGCCGGGTGAGCGAGAACCTCGACCGCAGCGCCGAGCTGCCGGCGGAGGAGGACCGCCCGCAGCCGCAGCAGCCGACCGAGGGCGGGGACGGCGAGCAGCAGCCGGCGATGAACGTGGTGCTGATGGGCTCGGACAGCCGCGACGTCGAGAACGCCGGTGCCGGCCGCAGCGACACGCTGATGATCGCCCACCTCAGCGGCGACCGCGAGAAGGCGTACCTGATCTCGTTCCCCCGCGACATGTGGGTGGAGATCCCCGGCCACGGCACCGCCAAGATCAACGCCGCCTACGCCTACGGCGGCACCTCGCTGGCGGTGCAGACCCTCGAGCAGCTGACCGACGTCCGGATGGACCACCTCGCGGTGGTCGACTTCGAGGGCTTCGTCGCGCTCTGCGACGCGGTCGGCGGCGTCACCGTGGACAACGAGCACGCCTTCGAGACGAAGAACTACTCCTTCCCCGAGGGCGAGGTGCAGCTGGACGGGGAGCGGGCGCTGGAGTTCGTCCGGGAGCGCAAGTCGCTGCCCGGCGGCGACCTCGACCGCGCGGAGAACCAGCGCAAGGTCGTCCAGGCCATCCTGGCCAAGGGACTGAGCCCGGAGATCATCGCCAACCCCGGCCGGTTCACCGACTTCGTCAGCGGGATCGCCGCCCACACCTCGGTGGACGCCGGGCTCACCGACGACGTGATCCGCGACACCGCGCTGTCGCTGCGGCTCAACGGCGCCGGCGACATCGAGCAGCTGCAGGCCCCCGACCAGGGCACCGGCACCTCGGCCGACGGCCAGTCCATCGTCGTGGTGGACGAGGAGCGGATGCAGGAGATGGCCGAGGCGCTGCAGGACGACTCGATGGACGAGTACCTGGAGAAGTACCCGGAGTGACCCGGGCCCCGGGACGGTGCCGGTGGGCTGTCCTCAGGCGGGGTCCTCAGGCGGGCGTGAGGCCGAGCACCTCGGCGGGGTCGACGGCGTCGGAGACCTGACCGGCGCTCGGCCGCACCTCCAGGTGCAGGTGGCACCCGTCCGGGGCGCCCCGGTCGCCGACGGTGGCGATCCGCTGCCCAGGACGGACCTGCTGGTCCTCGGTCACGAGCACCCGCTCGGGGTGGCCGATGACGACGTCGATCCCGCGCTCGGCGTCACGCAGCCGGAAGGCGGTGTCGCCGTAGGCCCCGCCCAGCCGACCGCGGCTGTCCGGCGGGACGACCTCGGCGGCGGTGCCGGCGAGCAGGTCGGTGCCGCAGGGCAGCGCCACGTCGATGCCGTGGTGGAAGCCCTGCCCGCCGGAGCACCGCGGGTCGGGGGCGTAGTAGGGCGCCTCGGTGCAGCCGAAGCCGATCATCACCCGGCCGCGTCCGGCGAACCAGTCCGAGGTGTACCAGGTGTCGTCCTCGACCCAGAACTCGTTGTCGGGGTCGAGCGAGGGCGTCGGCTCCGGCTCGGGCGACGGGGTCGCGCTGGCGCTCGCCGTCGGGCTGGCACTCGCGGACGGTGTCGGGGTGGCGCTCGCGGACGGTGTCGGCGCGGGCGACGGGGGCGGGGCGGTCGGGCCGGCGGAGGGTGTGCAGGCGCCCACGAGCAGCGCCGC
>NZ_QPKK01000259.1 GCF_003344635.1 Desertihabitans aurantiacus
CGCCGACCCGCCCGGCACCCGGGCCGGCGGCTGGCCGAGGAAGGCCGAGCGCTGCACACCGAGCGCGGCGAGCGCCCCGGCGAGCTCGGCCTCCCGCGCGCGGGAGAGCTCGGGGCTGCCCTCCGCCGCGTCGACGGTGCCGGGCACGATCTCGCCCTGCTCACCGCGGGTGGCGGTGAGCACGGCGACCTCGCGGCCCCGTGCGACCAGCTCGGCGATGAGGGCGCCCGTGGCCAGCGTCTCGTCGTCGGGGTGGGCGTGCACCAGCAGGCTGGACGTCATGCCCTCGAGCAGCGAACCGCCGCCGGGGTGCGGGCCCGTCACGAGAGCACCCGCTCGTAGGCCTCGACCAGCAGCTGCCCGGCCAGCTCGGGGGTGAACCGCTCGGCGTGCTCCCGGGCGGCGACGCTCATCGGTCCGCGCTCGCCCGGGGAGAGCACCCGGTCGACCGCGCGGGCCCAGTCGGCCGGTTCGCGGCTGGAGACCAGCAGCCCGGTGACGCCGTCGATGACGGCCTCCCGCAGCCCGCCGGCGTTGTTCGCCACCACCGGGGTGCCGCTGGCCGCGGCCTCCAGCGCCACCAGCCCGAAGGTCTCCGACCACGACGGCACCAGCAGCGCCCGGGCGCCGCGGAACAGCTCGGCCAGCTGCTGGCGGCTCTGCGGCCCGCGGAAGCTCACCCAGTCCTGCAGACCGTGCTCGGCCACGACCCGCTCCACCTCCGCGCGGTAGCGCAGGAAGTCCGGCGACACCCCGCCGACCAGCACCAGGTGCGGACGCCGGTCGCGGGGCAGCCCGGCCATCGCCGCGATGGCCAGGTCGGGCGCCTTGAGCGGCTGCAGCCGGGCGGCGAAGACGACGTAGCCGCGGCCGAGCCCGCCCCCGGTGGGCGGGTCGGCGTCGGTGATGTCATCGGCCGGCGGGTGGAACAGCTCGAGGTCGACCCCCGGCGGGACGACGACCACCCGCTCGGGGTCGGCGTCGCAGCGCTCCAGCACGGTGGCCGCCTCGGCCCGGCTGATCGCCACCACCAGGTCCGAGGCCTGCGCGAGCAGCTTCTCCCCCGCCACCCGCTCCTCGGTCTCGGCCGGCTCACCCTCGGCGAGGGTGCGCCCCAGCGGGACGGCCAGGGAGTGGTAGCTCTGCACGTGCGGCACGCCCATGCGCTGCGCCCACCCGAGCGCGGCCATCCCCGACATCCAGTGCTGGGAGTGCACCAGGTCGTAGCCGTCGAGGTGCTCCAGCTGGGCGGCGAAGGCGTCGATGTGGTCGGAGACCGCGCTCTTGGCCACCACCTCCACCGGCCCGGCGGTGATCTGGCGCAGGGTCACCCCGGGCGCCAGCTCGCTGACCTCCGGGACGTCGGCGGAGGTGCGGCGGGTGAGGAACTCGACCCGGTGCCCCAGCTGGGCCAGCGCGTCGGCCTGCATCCGCTCGACCACGTTCATCCCGCCCGCATCACCCTCCCCCGGCAGATCGGCGGGGGAGGTGTGCAGGGAGATCATCGCGATGTGCACTCAGCAGCCCTTCGGGTCGGGGAGGTACGGCTCAGGCCGGGACGATGCTGACCAGCTTCGGCGCACGGACGATCACCTTGCCGACCGCCTGGCCGGCCAGCGCCCGCTGCACGCCGGGGTCGGCCAGTGCCAGCTCCCGCAGCTCGTCCTCACCGATCGTGGGCGGCACCTGCAGGCGTCCGCGCACCTTGCCCTTGACCTGCACCACGCAGGTGACCGACTCGGCCACCAGCAGCGCGGGGTCGGCCACCGGCCAGGCGGCCTCGGCCACCGACGGCTCGTGGCCCAGCAGCTCCCACATCTCCTCGGCCACGTAGGGCGCGACCAGGCTCAGCACCACGGTCACCACCTCGGCGGCCTCGCGCACCGCCGGGTCGGCGGCACCGGGGCCGGAGTCGATGGCCTTGCGGGTGGCGTTGACCAGCTCCATCACGCGGGCGACCACCACGTTGAAGCGCTGGTCCTCCAGCAGCATGGTGACCTCGGCGACGCACCGGTGGGTGGTGCGGCGCAGGTCCAGGTCACCGCCGACCGGGTCCGTGCCGGGCTCGCTGGCGACGTCGTCGGCCAGCCGGTAGGCCCGCTGCAGGAACTTCAGCGAACCCGCCGGGGACACGTCGGCCCAGTCGATGTCGTCCTCCGGCGGTCCGGCGAAGACGACGGTGGTGCGGATGGCGTCCACCCCGTACTGGTCGATCTGGGCGCCCAGGTCGACCCCGTTGCCCAGCGACTTGCTCATCGCCTTGCCCTGGTTGATCACCTGGCCCTGGTTCAGCAGCCGGCGCATCGGCTCCTCGAAGTCGACCAGACCCATGTCGTGCAGCACCTTGGTGAAGAAGCGCATGTACAGCAGGTGCAGGATCGCGTGCTCGACGCCGCCGACGTACTGGGCGACCGGCATCCAGCGGCGGACGTCCTCGGGGTCGAACGGACCGCCCTCGTAGCCGGGCGAGCAGTAGCGAAAGAAGTACCAGGACGAGTCCACGAAGGTGTCCATGGTGTCGGTGTCGCGGTTGGCGGACCCGCCGCAGGACGGGCACTCCACCTGCACCCAGTCGGTGGCGGCGGCCAGCGGGCTGGTGCCCTTCGGCGCCAGGTCGGCCCCGCGCAGGTCGGGCAGCCGCACCGGCAGCTGGTCGTCGGGCACCGGCACCTCACCGCAGGAGGGGCAGTGGATGATCGGGATCGGGCAGCCCCAGAACCGCTGCCGGCTCAGCAGCCAGTCCCGCAGCCGGTAGGTCACCGCGCCCTCGCCGCGGCCGTCGGCCTCCAGCCGCTCGACGATGGTCCGGACGCCGGTGGCCTTGTCGCTCAGCCCCTCCAGCAGCGGCGAGGCGACGTAGCGGCCGTCGCCGGCGGTGGCCACCCCGGTCACCGCCGGGTCCTCCGCACCGGTGTCGACGACCACCCGCACGGGCAGGTCGAAGGTGCGGGCGAAGTCCAGGTCGCGCTGGTCGTGGGCCGGGACGGCCATCACCGCGCCGGTGCCGTAGTCGGCCAGCACGTAGTCGGCGGCCCAGACCGGGATCCGCTCGTCGTTGACCGGGTTGACCGCGTGCACGCCCAGGAACACACCGGTCTTGGGCCGCTCGGTGGACTGCCGCTCGATCTCGGAGGCCTGCTGGGTGCGCTCGACGTAGGCCTCCAGCTCGCCGCGCCGGCTCTCGTCGACCAGCTCCGCGGCCAGGTCGGACTCCGGTGCCACCAGGAAGAAGGTCGCCCCGTACAGGGTGTCGGGACGGGTGGTGAAGACCCGCACCGGCGTGCTGCGCCGGGTGCCGTCGGCCCGCTCGATGTCGAAGTCGACGTAGGCGCCCTCGGAGCGGCCGATCCAGTTGCGCTGCATGGTCAGTACGCGCTCGGGCCAGCCGCCCTCCAGCGAGGCCATGTCGTCCAGCAGCCGGTCGGCGTACTCGGTGATCTTGTAGTACCACTGGTTC
Organism: Desertihabitans aurantiacus; assembly: GCF_003344635.1. Taxonomy (GTDB): domain Bacteria; phylum Actinomycetota; class Actinomycetes; order Propionibacteriales; family Propionibacteriaceae; genus Desertihabitans; species Desertihabitans aurantiacus. The sequence goes on from NZ_QPKK01000259.1 coordinate 3,458, forward strand.
AGCCGGCGCTTGGTGACGACGGAGCCGCAGCGCTCGCACAGCCCCTGCACCACCTGCTCGTTGGCCAGCACGGTCTGGTCGGTGGGGCACCAGTTGACGAAGCTGTCCTTGCGGTAGGCCAGCCCGCGCTCGCGGAAGCGCAGGAACAGCCACTGCGTCCAGCGGTAGTACTCCGGGTCGGAGGTGTGCAGCCGCCGCGACCAGTCCAGGCTCAGCCCGTAGCGCTTGAACGAGCGGGCCTGGGTCTCGATGTTGGCGTAGGTCCAGTCGGCGGGGTGCGACCCGCGCTGGATGGCGGCGTTCTCGGCCGGCAGCCCGAAGGAGTCCCAGCCGATCGGGTGCATGACGTCGTAGCCCTGCAGCTTCAGCCGGCGGGCCACCACGTCACCCATGACGAAGGCCTCCGCGTGACCCATGTGCAGGTCGCCGGAGGGGTAGGGGAACATGTCGAGCACGTAGCGGCGCTCGCGGCTGCCGTCGTCGGCCGGGGCGAAGGTGCCGTGCTCGGCCCAGTAGGCCTGCCAGCGCTCCTGCGCTGCGGCCGCGTCGTAGACCCGGCGCTCGGTCTGCTCGGTCACGTCAGTCCTCCTCGGTGGTGCGGTGCGGGGCAGCAGGGGCATGAAAAAGCCCCTCGTCGGTGCCGCTGGGCACGAGGGGCAGCCGCCGGGTGGTCGACCCGACGGCTAGGGAAGCCGGAGCTGCTGGTTGCGCACCCGTCCATCCTAGCCCCAGCGGACGGACCGGGCGCGCGGCCGACCGCTCCCCGGGCGCCGTCAGCCCGCGGCGTCCAGGAGGGCGCGGACCTCGGTCAGGGTGGGCGGCTGGGCGCCCTGCCGTCCGCAGACGATGGCCGAGGCGGCCGCCCCCTGCCGCAGCGCGGCGCGCACGGTCTCCTCAGGATCGCCGTCGGCACCGGCCCAGGCGGCCAGGAAGCCGGCCATGAAGGTGTCCCCCGCGCCCACGGTGTCCTCGACCTCGACGCGGTGCCCGGGGACGCGCACCACGGTGCCGTCGGCCAGCACGGCGAGCGCGCCGTCGGGGCCGAGGGTGAGCACGAACAGTCCGAGCCCGAAGCGCTGCACCCACCGGGTGACCAGCGCCACCGGGTCGGCGGACGGGTCGGCGCCCGCGTCGGCGGCCCGGGCCAGGAAGAGCACGTCGTCGTCGCTGGCCTTCGCCACCCCGCCGCGGCGGCCGACCACGGCCAGGTAGGGCTCGACCCGGCGCCAGTACTCGTCGGGGTCGGCGACGACGGCGCTGCGCACGTTGAGGTCGACCGAGGTCCGGGCCGGGCAGTCGCGGACCCACTCCAGGAACGTGGTCGCCCCCGGCTCGACCACCAGGAGCATCGAGCCGAAGTGCAGCCAGTCGTCCGCACCGAGCGCAGGCAGCTCGCCGGGACGCCAGCCGAAGGTGGCGGTGCGCTCGGTGTGGAAGGCGTAGCTGGCCTTGCCGTGGGCGTCCAGGCTGACGACGGCCACCGCGGTCGGGGCGTCGACGGTGACGGCGTCGTCGAGGCCGACCCCGTCCGCCTCGAGGTGTGCGCGGAGCTGGGTGCCGAACCGGTCGGTGGACATCCGGCCCAGGAACTGCACGTCCTGCTCCAGCCGGGCCAGCGCGACCGCGCTGTTCATCGGGCCGCCGGCCGACAGCGCCTGCCAGGTGCTGCGGAAGGACGAGTCGGACGGCTCCGGCACGCTGGCGAGATCGATCAGGGCCTCACCGCAGACGACGAACCTCATGGCGGGCAACCTAGCGTGCCGCCGCCCGTCGTCCGGCCAGGAACGCCACGGCGACACCGGCCACCGCGACCAGGGCCGCCACGCCGACCGGGGTGGACGCCGGCTCCCCGGTCAGCCGGTCGAGCGCCAGCCAGCCCAGCGCCCAGACCGCGCCGACGGCGACGGCGAGCCGTCCCCGGAGCCGGAGCAGGGCCGCGGCGAGCACCATCAGCGCCAGCGCC
>NZ_QPKK01000026.1 GCF_003344635.1 Desertihabitans aurantiacus
CGCCCCCGCAGCGCCAGCACCCCCCGGGCCCGCACGCAGGCCCGCGCCAAGGTGCGCTCCACCCCGGGCACCACGCTGCCAGCACCGGCCGCCTCCCCGACCAGCCCGGACGAGGCGCCGGCCGCCGCGCCCCGGTTCCACCGCACCCTCGGGGTCACCCGGCGTGCGGTGGCGCTGGCCGTGGTGCTGGCGATGCTGGTGCTGTCCTACGCGTCCTCGCTGCGGATCTACCTCAACCAGCAGAGCGAGGCCGCTGAGGCGCGGGCCGAGATCGCGGCCACCCAGCAGCGGATCGACACCCTGCGCGACCACCTCGACCGCTGGCAGGACCCGGCCTACGTGCAGGCCCAGGCCCGCGCTCGGCTCGGATGGGTGATGCCGGGGGAGACCGGCTACGTCGTCCTGGGCCCCGACGGGGAGCCGGTCGACGGCGGCACCACCATCGACTCCGAGCGCAGCGACGGCGACCGGCCGGACGCCGACGCCTGGTGGGCGCGGATGGCCGGCAGCCTGGAGGCGGCCGACCACCCGGCGCCGCCGCCGAAGGAGACGGCCGAGGTGCCGGAGCGCGACCAGCCCCGATGATCCCGGACGACTCCCCGCTGCCCGGTCTGGAGCCGATGGGCGCCGACGACGAGGCCGCGATCGGCGCCCAGCTCGGCCGGGTGCCCCGCGGCGTCGCCGGGGTGGCCTGGCGCTGCCCCTGCGGACGTCCCGGGGTGGTGGCCACCGAGCCGCGGCTCCCCGACGGCACGCCCTTCCCAACGACCTACTACCTCACCTGCCCCCGCGCCACCGCGGCCTGCTCCCGGTTGGAGTCGGCCGGCATGATGGCCGAGATGACCGACCGGCTGGCCGGCGACGAGGAGCTGCGGGCCGCCCACCAGCGGGCGCACGAGGCCTACCTCGCCGACCGCGCCCGGCTGGGCGAGGTGCCCGAGATCGCCGGCGTCAGCGCCGGAGGCATGCCCACCCGCGTCAAGTGCCTGCACGTGCTGGTCGGGCACGCCCTGGCCGCCGGTCCGGGCGTGAACGTCCTCGGCGACGAGGCGGTGACGGCGGTGGGGGAGTTCTGGCAGCGCCCCTGCCTGGATGACGACATCCGACCCGACGAGGAGGACGCGTGAGTGAGCGCTGCGCCGCCATCGACTGCGGCACCAACTCCATCCGCCTGCTGGTGGCCGACGACGACGGGGCCGGCGGGCTCACCCAGGTCGACCGTCGGCTGGAGATGGTCCGGCTCGGGCAGGGGGTGGACGCCACCGGCGAGTTCCACCCCGACGCCCTGCAGCGCACCTTCGCCGCCTGCGAGATGTACGCCGACCTGCTGCGCGAGCACGGCGTCGACCCCGCCCACACCCGGTTCGTCGCCACCTCCGCCGCGAGGGACGCCGGCAACGCCGAGGAGTTCTTCGCCGGCGTCCGCGAGCGCCTCGGCGTGGACGCCGAGATCATCACCGGCTCTGAGGAGGCGGTGCTCTCCTTCACCGGCGCGGTCAGCGGGATCGACGAGCACCCCGACCCGGTGCTGGTGGTCGACATCGGCGGCGGGTCCACCGAGCTGGTCCTCGGCGAGGAGCGCCGCATCCTGGCTGCCACCAGCATCGACATCGGCTCGGTGCGGCTGCGCGAGCGGCTGCTCAAGGGCGACCCGCCCAGCCAGGACGAGATCCGGGCCACCGTCGAGCACGTGGACGCGATGCTCGACTCCAGCGGGGTGGCGATCGAGCGCGCCCGTACCTGGGTGGGTGTGGCCGGCACCATGACCACCCTCGCCGCGGTGCACCAGGAGCTGTCCGCCTACGACCCGACCAAGGTGCACGGCGCGGTGATCCCGCGCGAGGAGCTGGTGCCGCTGTGCGAGTCGGTGGTCGCCCGCACGGTGGCCGAGCTGCGCGAGATCCCGTCGATGCACCCGATGCGGGCCGACGTCATCTCCGCCGGCGCGGTCATCGTGCAGCGGCTGGCCGAGCGGATCGGCGCCGACGCGCTGACCGTCAGCGAGACCGACATCCTCGACGGGATCGTGCTGCAGCTGCTCGAGCGGGACCGCCGGTGACCGCGGCACCGGTGGCCGTCGGACGCCCGACCCGGCCACCGCGGGGGTGGAACAGCTGGGACTGCTACGGCACCACCGTCACCGAGGCCGAGGTGCTGGCCAACGCCCGGTTCCTGGCCGAGCACCTCCTGCCGCACGGCTGGGACACCGTGGTCGTCGACATCCAGTGGTACGCGGCCTCGGTGGGGGCCGGCGGCTACCACGCCGACGCCGACGTCCAGCTCGACCGGTGGGGCCGTCCCATCCCCGACGTCTCCCGGTTCCCCTCCGCCGCCGACGGTCGGGGGTTCGCCCCACTGGCCGAGCAGGTGCACGCCCTGGGGCTGCGCTTCGGGGTGCACATCATGCGCGGCATCCCGCGGCGGGCGGCGGAGCAGCGGCTGCCGGTGCTCGGCACCGAGGTGACGGCGGCCGACCTGGCCGACCCCGAGCAGGGCTGCAGCTGGAACCCCGACAACGCCGGCGTCCGCTCCGAGCACCCCGACGCTGCCGCCTGGTACGCCTCGGTGGCGCGGCAGCTGGCGGACTGGGGCGTCGACTTCGTCAAGGCCGACGACATGCTGTGGCCCTACCGGGCCTGGGACATCGAGACGCTGTCCACCGAGCTGGCCGCCACCGGACGCCCGATCGAGCTGAGCCTGTCGCCGGGGGTGGACGTCTCCACCACGCGTGCCGAGCACCTGGCCGCCCACGCCACGATGTGGCGGATCTCCAGCGACCTGTGGGACTCCTGGGACGACGTGCTCGACATGTTCACCCGGCTGGCCCGCTGGGCGCCGCTGTCACGCGAGGGCGCCTTCGCCGACGCCGACATGCTGCCGCTGGGCCGGGTGGGGATCCGTGCCGAGGTCGGCGCGGACCGCACCTCGCGGCTGACCTGGGCCGAGCAGCGGACGCTGCTGACCCTGTGGGGAGTCGGTCGCTCGCCGTTCTTCGTCGGCGGCGACCTGCCCACCAGCCCGCCGCAGACCATCGCGCTGCTGCAGAACCCGCTGCTGCTGGCGGTCAACGACGCGGCCACCGGACCGCGTGAGGTGCTCCGGGAACGTGACCACGTGGTCTGGACGGCCCGGCTCGGTGAGGAGCTGGTGGTGGCCGTCTTCGCCATCGGTCCCGACCGGCTCCGCCGGACCATCCCGCTGGCCAGCGTGGCGGGCGAGGGCCGCACCCGGGCTCGCGAGGCCTGGACCGGCGCCGAGGCGGACGTCACCGACGGCGTCGTCGTCGACCTCGCCTCCCACGACGCCGCCCTGTTCCTGCTCTCCTGACCGTCGTGGTCCTGGTCACCGGCCGCCGGGGAGCTGGGGGACCTCCGCGGACGTCCCCCGGGCGGTCGCCTCGTCCGCGTCGAGGCCCTGGCATGCTGAGCGCCGGGGCCCCCGTAGCCCAACGGCAGAGGCAGGCGGCTTAAACCCGCTCCAGTGTGGGTTCGAGTCCCACCGGGGGCACACCGGAACGTGCTCCACGGCACCTCACCCCGCCGCGGCTCGTCGAGGGACGTCCACCGCGGCAGGTCGTCCACGACCGATCCGTAGGCGAACACGTTCCGCCGCTCCGGGACGATGTCGAGGTAGTGGGAGTGGTCGGTCAGGCGCTCCGGAGCGGCATCCGGGAGCCTGGAGGTGCTGTGGGCGTCCGGACCGCTGCCGAGGCGGAACTCGTGGCGGTACGTCGCCCCCGATCCGGGAAGCCGGAACCAGCGCCGTCGGGCCTGCTCGTCGGCGAAGGCGGCAGACACCGCCGACCGCGGGAGGTCGAGACGGCGCTCGAGCGTGAACGTCTCGTGGCGGACGTCGAGGGCCGGGTGGGTCGGTCGTGCGCCGGGGTCGCCGTCGGTCTGGGTCGTGGCGGTCATGTCGTCTCCGGTTCTGTCATCGGTGGTCGTGAGGATCGCCGGAACGCGGGCGTGGCAGCGGTCGCTTCCCCCTCCGCCACACGCACTTCGACGTCAGCAACGCACACCGGTGGACGATGCTGGTCGTCGCTGCCCTGGAGGACGGGCCGGTGCCTCACCGCTCTCCACGAGGCCGTGCCCGGCATCTCCCGGCGGATGCTCGGCCACACCCTCCGCGCCCTGGCCCGCGACGGACTCGTCACCCGGACCGCCTACGCGGAGGTGCCGCCCCGCGTCGAGTACGAGCTGAGCGATCTCGGCCGCTCGCTGGCGCGTGCGGTCGACCACCTCGTCGGGTGGGTGCAGCGGCACCAGGACGAGATCGTCCGCAGCCGGACCCACCACGACGCCACGGGCTGAGGGCTCGACCCGGGCGGGGACGCCGCAGGCGAACGGTCCACCCGTCTCTCGCGCCGGGTCCGGGCGTCCGCCGGCTCTGGCACCCTTGCCCCGTGCCTGCCCAGAACGACGTGACCGGCGTCCTCGACCTGTGCCTGCGGATCGGGGAGATGCTGCTCTCCAACGGCGCCGGCGCGGCCGACGTGACCTTCGCGATGGACTCGGTGGCCCGCCACTACGGGCTGCGCAACGCCGAGATCGACGTGACCTTCACCTCGCTCTCGATGAGCTACCAGCCGGCCGAGGGCGAACCCGCCCACACCATGATCCGCCAGGTCAAGCAGCGCGGCATCGACTACGAGGACCTCACCCGGGTCGACCACCTGATCGCGCGGATCCTGGCCGGTAAGGAGTCGCTGCGCTCGGCACGGGCCTCGATCCTCACGCTGTTCTCCACCGGCCACCACCGACGCCGGTGGGCGGTCACCTCCGGCTGGGGCGTGATGGCCGCCGGGGTGGCGCTGATGCTCGGCGGCGGGGCCTGGGTGGTGGGTAGTGCCCTCGTCACCGCCATGGTCATCGACCGCACCCAGGCGCTGCTGACCCGTCGCCGGCTGCCGACCTTCTACCAGCAGGCCGCCGGCGGCGCGATCGCCACCGTCGGGGCGGTGGTGGTGGCGCTGTTCGGGGTGGACGGCATCGACCCCTCCCTGGTCGTCACCGCCAACATCGTCATGCTGCTGGCCGGGATCGGCTTCATGGGTGCTCTGCAGGACGCCCTCAGCGGCTTCTACGTGACGGCGGGCGCCCGGCTGCTGGAGGTCATGCTCTCCACCGCCGGCATCATCGTCGGCGTCTCCGGTGGTCTCGCCGCCGCCGGGGTGCTGGGGGTCGACATCGGGCGGATGGACCCCTCCCCGCCGGGTCTGGTGGAGCTGGCCCTGCTCGGGGTCGGCGCCGGCGTCGCCGCGGCCGGGTTCGCCTACGCCAGCTACGCCCGGGTCGTGGTGCTGCTGCCGGTGGCGCTGGTGGCCGCGGGGGCGACCGGGCTGTCCCGGGTGGTCGAGGAGCTCGGCTTCGGACGGCTGTGGCCGGTGGGTCTGGCCGCCGTCGGGGTGGGCGTCGTCGGCTACGCGGTGGCCCGTCGGGTGCACGTCCCGCCGCTGGTGGTCGTCGTCTCGGCGGTGGTGCCGCTGCTGCCCGGGCTGACGATCTACCGCGGGCTCTCGCTGCTGGGGGAGGGCGGCGTGGAGGCCAGCACGCAGGGCATCGTCGCCATGGTCACCGCCGCCTCGATCGCGCTCGCCCTGGCCGCCGGAGTGATCCTCGGGGAGTACATCGCCCAGCCGCTGGCCCGGGAGGCGCGCCGGCTGGAACGCCGGCTGTCCGGCCCGCGTCTGGTCGGTCCGCTCCGCTCCCGGCCCGTCCGGCACCCCGACAGCTGACTGCGCCGTCCCAACCCGGACGGTCGGGCGGCGCTGGCACACTCGGGGCCGTGCCGCCGTCCAGCCCCGACCGTCCGCGACGTTCCCCACTCACCGTCATGGTGGCCGTCGTCGGCGCGGTGCTCGCGCTGCTCGTCCTCGGCGTCATGGGCCTGCTGGGCTGGAACGCCTGGCGCCCGCCGTCGGCCGCCGACTACACCCGGCTCGAGCAGGAGAGCGCGCTGACCAGCGACTTCGTCACGCTGCTGGCCGCCGAGGTCGGACGCGCCCCGGCCGCGGTCTCCGCCCCCGGGCCCGACCAGGTGCAGCAGCTGGTCGGGGCGATCGAGCTGCAGACGGTGCAGCTGCAGGACCAGACCGCCGCCCTCGACCGGCTGCGCGCCGCCGACGACCCGGAGGTGGCGCGCCGGCTGCAGACCCTGCACACCGCCGTGGACGAGCTCGACGGCTACCTCGAGCGCTACAGCACCGCGTTGCTGCCGTTGCAGGGCGCCGGGGCGGCCTGCCCGAGCTGGGACACCGAGCTCGACCTGGCGGCCGGCCCGAGTGCGGAGCAGATCGCCTCGGCCAGCGCGCCCTGCCTGCAGCGGGTGCAGTCGCTGCGCGAGGTGCCCGACGGGGCCTGGCAGACCTTCGCCGACGCCCACGCCGCCCACGTCGAGGACTACGCCGCGCTGGCCGAGCGGGTGCGCGGGGGCGAGGAGGACGCCGCCGGGGAGCTCACCGGGCTGCACGAGCGCTACCTGCAGCGGCTGCAGCAGGCCGCGGCCACCCTCGACGCCGAGGTCGCCGAACGCGGTCAGGCCACCGGGACGGCCGTCGACGACCTGCGCGGTTACGCCCGCGAGCAGGCCGCCGGCTGAGCTCGCGCCACCACCACGAGCCTGGTGCAGCCCGGTAGGATCGGGGTGCAGAGACTTCCCGAGGAGGACACATGCTCCGCACGAGCAACCCCATCCTGACCAAGGACGAGGCGTTCGCCCCGCGGGCGCGCCAGGGTCAGGGCCAGTGGGGCGCCTACCCGCAGCAGGCGCCCGGGTTCGGCACGCAGGACCCGCGCCGAGCCAACCCCTACCAGCAGGGCCCGGTCGGTGCGCCGACGCCGTCCAAGGGTCGGATGACCATGGAGGACGTGCTCACCAAGACGCTGGTCGTCATGGGTCTGATGATCCTGGTGGCCGGCGCCACGTGGGCCTCGATCATCACCGGCCTGCTGCCGATCCAGGCCGCGCTGCCGCTGATGGTCGTCAGCGGCCTCGGCACCGTGGTGCTGTCGCTGGTGGTCGGGTTCCGCTCCAAGGTGGGCCCGGTGGCCGCGCTGCTGCTCGGCGTCCTCGAGGGCGTCTTCGTCGGCATGATCTCGATGGTCTTCGAGCAGTCCTACCCGGGCATCGTCATCCAGGCCGTCTTCGCCACCCTGGTCGTGGCCGCGGTGATGCTGGTCGCCTACCGCTTCAAGGTCATCCGCGTCACCCCGGTGTTCACCAAGGTGCTGATCATCGCCACGGTCTCCTTCGGCCTGGCCATGCTGCTGAACTTCGCGCTGGCGATCTTCGGCGTCAACGGCGGCAGCGGCCTCGGCTTCCGCGCCGGCGTGGACGGCCCGGTCAGCATGCTGGCCATCGGCGTCTCGATCCTCGGCGTGGTGCTCGCCTCGCTCAACCTGATCCTCGACTTCGACCTGGTCGAGCGCGGCGTCCGCAACGGGGCCCCGGCCTCCCAGTCCTGGCTGGCCGCCTTCGGCCTGACCGTCACCATGGTCTGGCTCTACATCGAGATCCTGCGGATCATCTCCTACTTCCGGCGCTGATCCTCAGACCGCCGAGGCCCGCCACCCCCCGGGGTGGCGGGCCTCGTCGCGGCCCGGCCCCCTCCGTCCACCCCTCGCTCCACCCTCCGCGATTCGAGGTGATCGCGCGCTCCCGGGCGTCCGCCATCACCTCGAACCGGCGGTGGGGAGGGGAGCACCCATCCGTGGTTCGAGGTGATCGTGCGGGACGCAGCGTCCGGTATCACCTCGAACCGGCGGGGGAGGGGACGGTCAGGAGCGGCAGGAGAACTCGGCGGACAGGCCGCTGACGCAGCTGTCGAGGTGGCGCTGCAGCAGCGAGCGCGCACCGCGGGTCCACGAGACGGAGTGCCAGCGCTGCAGCGGCACCCACTGCGCGGCCGAGGTGGTGCCGCCGACGTCGTGCACCACCGCCCGCCTCGGCCGGGGGCAGCGGGCGGCGTAGATCAGTCGCACCGCGTGGAAGTCCTCCAGCACCCCGCTCGGCGCGTGCCCGACCCAGTGGTCGGACTGGACGTCGATGAGCACCGGCGCCTCGAGCTCCTGGCCGGCCTCCTCCCAGGCCTCGCGGACCACCGTCTGCGCCGGGTCCTCGGCGTGCTCGATGCCGCCGCCGGGCAACCCCCACTGGCCGGGCACCCCGGTCAGCGAGGAGAACTCGGTGGCGAGCAGCGAGTCCTCGCAGAGCACGATCCCGTAGGCGGCCGGACGCTGCCGGACGACGGCGCCGGTCACGCTGGCGGGTCGGGTGCGCGGCGGGGTGCGGGGGCCGCCGCGCAGGGGGGAGACGAGCAGGGCGAGCTCCAGGTCGTCCCCGGAGAGCTCGGCGCGCAGGGCACGCTCGACCTTCCAGCCGCGCGCGGCGGCCGCGTGCCGGGGATCCTCCCCGTGGGCCAGCCGGTGCCGGTAGACCACATCGAGGGAGGAGACCGAGAGCCCCACGATGTCCATCCCGTCATCTTGCCTCATCCGGCGAAACCGGGTGCCGGCGACAGGCGGGAGCCCACCGGCCGGTCATCGGCCGCCTAGGGTGAGGGGATGCGGATCGCCCTGGCGCAGGTCACCACCGGACGCGACGTCGCGGCCAACCTCACCCTGGTCGAGCAGCAGGTGCGGGCGGCGGCCGAGCGGGGGGCCGAGCTGGTCGTGCTCCCGGAGGCGACGCAGCGCGCCTTCGGGCACCGGCTGGACGACGTCGCCGAGCCGCTGGACGGCCCCTTCGCGACCCGGGTGCGCGAGCTGGCGGAGGAGAGCGGGCTCACCGTGGTGCTGGGCATGTTCACCCCGAGCACCGAGACCCGGTCGGATCCGGGACGTCCGAAGGTGACGAACACGCTGCTGGTCACCGGTCCGGGGTTGCACCGCGGCTACGACAAGATCCACCTCTACGACGCCTTCGGCTTCGCCGAGTCCGCCACGGTGACGGCGGGGCAGCAGCTGCTCACCGTGGAGGTCGGCGGCCTCACCGTCGGCTTCGCCACCTGCTACGACGTCCGGTTCCCGGCGCTGTTCACCGCGCTGGCCCGGGCCGGCGCCGACGCCGTGGTGGTCTGCGCCTCCTGGGCCGCCGGCCCCGGCAAGGCCGAGCAGTGGGACCTGCTGCTGCGCGCTCGCGCCCTGGACTGCACCTCCTGGGTGCTGGCCTGCGCGCAGTCCGAGCCGGCGGCCGCCGGCGTCCAGGCGGCACCGGGCGCGCCGACCGGGATCGGCCGCAGCGCCGTCATCGGCCCGGACGGTACGGTGGCCGCCCGGGCCGGAGCCGGACCCGAGCTGCTCCTCGCCGACGTGGACGCCGACACCGTCGCCCGCGTCCGGGAGCAGCTGCCGGTGCTGGCCAACGCCCGGCTCAGCTGATCCCTCCAGGAAGGACCGCCCCGTGGCCCGGTACGTGCTCGCGATCGACCAGGGGACGACGTCCACCCGGGCCATGGTCTTCGACCACTCGGGCGGTGTCGTCTCCACCGGGCAGCTGGAGCACCGGCAGTCCTTCCCCCGGGCCGGCTGGGTCGAGCACGACGCCGCCGAGATCTGGCGCAACACCCGCGAGGTGATCGGCCAGGCACTGTCCCGGGCCGACATCACCCGCCACGACATCGCCTGCGTCGGCATCACCAACCAGCGCGAGACCACCGTGGTGTGGGACCGGGCCACCGGGGAGCCGGTGCACCCGGCGATCGTCTGGCAGGACACCCGGACCCAGGAGATCGTCGACCGGCTGGCCGCCGACGGCGGCACCGACCGGTTCCGGGAGGTCACCGGGCTGCCGCTGGCCACCTACTTCGCCGGCACCAAGCTGCTCTGGCTGCTGGAGAACGTCGACGGGTTGCGCCGGCGGGCCGAGGCCGGGGAGGTGCACTTCGGCACCGTCGACACCTGGCTGCTGTGGAACCTCACCGGCGGGCCGGACGGCGGCGTGCACGCCACCGACGTCACCAACGCCGGCCGGACCCTGTTCATGGACCTGCGCACGTGCCAGTGGGACCAGTCCATCCTCGACGAGCTCGGCGTCCCGGTGCGGATGCTGCCGAGGATCTGCAGCTCGAGCGAGGAGTACGGGCGGATCGAGCCCTCCAGCCTGCTGCGCGAGACCCCGGTGACCGGCATCCTCGGCGACCAGCACGCCGCCACCTTCGGACAGGTGGCCTTCGAGGCGGGGGAGTCCAAGAACACCTACGGCACCGGCAACTTCCTCATCGTCAACACCGGGGAGGAGCTGGTCCGCTCCGAGCACGGGCTGCTCAGCACCGTCGCCTTCCAGCTCGGCACCCAGCCGGTGCGTTACGCGCTGGAGGGCTCGATCGCGGTCACAGGCTCGCTGGTGCAGTGGGTGCGGGACAACCTCGGGCTGATCCGCGAGGCGCCGGAGATCGAGGAGCTCGCGCTCAGCGTGGAGGACAACGGCGGCGCCTACTTCGTCCCGGCGTTCTCCGGGCTGTTCGCGCCCTACTGGCGTCCCGACGCCCGCGGCGCGCTGGTCGGGCTGACCCGCTACGTCACCAAGGGCCACCTGGCCCGGGCGGTGCTGGAGTCGGTCGCCTTCCAGACCCGCGACGTGCTGGCCGCAGCCGACGCCGACGCCGACGAGGCGGCCAGCGAGCTCAAGGTGGACGGCGGCATGGTCGCCAACGACACGCTGATGCAGTTCCAGGCCGACGTGCTCGGCATCCCGGTGGTGCGCCCCCGGGTGGTCGAGACCACCGCCCTCGGGGCGGCCTACGCCGCCGGGCTCGCGGTCGGCTTCTGGGACGGCCTGGACGAGCTGCGCGAGCAGTGGAGCGAGGGCCGCCGCTGGGAGCCGCGGATGGAGCGCGCCGAGGCCGAGCGCCTCTACCGCAACTGGCAGAAGGCCGTGCAGCGCACCTATGACTGGGTCGACGACGACACCCGCTAGCCAGAAGCGCCCTGAGCCTGTCGAAGGGCGAACCCGGCGCCGGACCGCCGCACGCATCCCAACGCCCTGAGCCTGTCGAAGGGCGATCTCCCCGCTCGACCGCGCGACGTGCCCCAACGCCCTGAGCCTGTCGAAGGGCGATCGCGACGACGCGGCGAGGGACGTCCCTGACCCGCCCCCGACGGCGGCGCCCGCGCGGCCTTCCGCGCCCTACGCTGTGCGCGTGGCGAACCCGATTGCGAACGCGCTGGCCGGGGCGGCGCTGCTGCCCCGTGGGCTGCGGCTGATGACCCGACGTCCGCGGCTGCTGGGGCTGGGGCTGATCCCGCCGCTGGTGGTCTCGCTGGTCCTGGGCGGGTTGTTCGTGCTGCTCGCGGTGAACGCGATGGACGTGGCGGCCGCGCTCACCCCCTTCGCCGCCGGCTGGGGCTGGGTCGAGGCGTTCCGGGTGCTGGTGGCGATCGCGCTGCTGGTGGCGACCGGCGCGCTGATGGTCATCGCCTTCAGCGCGGTGACGCTGGCCGTCGGGTCCCCGCTGTACGACCGGATCGGGGAGGAGGCCGAGGACCTGCTGGGCGACGTCCCGGCCGCCGTGGAGGAGCCGCTGCTGCGCTCGGTGCCCCGCACGATCCGGCAGGTGCTGGCCCTGGTGGCGATCTCGGCGCTGGCGGCGCTGCCGCTGTTCCTGCTCGGGCTGGTGCCCGTGGTGGGCACCGTCGTCGGCGGCGTGGTGTCGGCCGTCTTCGGCGGCTGGATGATCACCACCGAGATGGTCGGCGGCGGGTTCGAGCGCCGCGGCCGGTTCCGGCTCCGCGACCGCTGGGCCGCGATGCGCCGCCAGCCCGCCCGCACCCTCGGCTTCGGTGTCCCGCTGTTCCTGCTGCTGGCGCTGCCGCTGGTCGCGATCGCGGTGTTCCCGGTCGCCAGCGCGGCCGGCACCCTGCTCGCCCGCGAGCTGCTGGCGCCCGAACCCGGACGTCCCGCGCCGCAGCCCTCCGCGCCTGCGGCCTGACCGGGCTCGCGCAGGGACGCCAGACGACGCCGAGCGGCGCGCTCGAGCGGGAAGATGTCGCCCGGCCGACGGTAGTTACTCACCAGTAGCAACGCGTTGTACGCTGCCGACGTGACCGACTTCACGGAGATGTATCGGCCCAGTGACGAGCACGATGCCTTCCGCGCCGCCGTCCGCGAGGTGTGCGAGGCCAAGGTCGCACCGAACGCCGCGGAGGCCGACGAGCGGGCGGAGTTCCCACAGGCCTCCTACGACGCGCTGCGGGCCGCCGACCTGCACGCCCCGCACCTGCCCGAGACCTACGGCGGGGTCGGCGCCGACGCACTGGCCACCTGCATCGTCATCGAGGAGGTGGCCCGGGCCTGCGCGTCGACGGCGCTGGTGCCCGGGGTGAACAAGCTCGGCACCCTGCCGCTGCTGCTGAGCGGCAGCGAGGAGCTGTGCCGGGAGTTCCTGCCGCCGGTGGCGTCGGGGGAGGCGATGTTCTCCTACTGCCTGTCCGAGCCCGAGGCCGGGTCGGACGCCGCGGCGATGCGCACCCGGGCCGTGGCCGAGGGCGACGGCTACCGGCTCAACGGGGTCAAGCGCTGGATCACCAACGCCGGGATCTCCCGCTTCTACACCGTCTTCGCCGTCACCGACCCCGGCGCCGGCAGCCGCGGGATCAGCGCCTTCGTGGTCAGCGCCGACGACGAGGGGGTCGGCTTCGGCGCCCCGGAGCGCAAGCTCGGCATCAAGGGCTCGCCGACCTGCGAGGTCTACCTCGACGACGTCGTGGTGCCGGCGTCGCGGATGATCGGCGAGCCGGGCACCGGGTTCGCCACCGCGATGCGCACCCTCGACCACACCCGCGTCACCATCGCCGCGCAGGCGCTCGGGATCGCGCAGGGGGCGCTGGACTTCGCGCTCGGCTACGTCCAGGAGCGCAAGCAGTTCGGCCGGCCGCTGGCCGACTTCCAGGGCCTGCAGTTCATGCTCGCCGACATGGGCATGAAGCTGGAGGCCGCCCGCCAGCTCACCTACGCCGCCGCGGCGAAGTCCGAGCGCGGGGACGCCGACCTGCCCTTCTTCGGTGCCGCGGCCAAGTGCTACGCCTCCGACGTCGCGATGGAGGTCACCACCGACGCGGTGCAGCTGCTCGGCGGCTACGGCTACACCAAGGACTTCCCGGTGGAGCGGATGATGCGCGACGCGAAGATCACCCAGATCTACGAGGGCACCAACCAGGTGCAGCGCATCGTCATGGCCCGCCAGCTGCTGCGCCGCTGACCCGGCCCGGTCTCGTCGGCGGTCGCTCCTGGGCTGCCGCCATGGGGGAGGCCCTGCAGGGACGGGCGCTGGTGGTCGGGGCGAACGGCGAGATCGGCACCGCGGTCGTCCACCGGCTGCGGGGGCCTCCGGATGCGGGTGACGGCGCCGGGTCGACGTCCTGCTTGTGCTCAGGGGCGATCTCCGTGATCTGGTTCGGAGGTCGACGTCCTGCTGGGGCACCTGCGCCAGGGGCGTCAGTCGGTCAGCTGGGCCCCCGGACATCTCGTCGGCTTCAACATGGTGATGCTCACAGACCCTCTGTGCCCTCTGTGCCACCCTGAGGCGTTCGTGTTCATCGCCCCGCACCGCCCCGCCCGCCCTTCCGTCTGGTTCGCCGGTCTTCTCGCCGCTGATCGGTCGTCGGTTGCGGGACCGTTCCGCGCTTGGAGCGATGACGTTGACCCAAGGATCGGCTCGCAGCCTGACGCAGGCGACGAAGGGTCCCCCGGACAACTGCTTGCTTCCACAAGAACAGCCCGGTGACCGCTGCGCCAGGGAGGACGACAACTTGCAGGGTGGCCCTGAGGGGCTCGGCGACGGCTGGAGGTGCGTACACGAACGCGCCGAGGAGCGCTGCGGCGACGAGGTGCAGGATGCGGGCGGCCCGCCGCTGAACACGTCCCTGCGCTCGGCGACGCCCGGTCGTGTCGCTCCTCACCCCGCCCGACGCGGCTTCGGAGGACGTGAGCTCGCTCATGGCGCCGCGATCCAGCGCACCGGTTGGCCCAGGAGCGCGCCGAGGTACCAGCGGTCGCCCGCGGGATGGACGCTCGTGGCCGCTGGGGTGAGTCCCGTGAGGTGGCGGACGGTGGTCCCGTCGTCCCGCGCGACCAGGATGCTGCCCCTGAGTGGCTCCTCCTCGTTGACGAAGAGGTGACTGGGGAGGCGGATGAGGACGTGTCGGGAGACGGTGTAGGGGAGCACCAGGGCGTCGAGGGCGGCGTTGCGGTCATAGATCGCCACCAGCATGCGCCCCTCCGCGTCGCGATCGATGTTGTCGGGCGTTCCCGGCAGGTTCTCGTACACCGTCTGGGTGCTGCCCGACGCCAGGTCGTACTCGAGGACGCGGTACCGGTTGGACTCCGCCAGCCACAGCGTCGAACCGTCGGCGGTGAGTGCGACCCCGTTGGGGAAGTAGATGTCGTCGAGGAGGACCTCGCTGCGCCCGGTGGTGAGGTCGTGCGAGAGCAGCCGACCGCTCGCGCGACCGTCGATGGCGTCGGGGAGGAGGTAGGAGGAGGACTGCTCGCCGAGGGTGTGGGTGTTGTAGCGGAAGCTGGAGTCGCTGAAGTACACGACGCCGTCGGCGCTGATGTCCAGGTCGTTGGCGAAGAGGACGGGACGACCGGCCACCTGGCTGACGAGAGTCTCGACCGTCCCGTCGGGGTGGACGGCCAGCAGGCCGGCACCGTGGTCGGCCACGATCAGGCGTCCGTCGGGAGCGAAGGCGAGGCCCAGGGGGCGGCCGCCGGTGTCGGCGAACCGTTCAGGTGCGCCACCCAGGGCGGCGAACCGCCAGATGACTCCGTCCCGGTCGCCGGTGTACAGGTTCCCCTCGCCGTCGAGGACGATGTCCTCGGGGCCGTGGATGGTGTGGTCGGTGAACACCGACACGTCGGCGGGCGCTGTGACGTCGGGTGGGAAGGCGGCCGGCTCACCCGGCCGCCACGGTTCGGGGCTGAAGTCGTTGACGGGGGCCCGGACGGACAGGAAGAACACCGCGAGCGCCAGCACCGGCGTCAGGAGCACGGCTCCGACCACCACCGCGACCGTCCTGCGGCGTGGTCGCCAGCCACGCCGCCGCGGGGGCACGTCGGCCGCTGGCACGACCGGGCGGCGCACCGAGGAGGCGCTCATCGGGCGCGGTCCTGGCGGCCGCGAGCGAGGGTTGTCACCGCGACCGCCGGTAGCACGACGAGGCAGACGAGATCGAACCACAGGCCGACGTTCCCCGCCGATGCGGCCAGCACCTCGGGGCGGATGAGCGTCAGCAGCACCCCGGTGCCCTTGGTGATCGTGGCCCCCAGGAGGATCGGCACCCGGACCCGCCGGTCGAACCCGGCCCAGACGATGGCGGCCCCCAGGGCGAACTGCAGCATCCCTCGGTGCTGGAGGAGGGTCAGGACCACCGCGTCGGGAGCGGTGACGCCGTAGCCGGCGAGCTGGGCCGGCGAGACCAGCGCGAGTGCGGGGGTCATCGTGAACACGCCGAGTACTCCGAGGGCGATGCGTGTCGGCCAGGGAGATCGACCAGCAGGAGCCGGTGCGGTGGGAAGGGCGGGAGCAGTCATCGTGGTCCTCCATCGGTAACGTCGACGCAATACATATAGCACAACTACATGCAGTTCCACTATAGATAGTCGCGCGCTACGCTCGGGCCATGCGCATGGCGGAGCTGAGTGCCCGCAGCGGGGTCCCTGCTGCGACGATCCGGTACTACCTGCGTGAGGGCCTGCTCGCTGCTGGTCAGCTCACCAGTCCGAACCAGGCGGTCTACGACGACTCGCACGTCCGGCGACTACGGCTCGTGCGGGCCCTGCTGGACGTGGGCGGGCTCTCCATCGAGGCCGCCAAGGGAGTCATCGCCGCGATGGAGGCCAAGTCGGGGAACGAGTTCGCCGTGCTCGGGCAGGTGCAGTACGGGCTCACCACCGGGCGGAAGCCCTCGGCGAAGGAGCCACCGGCACAGGCCCTGGACCGCGTCGACGACCTCATCGCGCGGCGGGGGTGGCGGGTGCGCGAGAACAACCCTGCTCGATCGTCCCTGGCCTCCGCGCTGGCGACGCTGCAGGGCGTGGGCCGCGAGGAGCTGCTGGCTGCCCTCGACGACTACGCTGCCGCGGCCGAGGGGCTGGCCCGCCGCGAGGTCGAGGAGCTGCTCGCCCTGGAGGGTGAGGACGTCCGGGCCGAGGCGGTCATCGCGGCCACGGTGCTGGGCGACGCCGTCCTCTCCGCCCTCCGGCGACTGGCCCAGGAGTCCGCCCTCGCGGGCAGGTTCTCCCAGCACGCTGGCGGGGGTTCCCCCAAGGCGCCCAGCGCGGGATGAGCGCCCGAGCAGCGCCGGTGGGGCACGGCGCCGACCGCGTGACCTCCCGTGGAGCCGTGGACATCAACCAGTTGTCCCCGTTGGAGCACCAGGGATGGACACCCCGGACGCAGTGATGGTCCTGGCGGGTTCGTGCTCGACCGTCAGGCCGTGATCTCCTCGCTCGACGATGCGCCACCGTGGCAGACGCTCGCGCTCTGCCTGCACGAACGCTGCCCCGCGGGTGGCCGGCTTCACGCGGTCCGACCAGCCGGGCACCTGCGCCCGGAACGGCTCGCGCGCGACGGTGAGGTGGCTGGTGCCGGCGAGCACCAGGATCCCGCCGAGCGACCAGCGGGCCAGGTGCTTGGCCGGAACGGGCGACCGGTCGTCATGGGCCTCCTCCGGGCTGCGGAGACGGTGCTCCGACCGTACCCCGCGGACCCGGTCCCGTCCCGCCCCCGTGCCGGGTTGGGGCGCACGGTCGACCCAATGACAGGATGGACGGGTCCCAGCACCAGCGGCCCGAGTGGGGAGTGCGCGTGAGCGAGCAGTCGACAGCCGACGAGCCCGTCGTCGAGGAGATGCCGCCCATCCCCGCCCCGGGGGTCGGCGAACCCGGCGAGGACGGCGAGGGCGGCTCCGAGCTCAACTTCGACGAGCAGTTCTACCCGGCGCGTCCCCGGTCGCTGCGCCCCCGGGCCCGGCGCAAGCTCACCTTCACCGGCGACCTCACCCCGCCGTTCGAGCCGACCGGCACGAACAAGGCGTACGTGGAGTGGCTGGTCAACCAGTCCATGCTCGGCGACGCCACCATGATGGCCCGCCAGCTGGCCGGGCAGTCGAGCATGTGGAACAACCCCTTCGCGCACCCCAACCCGCGACGGGCCGTCGACACCGCCTCGGTCTGGTTCACCGCCTACCCGCTGTCACTGATCACCGGACGCGGGCAGTCCTTCCTCAACGCGCTCGGCGCGGACGAGCTGTGGCAGTGCTTCGAGCAGATCGGCATCAAGGCCGTGCACACCGGCCCGGTGAAGATGGCCGGCGGCATCACCGGCTGGGAGCCCACCCCCAGCATCGACGGCCACTTCGACCGGATCGCGATGGCGATGGACCCGCTGTTCGGCAGCGAGGACGACTTCCGCCAGATGTGCGAGCAGGCCGCGGCCCACGGCGGCACGATCATCGACGACATCGTCCCCGGCCACACCGGCAAGGGCGCGGACTTCCGCCTCGCGGAGATGAACTACCGCGACTACCCGGGCATCTACCACATGGTCGAGATCCCCGAGAGCGACTGGGGCCTGCTGCCCGACGTCCCCGAGGGCGAGGACTCGGTCAACCTCGACGCCGAGACCGAGCGCAAGCTGCAGGACGCCGGCTACATCATCGGCCAGCTGCAGCGGGTGATCTTCTACGAGCCCGGGGTCAAGGAGACCAACTGGAGCGCCACCCGCGCCGTCACCGACACCACGGGCCAGCGGCGCCGCTGGGTCTACCTGCACTACTTCAAGGCCGGTCAGCCCTCGATCAACTGGCTCGACCCCACCTTCGCCGGGATGCGGCTGGTGATGGGCGACGCCCTGCACTCCCTGCTCGACCTCGGCTCGGGCGGGCTGCGGCTGGACGCCAACGGCTTCCTCGGCGTCGAGCGCTCGGCCGAGGAGTCGCCGGCCTGGTCGGAGGGCCACCCGCTGTCGGAGGCGGCCAACCAGCTGATCGGCTCGATGGTGCGCAAGGTCGGCGGGTTCACCTTCCAGGAGCTGAACCTCACCATGGACGCCATCAAGGCGACCTCGGAGACCGGCCCGGACCTGTCCTACGACTTCATCACCCGGCCCGCCTACCACCACGCGCTGGCCACCGGCGACACCGAGTTCCTGCGGCTCGTGCTGCGGGAGGGGATGCGGGTCGGGATCGACCAGGCCTCCCTGGTGCACGCCCTGCAGAACCACGACGAGCTCACCTACGAGCTGGTGCACTTCGCCACCACCCACCGCGACGACCGCTACACCCTCGGCGGGGTCGAGATGGTCGGCTCCGACCTGGCCGAGCACGTCCGCGAGACGCTGCGCCAGGAGCTCACCGGCGAGGCCGGGCCGTACAACGCGATCTTCACCCAGAACGGCATCGCCTGCACCACCGCCTCGGTGATCACCGCCTCCCTCGGCATCACCGACCTCGACGAGATCGGCGAGGACGACGTGGAGCGGATCCGCTCCGCGCACCTGCTGCTGGCCATGTACAACGCCTGGCAGCCGGGGGTGTTCGCGCTGTCGGGCTGGGACCTGTGCGGCACGCTGCCGCTGACCCGGGAGCAGGTGAAGAGCCTGATCCGCACCGGCGACACCCGCTGGCTCGAGCGCGGCGCCCACGACCTGATGGGCTGGAACCCCGAGGCCAACCAGTCATCCTCGGGCATGCTGCGGGCCACCTCGCTCTACGGCACCCTGCCCGAGCAGCTGGCCGACCCGTCCTCCTTCGCCTCCCGGCTGGCCAGGCTGCTGGCGGTCCGCGAGGCCCACGGGATCGCCACCGGCGAGCTGCTGGACGTCCCCGACGGCAGCCACGCCGCGATGCTGGTGCTGGTCAACCGCCTCGCCGTCGGTGCGGTGCAGGTGACCGTGCTGAACTTCGGCGAGGAGGAGATCCGCGGCACGGTGATGTCGCCGCAGCTGCCCATCGGGGCGCGCGTGGTCGACCTCACCACCGAGGAGGAGGTGGCCGAGGTCGACGACCTCGGCAGCTTCCGGGTCTCCCTCGGCCCGTTCGGCGGGCTCGCCCTGATCATCAAGGAGGACGGCGACGATGACTGAACCGCGCACCCACGAGAACACCCCGCAGCCGGACGGCACCGGCCGCGCCCCCGCCTCCGGCGAGCAGCACTCCGAGGAGCTCCGCGAGGCCGAGCGGGCCCAGCTGCTGCCGGAGGAGGACGTCGTCGGCAGCGACGACCCGCAGGCTCAGGCCGCGGAGATCCTGCACGACTCCGACGCCCGCACCGATGACCCGGAGGGCACCCTCGAGGAGTCGGTGCAGAGCCCGGAGCACGGGCACGACTGAGCCCCCGACCCCGGACCGGCTTCGTGGCGGAGTGTCAGTGCACCAGCCGGTGCAGCGCCAGCCGGGTGACCTGCCCGTAGCCGAAGGCCAGCGGCAGCGGCGCGTGCACCGTCAGGGTGGCGACGCACCCGCGGTCGCGGGGGACCACCTCGTGCTCCATCAGCACCGTCAGCGAGCCGGTGCCGACCCGCCACGACCAGGCGTGCCGGGTGGCGTCCACCGTCTCCACGGTGAACGGCACGGCCACCGGGAGCACCGTGCGGACGGTACCGCTCATCCCCGGCACGAGCCGGCTCGAGGCCGTCTCCACCGAGTGGATCTGCGGCGACCACTCCGGCCAGCGGGCGACGTCGAGGTAGCGCTCCCACGCCTCGGCCACCGGCACCGGACCGGCCACCGCCACGGTGTGCGCCGCCCCCGCCCCGAACCAGCTCATCGCCCGTCCTCCCCGCTCACTCGGTGAACTGCGCCAGCGCGGCCGAGTCGCCGCGGGCGATCGCGTCGAACATCTCCGGGGCGTCCTCGCTGTCCCACAGCACCGACGACCCGGCCGAGGTGGCGTAGTCGGGGTCGCCGATCGGGACGGTGAGGGTGAGCCCGTCACCGCCGGCCACCCGGGCCATCGCCAGCGCCATCGCCCCGGCGTCGAACACCCCGGTGCCGGAATCGGTCGACAGCGCGCCACCCGCCGCGCGGTTGAGGTTCCAGTACCGCACCGGGTTGAGCACCGTGGCGGGGCTCGCGGCCTCCTGCGCCAGCGCGGCGAGCATCTCGCGCTGCCGCTCCACCCGGCCCAGATCCCCGCGGGGATCGGCCTTGCGCATCCGCACGTAGCCCAGCGCGGTGCCCCCGTCCATGGTCTGGCAGCCGGCCTCGAGATCGAGCCGCGAGGCCTTGTCCTCGATCGGCTCCTCCACGCACATCTCGATCCCACCGACCGCGTCGATGACCTCGACGAAGCCGCCGAAGCCGATCTCGACGTAGTGGTCGACCCGCAGCCCGGTGTTCTGCTCGACCGTGGCGGTGAGCAGCTGCGGTCCGCCGAAGGCGTAGGCGGCGTTGAGCTTGTTCGACCCGTTGTCGGGGATCTCCAGGTAGGAGTCGCGGGGGAGCGAGACCAGCGCCGGCGGGCCCTCCGGCGGCACGTAGAGCAGCATCATGGTGTCGGCGCGGCGGCCCTCGGCATCGCCCGTGCCCAGCCGGTCGCGCTCCTCCTCCGACAACCCCTCCCGGGAGTCCGAGCCGACCAGCAGGTACAGCTCGCCCGGCTGGCCGTCCGGGCGCTCCCCGGTCGGGAACGCCTCGACGTCGTCGCCCTGCGTCCAGGCGTACACCGGGACGCCGACCAGCCAGACCAGCAGCGCCAGCAGCAGCACGCCGAGCACGGCGAAGAAGCGCCGCACCGGGTGCCGGCGGCGGGTGCGCGTCCGTGTCGGCGGGTGCGGCTCGTGCGGGTCGTGCGCCGGCGGGGGAGCGGGGACGGGGCGCACCGGTTCGCGCCGGGCGGGCTCGGGCCGCGGCTGCCGCGCGGC
>NZ_QPKK01000260.1 GCF_003344635.1 Desertihabitans aurantiacus
GGCGGTCCGGGTCGAGCAGACCGGCGGCGACGAGGTCGTCGAGCGCCTCGACCAGCCGCCGCAGCGGCGGCGGCAGCGCGCCGGCGGCCCGTCCGAGCTCGCCCGTCCCCGCCAGCCGGGGCGTCGCGAAGGCCACCTCGAACCACCCGGGCTCGCGCAGCGCGAACTCGATGTAGCCCAGGCCGACGGCCCGGAGCCCCGCCACGGCGGCACCCGGGTCGTCCGGGGCGGGTCGCGCCGGCGCGACCATCTGCTCGGCCATCGCGGCCTGCACCCGCTGCACCACGGCGGCCAGCAGCGCGTCCCGGTCGGCGAAGTGGCGGTAGGCGGCGTTCGGGGACACCCCGACCCGGGCGGTGACCTCGCGCACCACCAGCGCGCCCGGCCCGCCGGCACGGGTCAGCTCCAGGGCGGCCTCGAGCAGGGCCTGGCGCAGGTTGCCGTGGTGGTAGGCCGTCCGGGAGCGCGGCACCGGTCCTCCGATCAGTGGTCAGCAGGGCCGGACGACCCTTGACGGCCCGGACCCGATGTGTACGCTGTCAACATACCGGGTCGGCGGCCTGCGGACCCCGGCACGTCTCGAGCGAAGGAGCAGAGATGACCACCTCAGCCACCCCTCCCGGCACGACCGCCCCGCCCGGCCCGACCGCACCGGCACTGCCGCCCATGGTCGAGGAGGAGCAGTGGCGCGAGCAGCTGGCAGAGCTGCGCCGCCGCGAGAAGGCCGCCACCCGCGAGCTGGACGCGATCGCGGCCCAGCGGCGCCGGCTGCCGATGGTGCGGATGCCCGAGTACACCCTGGTGGGGGCCGAGGGGCCGGTCCGCCTGGTCGACGTCTTCGCCGGCCGCTCCCAGCTCATCACCTACCACCACATGTGGTCGCCGGGTGCGGAGTGGCAGTGCGGCGGGTGCACCGGGTTCACCTCCCAGTACACCCGGCTGGACTTCCTCGACACCTACGACGCCCGCTTCGTCGTGGTCACCCAGGGCGAGATCGGCGAGGCGCTGGCCTACCGGGAGAAGGTCGGCAACCGGATGGAGTGGTACTCCACCGCCGGCAGCAGCTTCGGCGCCGACGTCGACGCCCCGCCCGGGGGCGGGTTCGCGGTCAACGTCTTCCTCCGCGACGGCGACACCGTGTACCGCACCTGGCACACCAACGGCCGGGGCACCGAGCAGCTCAGCCACACCTTCCCCCTCATCGACCTCCTCCCCTGGGGACGGCAGGAGCCGTGGCAGGACTCGCCCGAGGGGTGGCCGCGCAACGAGACCTACGAGGGGTGGCTGGACTCCCCCGACATCGCCCGGCTCTACGGGCCCAGGGACGGGGGCGACGGGTCGCGCTGAGCCCGGGCTCAGGCCCGGGGATGCGCCTGCTCGAAGGCGGCGCGCAACCGCTCGGTGGTGACGTGGGTGTAGATCTGCGTGGTCGCCAGCGAGGAGTGCCCGAGCAGCTCCTGCACGCTGCGCAGGTCGGCCCCACCCTCCAGCAGGTGGGTGGCCATCGCGTGCCGCAGCCCGTGCGGTCCGAGGTCGGGAGCGCCCTCGACCCCGGCCAGGGCCCGGTGGACGATCCGGCGGACCACCCGCGGGTCGATCCGCGCGCCCCGCTCGCCGACGAAGACCGCCGCCCCCGCGGCCGGGGTCGCGAGGCGGCCCCGGACGTCCAGCCAGGCCTGCAGCGCGGTCCAGGCCGGACGGCCGACCGGGACCACCCGCTCCTTGTCACCCTTGCCGAGCACCCGGACCAGGTGCCGGTCCGCGTCGAGCTGGTCGAGGTCGAGACCGCACAGCTCGGAGACCCGGGTGCCGCTGGCGTAGAGCATCTCCAGCAGGGCCACGTCGCGGCGGGCGACCGGGGTGTCGTCGACCCCGACGGCCTCGATCGCGCGGCTCAGCATCCGTTCGGCGTCGCGCTGGTCCAGGGTCGGCGGCAGCCGCCGTCCGCGCCGGGGCGAGCGCAGCGCCTGCGCCGGGTCGTGCGGGATCCGGCCGGTGCGGTGCAGCCAGCCGAAGAACCCGCGGACCGCGGCCGCGCGGCGCTGCAGGGTGCTGCGCTGCATGCCGCGGGTCTGCTGGTTGGCCAGCCAGCTGCGCAGGTCGGGCAGCCCGACCTGCTCGAAGCCGGTGCGGCCCAGCCGGTCCAGGTGCTGCACCAGCCCGTCCAGGTCGCCGGCGTAGGCGCGCAGGCTGTGCGCGGACAGGTGCTGGTCGAGCTCGAGGGAGCGCAGCCAGTCCGCGCGGGCGGCCCGGGCCCACCCCGGCCCGGCGGCGTCGTCGCTGCTCGACGGCTCGTTCACGCGGCGATCGTAGGCCGCCCGGAGGCGGTGGGCCGGTATAGCCTCGCCGGCATGGCTGACGACGACCCCGCGACCTCCGGCGACTCCTCGATCCTCGTCGGCTCGGCCGTCTACGTCGGTGGCTACACCGGCGAGGACGTGCAGCGTCGCGGCGTGGAGGCCTACCGGTTCGACACCGACCAGGCCGACCGGCTCGCCCTCACCGAGCTGGCGCCGGTGCCGGCGAGCAGCCCCAGCTTCCTCGTCGCCCACCCCGACCGTCCGCTGCTCTACGCCGTCGGCGAGACCTCGCCCACCACGGTCAGCGCGCTGCGCATCGCCGAGGACGGCTCGCTGGAGCTGCTCAACACCGTGGTCTCCGCCGGCGCGGGCGGCTGCCACCTCGCGGTGGACGAGACCGGGCAGTACGTGCTGGTCGCCCACTACACCAGCGGGTCGGTCTCCACCTTCGGCATCGCCGCCGACGGGCGGCTGTCGGAGGAGCTGGACCACCACGTCTTCTCCGGCAGCGGGCCGGACGCCGACCGCCAGGACGGTCCGCACGCCCACCAGGTGGTGCCGCACGAGGGCCGGGTGCTGGTCTGCGACCTCGGCACCGACCAGGTGCACCAGCTGCGCCTCGACGTCGAGGGCCACCTCCGGCTGGCGGCCGACCCGGTCGCGCTGCCGGCCGGCTCCGGGCCCCGCCACCTCGTGGTCAGCGGTGAGCACCTCGTGGTCGCCTGCGAGCTCACCGCCCGGCTCTGGCTGGCCCGGCGGGAGGACCACCTGTGGCAGGAGGTGGGCTCCTGGCCCACCACCAGCGCCACCGGTGGGGAGTGCTTCCCCTCCGCGCTCCGGCTGCACGAGGGCCAGCTGCTGGTCGGCAACCGCGGACCCGACACCGTCGCCGTCTTCGACCTCGACACCGAGCACGGCCGTCTGGTCGAGGTGGCCGAGCTCAGCACCGGCGGACGCTGGCCGCGCGACCTGTGGTGCAGCGCCAGCCACCTGTGGGTGGCCAACCAGAACTCCGACACCGTGGTGGCCTTCCGCCGTCCGCGGGACGGGGAGAGCGGGTACGTGCTCGACTTCGAGATCCCCACCGCCGCCCCGGCCGCGGTGCTCGTCCGCGACGTCAGCACGCCCGCCGGGTAGCATCGCGGGTCGGCCACGCCGCCGAGACGACCCACGCACCACGGAGGAACCACCCCCATGACCAGCCTGGACCTGACCACCGGCGGCACCGTGCTGCCGATCACCCGGTGGGGCACGCCGGTGATGCACGCGGTGACCCGGCCCGTCACCGACTTCGACGACGAGCTGCGCGCCCTGGTCCGGGACATGTTCGCCACCATGGCCGCGGCCGAGGGCGTCGGGCTGGCGGCCACCCAGGTCGGCATCGACCTCGCCGTCTTCGTCTACGACTGCCCCGACGCCGACGAGCGCCGCCACACCGGCGTCTTCTGCAACCCGCGGGTGACGCTGCCCTCGGGCCGGGACCGGCGGCTGGAGTCGGCCGACGAGGGCTGCCTGTCCTACCCCGGCGCGTGGGCCCCGCTGTCGCGCCCGGACCAGGCGCTGTGCCAGGGCCAGGACCTCGACGGCCGCGACGTCGAGCTGGTCGGCACGGGGCTGCTGGCCCGCTGCCTGCAGCACGAGACCGACCACCTCAACGGCACCGTCTTCGGCGACCGCCTGCCCGGCCGGATCCGCAAGAAGCTCACCGCCCAGCACGAGTCGATGGCCGACCGCTACCCGGCCGACTGGCCGGTCTCGCCCAAGCGCCCGGTCGAGACCACCCCGCCCAGCGCCGGCTGACCGGCGCCGGGCCTCAGCGGACGGCGTCCTCGGGTCGGACGAAGCCCGCCGCCGCCAGCCTCCGGGCCACCTCGTCGGATTCCACCCGCTCCCCCACCGTCGGGTGCGCGGCCACCGGGGCGACCGCGTGCACCACGGTGTCCGGCAGCACGTGCACGAGCGCGAGCGCCTGCTCCCCGTCCTGCCCGCGGGTGCCGCCGCCGGCGGCCAGCAGGTCCTGGGTGTAGGCCAGGCTGCTGGCCGCGTGCACCGGCACCCCGGCGAGGGTCGCCGACAGCGGGTGGTGGACGTGCCCGGACAGCACGGCGCGGACGTCGGTGCCGTGCAGCACCTCGGCCAGCCGCTGCTGCCCGCGCAGCTCGACGGTCAGCGCCAGGTCGAGCACCGTCGGCGCCGGCGGGTGGTGCACCACCAGCACGGTGCCGTGCTCGGCCGGCTCGGCCAGCAGCCCGGCGAGCCAGGCCAGCTGGTCCTCGCCCAGCTCACCCCAGTGGGCACCCGGCACGCTGGAGTCGAGCACGACCAGCCGCAGGCCGCCGAGGTCGTGGACGCCGTGCACCGGCGCGTCGACCGCATCCGCCGCGCCGGGGTCGGCACCTTCGACGGCGTCGTGCAGCAGCTCCCGGCGCAGCGCCGCCCGGTCGTCGTGGTTGCCGCACCCGACCACCACCCGCGCGCCGAGCCGCTCGGCCACCGGCCAGACCATCGCGCGGAGCCGGCGGTAGGCCTCCGGCTCGCCGCGGTCGGCCAGGTCGCCCGACAGCACCAGCGCGTCGGGTCGCACGCCGGAGGCCACGAGCCGCTCCAGCGCCCGGGCCAGCGCCCGGTCGGCGTCGACCAGCCCGTACAGCGGCGCCCCGTCACCGGTGAGGTGCAGGTCGCTCAGGTGGGCCAGCACGGCCAGCGGCCGTGGGTGCTCGGTCACGGTCATGCCGTTCCCCTCTCCGTCAGTGTGCGGCCCTCGACCAGCTCCCCGCGCCAGCCGCGGTGGGTGGGCAGGGCCGGCTCCTCGCCGTCCAGCAGGGCAGCCAGCCGGTCGACCGCGCCGGCGGCGGCGTCCTCCACCGGCATCCGCACCGTGGTCAGGCCCAGCAGGTCGATCCCGGGCATCCGGCCGTCCCAGCCGGTGGTCGAGGCGGCCAGCCTGCGGGCGGCCAGCCCGCGCAGCACCGCCAGCTGGCGGACGTCGGAGGTGCACAGCACCGCGGTCGCGCCGGCGGCCACCGCGTCCAGGGCGGCCGGCACCCCGTCGGCCGGGTCGGGCCCGGTCCGCAGCCG
>NZ_QPKK01000261.1 GCF_003344635.1 Desertihabitans aurantiacus
CTGGCCGCCAGCGTCGGGGTGGGGGTCGGTGTCGGCGTGGGGGTCGGGGTGGCCGAGCTGGCCCGGGGTGTCGGGGTGGCGCTCGGCTGGGCCTGGCTCGACGCGCTGGGCGAGGAGGCTGTGGTGGTACCGGACGGCGACGGGACGGTGGCGGGGTCCGCCGCAGGGGCGCAGGCAGTCAGCAGCAGCCCCGCTGCGAGCATCGCCCGTCTCACCGTCATGCCAGCACAACGTCCGTCGCGCGCCGAAGGTGCCGCGTCACCCGATCGACACGACGGGCGGCCGGCCCGC
Source organism: Desertihabitans aurantiacus (assembly GCF_003344635.1). Taxonomy (GTDB): domain Bacteria; phylum Actinomycetota; class Actinomycetes; order Propionibacteriales; family Propionibacteriaceae; genus Desertihabitans; species Desertihabitans aurantiacus. Next base: position 292 of record NZ_QPKK01000261.1, read on the forward strand.
CGACGGCCCTGGTCCGAGCCGGGCCGCGACGGAGGTCAGCAGGGGCGTGCCGACCCAGCACGGATGGGAGCAGCAGGACGGGGCCCAGACCCAGAGCTGGTCACGCGGCACTCCTCGGGGAGGAGCTGGCACCCCGGCACGCCGCCACCGAGGGCGGGGGCTGCGCTCAGCGACGCGCCGGAGTGCTGAGGTGTCCCACGCCCGAGGCCAGCCGCTGCTCGACCAGCGCGCGCCGGGCCTCCGCGCCGCCCCCGACAAGCCGGCCCAGCTCGTCCGGACCGATGACGGTCACGGCGACCAGGTCCACCGGCCCACCGGGGGTGTCGACCCGCAGGGCCCGCCCAGGCACAGCCATCCCGAGCAGCACGCCCACCGTGCCCTGCGGGGACAGCAGCTCTGGCGGTGCGGCGTCGCCGAGCGGCAGCTCCATCGACAGCACCCCGTGCTGCTCCAGCCGGTCGGAGATCCCGCCGAGGTGGGCGACGTTCATCGCCAGCTGCTCGACCAGGCTGAACTGCCAGCTGGCGCGCAGCTCGGCGAACTCGGCACCGACGAGGTCCGGGGCCTCCAGGAACACCTCGCAGCCGAAGCCGGGGGTGAGCTCGTCGGTGTCGACGTCGGGGTCGGAGAGCCCGTCGGAGGCCAGCACCAGCGTCTGCGGGGTGCGCACCACCCGGTAGCTCTGCCGGATGCCGGGCCAGCGCGGTGCGCCGGTGAACATCGGGTTGATCAGGTAGCTGATCCGGTCGGGGTCGCTCACGCCGATCCCGTCCCAGTAGGCGTCGACGGCGCGCTGGACGGCGGCGGTGTGCGGGTTGTCCTGGCTCGCATCCGGTGCCGGCGACGCTCCGCCGTCCGGTGGCCCGGCCGGGTCGGCGTCGGCAGCCGCGGGCGCCGGCTCGGACGGTGCGTCGGGCTGGTCGGTCGAGGGGGCGGTCGGGCGGCGGAAGATGCGGTCGAACAGTCCCACGGTGTGGCCTCTCGCTCGGCGGTCCGGCCTCGACGGTAGGCCGTGGCAGGGCCAGACGTCCGGGGGAGCCGAGGCTAGATCCAGGTCCGCAGCCACATCCGGGCCGCCCACTCGCGGTAGGACAGCAGCGCGTCGGTCCACACCGGGTGGAAGTAGATGAAGTTCACCACCACCAGCGCCACGAACACGGCGCTGACCATCGTCGCGACCCGGCGTCTCGGTGCCTCGGGCGGGCCCATCGCGAGCCCGATCAGCAGGCACACCGCCAGCACGGTGAACGGGATGATGGTGACGGCGTAGAAGAGGAACGTCGGGCGGTCGGTGTACTGGAACCACGGCAGCCAGGTGCTGGCCACCCCGACCACCGGGACGCCGAAGCGCCAGTCCCGGCGCATCAGCCACCACACCACCGCGACCACCAGGCAGGCCGCGCCGACCCACCACAGCAGCGGGGTGCCGATCCCGGTGATCACCCGCTGGCAGCGGTCCACGTCCAGCGGGCAGCCGTCCACCCCGGGCTCGATGTTGTTCACCGCGTCGATGCCGATGGTGCGGGCCAGCACCAGCCAGCCGATCGGGTCGGCGTCGTAGCCGTGGCTCTGGTTGTTGATGAAGTCGCCGGTGTGGAAGCCGTACATCTGGGAGTGGTAGTGCAGCAGCGAGGCCAGCGGTGCCCCGAGCAGCTGGACGCTGGTCGCCTCGGGGTTGGTGCGGCCCCAGTCGCGGTAGTAGCCACCCTGGGTGGCCAGCCAGCCCGCCCAGGTGCTGAGGTAGACCAGCGCACCGAGCACCACCACCGAGACGAACGCGGGGACGCCGTCGACGAGCAGCCCGAGCAGCGAGCGCCGGCTCGCCCCGGCCAGCCGGCGGGCGCCGACGTCCCAGAGCACGCTGAGCAGCCCGAACGCCGCGACCACGTACAGGCTGGACCACTTCACCCCGACGGCCATGCCGAACATCACCCCGGCCAGCACCCGCCACGGCCGCCACAGCACGACCGGCCCGGCCAGCCCGCCGAGATCGGGCAGCCCGCGGGCCAGCAGGTGGTCGGCCAGCCGGGTGCGGAACCAGTCCCGGTCGGCCACCAGCGCGGAGACACCCGCGACCAGGAAGAACGCCTGGAAGCCGTCGAGCAGCCCGATCCGGCTCATCACGAAGGCCAGCCCGTCGAAGGTCAGCAGCACCCCGGCGGCGCCGCCGAGCAGGGTCGAGCGGGTGATCCGGCGGACCAGCCGGATGGTGATGAGCACCAGCAGCGCGCCGAACACGCAGGCCGAGAAACGCCAGCCGAAGGAGGTCATCCCGAACAGCGCCTCACCGCCGGCGATCAGCCACTTGCCCAGCGGCGGGTGCACCACGAAGGCCGGCCCGTCGCCCATGATCAGCGTCTCGCCGGCGACCACCCGCTCGTTGGCGTCGGCCGGCCACTCCCGCTCGTGGCCGAAGTGCAGCAGCGACCAGGCGTCCTTGGGGTAGTAGGTCTCGTCGAAGACGAGCTTGTCCGGGTAGCCGAGGCCGATCACCCGGACCACGAACGCCAGCGCGGTGAGCCCGAGGGTGACCGTCCAGCCGACCAGCCGGTCGGTCGGCATCGGGTCGCGGAGGGCGCCCTGCAGCGCGCTGGTCTCGGCCGGGGCGGTCACGGCGGACATACTAGGGACCGGTCCCGTGCCGCCCCGGGATCGCGGGAGGAGCGGTGTGAGCGAGGCAGCAGACGGGTCCGGTGTGCTGGTGCTGGCCGGGACGCCGATCGGTGACGTCGACGACGCCCCGCCGCGGCTGGTCGCCGAGCTGGCCCGCGCCGACGTCGTCGCCGCCGAGGACACCCGCCGCCTGCAGCGGCTGCTGCAGCGGCTCGGGGCCGACGCGCCGGCCCGGGTGGTCTCCTACTTCGAGGGCAACGAGGCAGCGCGCACCGAGCAGCTGGCCGAGGAGCTGGCCGCCGGTGCCCGGGTGCTGGTGGTCACCGACGCCGGGATGCCCTCGGTGTCGGATCCCGGCTATCGGCTGGTGCGGGCCGCGATCGAGCGCGGGGTGCGGGTGACCGCCGTCCCGGGCCCGTCGGCGGTGCTGACCGCGCTGGCCGTCTCCGGGCTGGCGGTGGACCGGTTCTGCTTCGAGGGGTTCCTCCCGCGCAAGGACGGCGAGCGCCGCCGCCGGCTGCAGGGGCTGGCCGCCGAGGAGCGGACCATGGTCTTCTTCGAGGCCCCGCACCGGCTGGCCGCCTTCCTCGACGCGGCGGCGGAGGTCTGGGGCGCCGGACGTCCGGCCGCGGTCTGCCGTGAGCTGACCAAGACCTACGAGGAGGTGCGGCGCGGCACCCTGGCCGAGCTCGCCGCCTGGGCCGCCGACGGCGTCCGCGGCGAGATCACCGTCGTGGTGGCCGGTGCCGAACCCGCCGGCGGGCCGGAGGAGGCGCTCGAGCTGGTGCGCAGTCTGATCGCCGACGGCGTCCGGCTCTCCGACGCCGTCGCCCAGGTCGCCGCCAGCACCGGCGTCAAGCGCAACGCCCTCTACAAGTCCGCCCTCGCCGACCGCTGAGCCGCCCCGCCGCACCAACAGCGCGCTGAGCTTGTCGAAGCGCGGACCCGATGCAGACCGCACCACAGCGCGCTGAGCTTGTCGAAGCGCGGACGACGCAGAACCCGATCACAGCGCGCTGAGCTTGTCGAAGCGCGAGCGATGTCGCCCTTCGACAGGCTCAGGGCGCTGGGTGCGGGGAAGCTCAGGGCGCTGTAGTCGGGTTCGAACGACCGACTCCGTTCCCCGCGGGAGGGCCCGGACCGCTGCACCCGACTACCGTGACGCCGGTGAAGTCCGAGCTGCCACCCGTCCCCGACCCGCTACCCGCCCCGGTCACCGACTCGCACTGCCACCTCGACGTCGCCGAGGCCTACAGCGGGCTGGACCCGGCCGAGGCTCTCGAGCGGGCGGCGGCGGTCGGCGTCACCCGGGTCGTGCAGGTGGGCTGCGACCTGCCGAGCTCGCGCTGGGCGCTGGAGGCGGCCCAGCGCTGGCCCTCGGTGGTGGCCACGGTCGCGCTGCACCCCAACGACGCGGCCCGCGCCGGGGACGACCTGCCCGCTCAGCTGGACGAGCTGGCCGCGATGGTGGCCGAGCACGCGCCCGGCCGGCGGCTGCGGGGGGTGGGGGAGACCGGTCTCGACCACTTCCGCACCACCGACGCCGAGGGCCGGCAGCGCCAGCGCGAGTCCTTCGCCGCCCACATCCGGCTGGCCCGCGAGCACGACCTCACTCTGGTCATCCACGACCGCGACGCCCACGACGACGTGCTCGACGTGCTCGACGCCGAGGGCGGGGCCGAGCGGGTGGTCATGCACTGCTTCTCCGGCGACGCCGACTTCGCCCGCCGCTGCCTCGACCGCGGCGCCTGGCTGTCCTTTCCCGGCACGGTCACCTTCAAGCCCAACCAGCACCTGCGCGACGCCCTCGCGCTGACCCCGCTGGACCGGCTGCTGACCGAGACCGACGCCCCCTTCCTCACCCCGGTGCCGCACCGCGGTCACCCCAACGCCTCCTTCCTCGTCCCGCTCACCGTCCGGTTCCTGGCCGAGCAGCGTGGGATGGAGCTGGAGCCGCTGTGCGCCGCCCTGCACGACAACGCCTCGGCGGCCTTCGGCGGCTCCTGGTGAGCGACGACCTGGCCGCGCTGCTGCGCCGCCGCCGGATGGTCCGCGACTTCGCGGACGCACCCGTCGCCGACGAGCAGCTGCAGCAGGTCCTCGACGCCGCGCTGGCCACCCCGTCGGCCGGGCACGCCCAGGTCGTCTCGCTGGTCGTGCTGCGCGGGAAGCAGGTGGACGCGTTCTGGCGGACCACCAGCGACCCGGACGCCGACAGCGCCTGGCTGCGCGGGATGCGGCGGGCCCCGGTGCTGGTGACGGTGTGGACCAGCGAGCAGGGCTACGCCGAGCGCTACGCCGAGGCGGACAAGCGCCGCGCCGCCGCGGAGGGCTTCGCCGCCCCGTGGTGGTGGGTGGACGCCGGGATGTCGGTGCTGGCGATGCTGCTCACCGTCACCGAGACCGGGCTGGCCGCCTGCTTCTTCGGCGTGCCTGCGGACCGGCAGGCGTCGCTGGCC
>NZ_QPKK01000262.1 GCF_003344635.1 Desertihabitans aurantiacus
TGGAGCCGATGTACATCGCCGGGCGCTTGCGCACCGCCTCCAGGCCCTCCAGCACCAGCAGGTGGCGGGCCTCGTAGTCGCGGCTCTCGGTGGGTTTCGTCACGTGTCCTCGGGGCACCACGACAGCCTAGCCAGCGACCCCGCCCGCACCCGGTCGGCACGCCGCGCGCCCCGCCGCGGCGGCACCGGCGGACCCCGCGCCGGCGTCCGCGCAGGTGACATCTGTGTCACGACCCGGCGGGTCGCGCGTGCGCTGGCCCGTGCCGGGTACGCTCGTCAGCACTCGACCACCCAGCGGGACGGGTCGTCCCCGGATCTGCGGATCCGGGAACAACGTGGACCGGGTGGTGGTTGAGTCAACGGGTCGGCGGGAACGACTCCGTTGCCATGACGGGTCCGACCCAGAGTGAGAGAGAGGCCAGACGTGAGCACAACTGTGATGGACGACGCCACCGCCTTGAACGCGGGGGACCGTTGCGACCGGTGCGGCGCCCAGGCCTACCTGCGGGTGACCTTGGCCAGCGGGGGTGAGCTGCTCTTCTGCGCGCACCACGGCAAGGAGCACGCCGACCGGCTGAAGCAGGTCGCGCTGACCATCCACGACGAGACCAGCAAGCTGAGCTGACGCCGACGGGCGAGCAGCGGCGAGCGGTACGGCCCCGGGCATCCTGCCCGGGGCCGTCGTCGTCCCCGGGGCGGTTGCGCACTCCCCTACCCTGACGGCGTGACCGACACCGACACCGTGCCGCCCGCTCCGACGTCACGCCGGAGCGGCGCCGCCACCCCGGCCGACCTGCACCGCGTCTTCGCGCTGGCCGAGATGGTGACCTGGACACTGCTCGTCCTCGGCATGGTGCTCAAGTACACCGGCGTCACCGAGTGGGGGGTGCGGGTCGGCGGGCTGGTGCACGGGGTGGTCTTCCTCGGCTACGCCGCGGTGACCGTGCTGGTCGCCTGGAACCAGTGCTGGCGCCCGCTGACCACCCTGCTCGGACTGCTGTCGGCGGTGGTGCCGTGGGCGGCCTGGCCGCACGACCGGATGCTGCTGCGTCGCGGGCTGCTGGACGGCGGCTGGCGCCACGAGCGCGGTGAGGGCCGGTTGGAGGGTCTGCGGCTGGCGGTGCTGGCCCGACCGGGGCTGACGGCGCTGGTCGTGGTGGTCCTGGTGGCCGTCGCGACGGCCGTCCTGCTCTGGCTCGGACCGCCCACCGGGTGGGCCGAGCGCTTCAGCTGACCCGGGACGCAGAAGGACCCGCTGCCGTCGGGCAGCGGGTCCTCGTGCGTGCGAGGTCAGGCGGCTCAGTCCAGGTAGTCGCGCAGCACCTGCGACCGGCTCGGGTGGCGCAGCTTCGACATCGTCTTGGACTCGATCTGGCGGATCCGCTCGCGGGTGACCCCGTAGACCTTGCCGATCTCGTCCAGCGTCTTGGGCTGGCCGTCGGTCAGGCCGAAGCGCATCGAGACCACGCCGGCCTCGCGCTCGCTGAGGGTGTCCAGCACGTCGTGCAGCTGCTCCTGGAGCAGGGTGAACGACACGGCGTCGGCCGGGACGACCGCCTCGGAGTCCTCGATCAGGTCGCCGAACTCGGAGTCGCCGTCCTCACCCAGCGGGGTGTGCAGCGAGATCGGCTCACGGCCGTACTTCTGGACCTCCACGACCTTCTCCGGGGTCATGTCGAGCTCCTTGGCCAGCTCCTCCGGCGTGGGCTCGCGGCCGAGGTCCTGCAGCATCTGGCGCTGCACCCGGGCCAGCTTGTTGATGACCTCGACCATGTGCACCGGGATGCGGATGGTGCGGGCCTGGTCGGCCATGGCGCGGGTGATCGCCTGCTTGATCCACCAGGTGGCGTAGGTGGAGAACTTGTAGCCCTTGGTGTAGTCGAACTTCTCGACCGCACGGATCAGACCGAGGTTGCCCTCCTGGATGAGGTCGAGGAAGAGCATGCCGCGGCCGGTGTAGCGCTTGGCCAGGCTGACCACGAGCCGCAGGTTGGCCTCGAGCAGGTGGTTCTTGGCCCGCCGGCCGTCCTCGATGATCCAGCTGAGGTCGTCCAGCAGGTCACCCGAGATCGCCTTGTCCGAGGCGTTGACCTGCTCATCGGCGAAGAGGCCGGCCTCGATCCGCTTGGCGAGCTCGACCTCCTGCTCGGCGTTCAGCAGGGCGACCTTGCCGATCTGCTTGAGGTAGTCCTTGACCGGGTCGGCGGTGGCCCCGGCGGCCATCACCTGCTGCTCGGGCTCGTCGGCGTCGTCGGTGTCGGAGAGCGAGAAGCCCTGGTCCTCGACCAGCTCCTTCTCCAGGCCGGCCTCCTGCTCGGGCTTGAAGGCCGACTCGTCGACGTCGTCCAGGGAGCGCTTCTTCCCGGCGACGGTGAGCTTCACGTGCTCGCCGTCCAGCTCCACCTCGACGTCCACACCGGCCTGCAGGACCACCTCGGAGGTGGTGGGCTCGGCCCCCTCGGCCGGGGTCTTGCGCGCCGCCGGCTTCTTCGCCGCCGGCTTGCGGCCGCCCGTCTTCTTGACGGGTGCCTTGGCGGCGGCGGCCTTGCGGGTGGTGGTGCGCCCGGCCGGCGTCGTCGCCTGACCCTGGTCGGCCGTCGTGGTCACCTGACTCGCTCGCGCGGTGGCAGCCGGCAGGGACGGGGACGTGCGTTCGTGTGATGGCGTCACGAAAACCTCTCGGCGCTGGTTCCTACGGTGGTGCGCTGGTTCCTACAGTTGTGAGGGCGCGCGATGGCAGGGTTGTTGTCAACCACCGCTGGCCAGAAGTCTGGCACGTCGGACCAAACTACCCCAACCGGGGCCCTCCGGCGTGTCCCCCGGTCCGGGTGGGGAGACGGCCGTCCCGTGACAGACGTCTCAGCCGCCGTCGACGGGCGGGTGCGGTGCCGCCTTGACCGCGACCACCGGGCACGGGGCGTCCAGCAGGATCCGCTGGGCGTTGCTGCCGAGCAGCAGCTTGCCCACCGGCGTCCGGCGGCGCAGACCGATGACGATGAACTCCACCGCGCTGGTCTCAGCCAGCTCGAGCAGCGCGTCGGCCAGCGGCTGCAGCTCCTCGCAGGGCCGCACCTCGTGGGCGACCCCGGTCGAGGCCAGCCGCTGCTGGGCGACCTGTAGGTCCGCGTCGTCCGGCACGACCGCGATGATCCCCAGGTCCCGCAGCCGCGCCTCGTCGATTGCCGTCTCGAGCGCCGCCACCCCCTCGGGCTTGCTGGTGAAACCCACCGCGATGGCCATTCAGCTCCCCTCCCAGGCGTGGACCGGATCTCCCACGTGCATCTGCTCGATGTAGTCGACGAGCATCCCCGACAGCGCCTGCTCCCGGGACTCGCCACGGGCTTCCCGCGCCGCGACGTTGGCAGTCTGCCACGTGGCCCCGTTGCGGCCGAGCAGGCACCGCTGCTCGATCACCGAGAGGTAGCGGTCGATCTCGGCCTCGCTGACCCCCTGGCTGACCAGGCCGGCCCGGGCCACCGGCAGCAGCCGCCGCAGCACCAGCTCGGCCACCCGCACCTGACCCGCACCCGGCCAGTAGACGACCGCCGACATCCCGTCCCGGACGGCGGTGTCAAGGTTGTCCCGGGCGGCCAGGAAGCTCATCTCCCGCCACACCGGGCGCGGCTCGTCGGCCAGCCCGCGGACCACGCCGGCGAAGAAGGCGGCGTTGGCGATGGTGTCGACCACCGTCGGCCCGGCCGGCAGCACCCGGTTCTCCACCCGGATGTGGGCCGATCCCCCGCTGACGTCGTAGATCGGGCGGTTCCAGCGGTAGATCGTCCCGTTGTGCAGGGACAGCTCGGCCAGCCTCGGCACCCGCCCGGCCGCCAGCTCGGCCTCCGGGTCCTCCTCGGTGCACTCCGGCAGCAACGCGGAGTAGTAGCGGGCGTTCTCCTCGAACAGGTCGAAGATCGAGTCCACCCACCGCTCGCCGAACCAGACCCGCGGCCGCACCCCCTGGGCCTTGAGGTCCTCCCCGCGGGTGTCGGTGCTCTGGGTGAACAGCGGGATCCGGTTCTCGGCCATCAGCCGGCGCCCGAACAGGAACGGCGCGTTCGCCCCGAGCGCCACCTGGACGCCGGTGACGGCCTGGGCGGCGTTCCAGACCGCCCCGAACTCGGCGGGGTCGATCTGCAGGTGCACCTGGGTGGAGGTGCAGGCCGCCTCGGGCATGATCGTGTCCGACTCCAGCTGCAGCCGCTCGGTCGGGCCCTCGATGTCGATCAGCAGGTCCTCGCCGCGGGCGCCGAGGATCTGGGCGTCCAGCAGCGAGTAGCGCGGGTTGGCCGAGATCCGCTCCGCGCGCACGTGCTCGGGCCGCAGGGTGGGCAGGATGCCGATCATCACCAGCTGCGCCCCCACCTCACGCGCCCGCCGGTCGGCGTGCTGGAGCCGCTCGCGGGCGTGCTCCTCGAAGGCCCGCAGACCGCCCTGGCGCAGCGGCTGGGGTGGCAGGTTGACCTCGACGTTGAACTGGCCCAGCTCGGTCTGGAAGGACTCGTCGTCGTCGATGGCCCGCAGCACCGCCTCGTTGCCCATCACCGGCTCACCGGCCTCGTCGGCCAGGTAGAACTCGACCTCCAGCCCGGCCTGGGTGTCGGCGTCGACGATCGCGCCGTCGGCGAGCATCCGGCGCAGCACCTGCAGGTCGAGGTTGACCTTGTCGCGGTAGCGCCGGCGGTCCTCGCGGCTGTACTCCCGGGCTTCGACGTCAGCACCCATGGCGCCCATCCTCACGCACCGGCGACCGCGGTGCCACGCGACCCACCCGAGCGCTGCCCCGGCCGCGCGGGCCTACAGTGGCAGCCCGTGAGCGACCGCGGCCTGCCCGACCCCGCCACCCTCGAGACGGACGCCCCCGCCTACTACCGGAGGACCGGCCCGACGACCTTCCGCCCGACCCTGCACGCCCAGGGCGCCTGGCAGCCGGGGGAGCAGCACATGGCGGCGCTGACCGGGCTGCTCACGCACGCCGTGCTGCGGCACGAGCCGCGCCCGGAGCTCCAGCCGGCCCGGCTGGCCTTCGAGATCCTCGGGCTGATCCCGGCCCTGGAGACCACGGTGACGGTGCGCACCCTGCGCCCGGGCCGCACCATCGAGCTGGTCGGCGCGGAGGCCGAGGTCGGCGGACGTCCGGTGGTGCGGGCCCGGGTGTGGCGGCTGGCAGCGGCCGGCACCGCCGAGGTGGCCGGTGGCGCGGGCGAACCGCTGCCGGCCCCGGAGGAGCTACCGCCGGCCGAGCCCAGCCGGTACTGGCCCGGCGGGTTCATCGCCAGCCTCGACGTCCGCGCCGAGCGCG
>NZ_QPKK01000263.1 GCF_003344635.1 Desertihabitans aurantiacus
CGCCGTGCACGCGGTGCTCGACCTCGCCCGTGACGCCGCCCACCACGTCACCCGCCCGGCCGCGCCGCTGACCACCTTCCTGGCCGGGGTGGCCGTCGGCCGGGGCGCCAGCATCGGCGCCGCGACGGCCGCCGCCACCCAGCTCGCCCTGGCCAAGGGCCAGCACCCCTCCACCTCCTGACCCCCGCCGGGCGGCCCCGCGCCGGCTGGGATGGCGCCGGGGGCGCCACTACCCTGTCGGGGTGCAGCGGCTGTGGTTGCGCTGGCTCGTGCTGGCGCTGTTCTGTGTGGTGGTCGTCGTCGCCTTCGTCACCCTCGGTCGCTGGCAGCTGAGCCGGCTGGAGGAGCGCCGGGCCGAGAACGCCCAGGTCGCGGCCCAGCGGCAGGCGCCGCCGGTCGGGGTCGACGAGGCCCTCGGCGACGAGGTCACCGACGCCGAGCAGTGGCGGCGCGTCGAGCTGACCGGCGAGTTCGACTCCGAGCACCAGGTCCACGTCCGCAACCGGCGCAACGGGGAGGCGCGCGGATTCGAGGTGCTGACCCCGCTGCGGCTGGCCGACGGCCGCTCCGTCTGGGTGAGCCGGGGCTTCGTCGCCGACACCCGGGGCATCCCCGAGACGCTGCCCGCACCGCCGGCCGGCGAGGTCGACGTGCTCGGCTGGTTGCGGCGCAACGAGCAGGGCCGGGAGGCGCTGACCACCCCGTCCCGGGGTTCGGTCCGGCTGGTCAGCACACCGGCCCTGGCCTCCACCGTTCCCTACCCGGTGCTGACCACCGGCTGGGTGGCGGCCGCCGACACCACACCGGTCGACCCGCAGCCCGGCTACGCCGCGCTCGACCCGGTGCAGCCGCCGGCGCCGACCGAGGGCAACCACCTCTCCTACGCCCTGCAGTGGTTCGCCTTCACCGCGATCGCGGTCGGAGGGGTGGTGGTGCTGGTCCGCGGCGACCTGAGGGAACGCCGCCGCGAGCGCGCCGGTGCGCCAGACTGAGCCCATGGACCTGCAGCTCGCCGACCGCACCTTCGTCGTCACCGCCGCCTCCGCCGGGCTCGGCCGCGCCACCGCCACCGCCCTGGTCGCCGAGGGTGCCCGGGTGGTGCTGGTGGCCCGCCGGGCCGACGTCCTGGCCGAGGTGCTCGCCGAGCTGGGCGAGGACGCCGCGGTGGCACTGCCGGCCGACCTCTCCGATCCCACCACCCCCGGCCGGGCCTGCGAGCTGGCGCTGAGCCGGTTCGGCTCCCTGGACGGGGCCCTGGTCAGCGTCGGCGGCCCGCCGCGCGGGGCCACCCTGGCCAACAGCGAGCAGGAGTGGCGGGACGCCTTCGAGTCGGTCTTCCTGGCCGCGCTGCGGGTCAGCCGGGCGGTGCTCGAGCACGCCACCCGCGACGACGTCGCGCTGGCCTGGGTGCTCTCCAGCACCGCCCGCGAGCCGCTGCCCGAGATGGCCATCAGCAACGGGCTGCGTCCCGGGCTGGGGCTGCTGGTCAAGCAGCTGGCCGACGAGGTCGGGCCGCGCGGCGCCCGGGTGGTCGGGCTGATGCCGGGCACCGTGCGCACCGAGCGGATCACCGCCCTGCACGCCCACAGCGACGACCCCGAGCAGGCGATGGCCGACGCCGCCGCCAGCATCCCGCTGCGCCGGCTCGGTGAGCCGGAGGAGTTCGGACGGGTGGCCGCCTTCGTGCTCTCCCCCGCCGCCAGCTACCTCTCGGGCTGCCTGCTCCCGGTCGACGGCGGGAAGATGCGCACCCTGTGAGGCCCCGCTGAGCGCCTCCGGGAGCGCCCTGGCGCTGGTGCAGCCGCTGCTGCGCTGCCCGGTGGGCGGGCACCGCGAGCCGCCCGGGCTCGAGCTCGTCGACGGGGGTCGGCGGCTGCGCTGCGCGGACGGGCACTCCTTCGACGTCGCCCGGCAGGGTCACGTCAACCTCATGGGCGGGGTGGCGGCCGGGGCGAACGCCGACACCGCGACGATGGTGGCCGCCCGCGAGCGGGTGCACGAGGCGGGGCTGCTCGACCTGGTCGGGGAGGCGCTGGTGGAGGCCTGCGCCGACCTGGGTGAGGCGGCCCGGCTGGTGGAGACCGGCGGTGGCACCGGCCAGCACCTGGCCCGGGTGGTCGCGGCCGGGACGCAGCGGGTCGGGTTGAGCACCGACGTCTCCACCGCCGCCGCCCGGCGCGCCGCCCGGGTGCACCCGCGGGTGGCCTCCGTGGTCGCCGACAGCTGGCGGCCCTGGCCGCTGCTCGACGGACGGGTCGACGCGGTGCTGGTGGTCTTCGCCCCCCGCAACGCCGCCGAGGCCCACCGGGTGCTCCGTCCCGGCGGCACCCTGGTGGTGGTGACCCCGGAGCCGGACCACCTCGACGGGCTGCGCGGACGGGCCGGGCTGATGAGCGTCCAGGCCGGCAAGGCCGAGCGTCTGGAGGAGCAGCTGGGCGGGCGCTTCGAGCCGGTCTCGCGACACGCCGAGCGGCGTGGGCTGGAGCTCTCCGACGAGGCCGCCGCCGACCTCGCGCTGATGGGCCCGAACGGGCACCACACCGACCGCGAGAGCCTGCTGCGACGGCGTCCCGGCGGCCGGGTGACGCTGTCTGTCAGGGTCGCGCGGTACCGTCGCAGCGGAGCGTGAGCGTCCGCCGCCCGACCCGCGGAAAACCCAGATATGGGGTACTTGCACGCGTGTCATTTCCAGATATAGTGGTTCTCACCGGCGGCCGATGCCCGCGTACCGTGCCCAGGCACGCCATCGCGGACCGCACCTGACCCCGGGGGAAGAGCCGAGTCGAGCGCGCGGAGCCGTGGTCCACCACCGCTGCCGTGGCACCCACACCTGCGACCACAGAGGGATGAGTCATGCACGCAGCCGAGCAGCAGATCACCGTCCAGAAGCGTGACGGCAGCCTGGTCCCCTACGACGGCTACGAGATCGCCCGCTCGATCGAGGACGCCAGCCGCGGGCTCGACGATCAGGTCACCCGGGCGACCCAGATCCAGTCCGAGCTCGAGATCACGCTGTTCGACAAGATCACCACCGAGCAGCTGGACGAGGCCGTCATCGGGGTCGCCCTGCAGAACGTCAAGGACGACCCGGCCTTCGACACCATCGCGGCCCGGCTGCTGGTGAAGACCCTGTACAAGCGGGTGCTCGGCGAGGGCGTCACGCTGACCAACGTCGCCCGCCGCCACCACGAGCAGTTCGCCGGCTACATCCACAAGGCGGTGTCCGACGGTCTGCTCGACCCGCGTCTCGGCGAGGACTTCGACCTGCTCCGGCTGGCCGGCGCGCTCGACCCGGCGCGCGACGACCTGCTGCGCTACATCGGCGTGCAGACCATGCGCACCCGCTACCTCATCAACGACTCCCGGCGCCAGCCGATGGAGACCCCGCAGTTCTTCTGGATGCGGGTGGCGATGGGTCTCTCGCTCAACGAGCAGGACCCGACGGCGGCCGCGCTGCAGATCTACGACGCGATGTCCTCCCTCACCTACCTGGCCGCCGGCTCCACGCTGGTCAACGCCGGCACCTCCTACGCCCAGCTCTCCAACTGCTTCGTCATGCAGATGGACGACGACATGGAGCACATCGCCACCTCGCTGCGCAACGTCATGTGGCTGACCAAGGGCACCGGCGGCATCGGGCTCTCGGTGACCAAGCTGCGCTCTGAGGGCTCGCCCATCCGCAGCAACAACACCACCTCCACCGGGCCGATCCCCTTCATGCACACGATCGACTCGAGCCTGCGCGCGGTCTCCCGCGGCGGCAAGAAGTTCGGCGCGCTGTGCTTCTACATGGAGAACTGGCACCTGGACTTCCCGCAGTTCCTCGACCTCAAGCAGAACTCCGGCGACCCCTACCGCCGGCTGCGCACCGCCAACACCGCGGTCTGGATCTCCGACGAGTTCATGAAGCGGGTCCGCGACGACGAGGTGTGGTACCTGTTCGACCCGCTCGAGGTGCCCGACCTGCCCGAGCTCTACGGCGCCGCCTTCTCCCGCCGCTACGCCGAGTACATCCAGAAGGCCGAGAACGGTGAGATGCGCCGCTTCAAGCGGGTCCGCGCCCGCGAGCAGTTCAAGTCGATCCTCATCACCCTGCAGAGCACCTCGCACCCGTGGCTGACGTGGAAGGACACCATCAACACCCGGGCGCTGAACAACAACACCGGGACGATCCACCTGTCCAACCTCTGCACCGAGATCTGCCTGCCGCAGGACCGCGACCAGATCGCGGTCTGCAACCTGGCCTCGGTCAACCTCTCGGCCCACCTCGGCGACGACCTGGTGGTCGACTGGGAGCGGCTGCGCCAGACCGTGCGCACCGCGGTCCGCCAGCTCGACAACCTCATCGACATCACCATCAGCCAGGTGCCGGAGTCCGAGCGCTCCAACTCCGACCACCGTGCGGTCGGCCTGGGCGTGATGGGCTTCACCGACCTGACCGAGCGGCTGGGCATGGCCTACGACTCCGAGCAGGCGGCCGAGCTGATCGACGAGCTGATGGAGTTCGTCAGCTACCACGCGATCGACGCCAGCGCCGACCTGGCCCGCGAGCGCGGCAGCTACCGCACCTTCGAGGGCTCGCGCTGGAGCCAGGGCTGGGTGCCCTTCGACTCCCTCGCCGCGCTGGAGGCCGACCGCGAGGTGCCGGTGGCCGTCGACCGCTCGATCCGGATGGACTGGGACACGCTGCGCGAGAAGGTCCGTGGCGGCATGCGCAACTCGACCGTGCTGGCGATCGCGCCGACCGCCTCGATCGGTCTGGTGGCGGGCACCACCCCGGGTCTGGACCCGCAGTTCAGCCAGATCTTCAGCCGTGCCACCTCCTCGGGCAAGTTCCTCGAGGTCAACCGCAACCTGGTCGCCGACCTGAAGTCGCGCGGGCTGTGGGAGCAGGTGCGTGACGAGCTGCTGCAGGCGCAGGGTGACGTCACCCGGATCGCCTCGGTGCCCGACGACCTCAAGCAGATCTACCGGACGTCCTTCCAGCTGGCGCCCACGGCCTTCATCGAGATCGCCGCCCGGGCCCAGAAGTGGATCGACCAGGCGATCAGCCGCAACATCTACCTGGCCAGCCGCGACGTCAACGAGATGGTCGAGCTGTACTCGGCGGCCTGGGAGCGGGGGGTCAAGACCACCTACTACCTGCACATGATGCCGCGGCACACCGCCGAGCAGAGCACCGTCAAGATCAACAAGGCGGCCGAGATCCGAGGTGGCACCGGGTCGACCGGTGCCGGTCGTCGGGGCTTCGGC
>NZ_QPKK01000264.1 GCF_003344635.1 Desertihabitans aurantiacus
CGGGGTCCGCACCAGCCAGGCCCAGCGGTGCGCCCGGCCCAGGTGCTTGGCGGCGAAGACGAGCCGGTTGCGGCAGTTGTAGTAGTGGTAGAGCGCGGACTTGTGACCCGGTCCGCCCTGGGTGCCGCCGACGTCGTGCCGCGCCTCGACGTCGGGCAGGACCCGCAGCCGCCCACCCGCGTCCTGCACGCGGAAGGACAGGTCGACGTCCTCCCAGTACATGCCGTAGTCGTCGTCGAAGCCCCCGGCGCGCTCCCACAGGGCGCGGCTGAAGGCCAGGCAGGCCCCCGACAGCCAGGACCGGTCGGCCCGGTCGTCGGTCCACAGCCGACCGCCGGCGAGGTCGACCGATCCCAGACCCGACCACGGACGTCCCTGTCCGGTGACGATGCGGGGCGCCACCAGCGCGTCGGGGTCCGCGTGGGCCGCGGCCGCGAGCCGGGCGATGCCGTCAGCGGTGATGGCGAGGTCGGGGTTGACCAGCACGACGACGTCGCAGCCCTCCTGCCAGGCCCGGTCCACGCCGGCGTTCACGCCCGTGCCGAACCCCGGGTTGCCGTCGTTGAGGACCGTCGTCCACCCCCGCTCCGCCGCGAGACGGGTCACCGCCTTCCGCTCGGCGTCGTCGGAGTAGTTGTCCACCACGACCACCGTCGGGCCGTCGGCGCCCGGAGCGGGCAGGTTGTCGGCCAGCATGCTGCTCGAGCGGTAGCTGACCACGACGAGCCCCGTGGCGCCGGGGAGCGTGGACCCGCCGGTCACGAGCGGCGCTCCCGTCGGGCTCGGACGGCTGTCCGGTAGACGTCACGGTGCGCCTCGCCGACGCGGGCCCAGCTCCGTCGGCTGAGATCCGGCCGGCCCTCGGGCAACGGCTGCTCGACCGCGGCGAGGAGGTCCTCGGGGCCGAGCTCGGCGTCGAAGCGGCGCACCCAGCCCTCGCCGACCTCCGCGGCCAGGTCGCGGGAGATCTCGTTGTCCGGCACGAGCACCGGACGGTCGAGGGAGAGCGCGAGCAGGGCCGTCCCGGAGTTGTGGAAGTCCTCGTAGGGCAGCGCGAGCACCTGGGCCCCCGTGACGGCCGCCACCAGCTCGGCGTCGTCGACGAAGCGCAGCTCGAGGCTGATCCGCGGGTCGCCGTCGGCGGCCTGGACGATCTCGCGCTCGAGCGCCTCGCTGTCGGGCCGGCCCAGCACGCGCAGGCTCATCCCGGGCCGCTCGGTCGCCCGGAAGGCGGTGACCAGCCCGGTGACGTTCTTGTAGGCCCGGACGAGGCCGGCGAAGGCGATGGCGCCCCGCTGCGGGTCCTGGCGGGGGTGGTCGGCGAACCAGCTGACGTAGTCGCCGTGCGGGATCAGCACGCAGCTGCGCCCGATCAGGGCGGCGGTGTGCGGGTTGAGGGCGATCCGTGCCGTGGTCGACCGACGCAGGACGGCGAGGCCGGCGCGGACGGGGGCGCCGTGCTGCTCGTGCGGCTGAACGTTGTGCACCGTCTGCACCACCACCGTTCCGCGGACCCGGAACGACAGCAGCAGCAGCCAGAACAGGCCCTGGCGGACGGTCCTCCGCAGCGGGGAGCCGCCGGTGACCAGGGTCTCGGGCCAGTGGGCGTGGAAGACGTCCCACCGCCGCAGCAACGCCGCCGACCAGCGGAAGGTGCCGACCTCCAGGCCCGAGGTGGCGCGGAGCGCCCGGAGCAGCATGGTGATGTAGGGGTTGGTGGTCGGCCGCGGGTCGGGGAAGGAGCACAGCACGCGCAGCGGACCCTGTGGCGACCCGGCGTCCTCCCCGGCAGTCGTCTGCGCCGGACGCGCGTACTCACTCACCCGGCGTCCGAGCACGGCGGCGGCCATGCCGACCCCGCGCTGGACGACGATCTCCCCCCGCGCAGCCCGGTGCGCCGAGCCGGTCAGCGTCCCGAGCCCGCGCATGGCGGTCCCGACCGCCACCCGGGCGCCGCCGTGGGCGAGGGCCCTGACGGCGGCCCGCGCGCGGGCGGGTGTCGACCCGGCCAGGTCGAGAGCGACCACCATCTGGGAGTTGCCCATCCGGCGCGCTCTGGAGAGCACCCAGGAGCGCGTCACACGCTCGGGCGGCACGTGGTCGACGACGACGGCCTCGTCGCACCACACCAGCGAGGCGCCGGCGGCGGTGAACCGGCGGGTGAAGTGGGTGTCGCCGCCGCCGGTCAACCCGTAGCGGTCGGCGAAGCGCAGCCCGAGCCGTTCGACGACCCGGCGGTCGAGGAGCAGGTTGTTCGTGGCCGCCACCGGCATCGCCGTGCCGGTCGTCCGCCGGGGTCGCTCGAAGAAGCGGCTCGCGGTGATCCAGGCGTCGGGCTGCCCGCCGAGGTCGGAGACGACGCGTCCGACGACGGCGTCCGCCCGGTAGCGCTCCCGGGCCGCGAGCAGGGCGGCCAGCCAGCCGGGGCGCGGGGTCTCGTCGTCGTCGAGGAAGACGACGAGGTCGGTGGCGGCGGACTCGGTCAGGGCGCGGTTGCGGGCCGCCGAGATCCCCGGGCGCGGCTCGTGGACGTAGCGGACCAGCGGGTCGGCGAGGGCACGGACCGCGCTCTCGGCGGAGGGCTCGCGGTCGTTGTCGACCACGAGCACATCGGCACCGGAGAGAGCACCGGCCGACACCTCGTGGCGCACCTGGGGGCAGGTCGCCTCCAGGCACCGGACCAGCTCGTCGGGCCGGCGGTAGGTCGCGACGGCGACGGTCAGGTGCATGGCGGGATCATGTCATCGGCGTCGGCGCACCGGTAGTTCGCGAAACGCACGGCGGTGCTGCACCGACGGACCGGGGCCACCGCCCAGCCCGCCGGTGCGCCGTCGCGGCTCAGACGATCCGCACGCCGAGGCTGGAGGGCACCACGACGACGTACTGCGGGCCGTTGCTGGTGCCGGTCCCGCTGTAGGTGTACTCCTGCAGGACCGAGCGCACCGAGCCGTAGGTGCGCTGGCAGGTGACGGACTCGCCGGGAGCCAGCGTCACGGTGCCGGCGACGCTGCTCGCGCTGCTGGCGGACTGGCTCACCGACTCGCTCACACCGACCGAGGCCGAGGCGCCGACCGCGGCCACCTGGGCCGAGACGCTCATCTCGGCCGAGGCGCTCTGCTCGACGCTGCGGGTGATGGTCTGGCTGAAGCCGCAGGTGAAGCTGCCGCTGATGCCGGAGTCGTTGGCCAGGACGGTCGACTCGACCACCTCGGTCTGGACGCTGGTGCTGAGCACCTTCACGCAGCGGCCGGAAGAGCTGCCGCCCACGCACTCGTCGGCGGCGGCGGGCGGGGCGGTGAGCAGGCTGGCACCGACCGCGGTCAGCACGGCGGCGGAGGCCGCGAGGGTCTTCTTCATGATCGACTTCTCCTTGGGGTAGGTCGCGGCCAGACCGGCGCCTCGGCCCCCGCGACCAGGGGAGGACGCCGGACGGCCGGGAAATCGATCATGATCGCTCGAGGACGTCGTCACTCCTGCCTACCGAGGTCGGCCCACCACTGGCGACGCCGGGTCCGGCACCTGAGACGTCCGCCTCTCGATCATCGAGACGGTGATCAGGAGCCGGCCACCCCGCCGAACACGCTCACGGGCGCCCGCCGGACGCCTGCTGCAACGCCCCCTCGGCGCCGGCGAGCGGCAGCCGGACGGTGAAGGTGGTCGACCCGGGCACGCTGTGCACGTGCACGGTGCCCCGGTGCGCCTCGACCACCGCGGCGACGATCGCCAGCCCCAGCCCGGTGCCCGACGGACGCTCTCCGGCCGCCCCCAGCCGGGCCCGGGCGGAGTCGGCGCGGGTGAAGCGCTCGAACACCCGCGGCAACGTCTCGGCGGGGATCCCCGGACCGTCGTCGGCCACGGTGACCACGGCCGTGCCACCCGCCTCCGACCCCTCCACCCGCACCGCGGTGGTGACCGTGGTGCCGGCCGGGGTGTGGGTGCGGGCGTTGGCCAGCAGGTTGACCAGCACCTGCTGCAGCTGGAACCGGTCGGCGCGCACCTCGACGGCCCGCTCGGCCAGCTCGAGGCGCCAGTGGTGGTCCTGCCCGGCCACCCGGGCGTCGCTCACGGCGTCCACCACCAGCGCGCTGACGTCCACCCGCTCCAGCTCGGGCGCCCGGCCGGTGTCCAGCCGCGCCAGCAGCAGCAGGTCCTCCACCAGCCGGTGCATCCGGCCGGCCTCGGACTCGATCCGCCCGACCGCGAAGCGGGCGTCCTCGGGCAGCTCCTCCCCACGCCGGCGGGTCAGCTCGGCGTAGCCGGAGATCGCGGCCAGCGGGTTGCGCAGCTCGTGCGAGGCGTCGGCGACGAAGCGGCGCAGCTTGGTCTCCGAGGCCTGCCGCGCGGCCAGCGCCCCGCCGACGTGGGCCAGCATCCGGTTGAACGCCACCCCGACCCGGCCCACCTCGCTGCGCGGGTCGGCGTCGGCCTCGGGCACCCGGACGGCCAGCTCGACCTCACCGCTGCCCAGCGGCAGCGCCGAGACGCTCTGCGCGGTGCCGGCCAGCCGGTTGAGCGGCCGCAGCCCGCGCTCCACCACCAGCCGGACGCCGACCGCCCCGCCGAGCAGCGCGAGCAGGGTCAGCACCACCTCGCCGACCAGCAGCCGGTAGAGGATGGCGTCCACCCCCGCCAGCGGCAGCCCGACCACCACCAGGTTGCCGGCGTGGGCGAAGCCGAGCACCCGGTAGTGCCCGAGCCCGGGCAGCGTGGTCGAGCGCTTGCGGCCGTCGTCCGGGACGCCGATCAGCGCGCTGATCGCCTTCTCCGGCGGCAGGGTCGGCCCCGCCTCGGTCTGCACCCCGGCCCGTCCGCGCTGGCCGTCGAAGACGAGCACCACCGTCCCGATCTGCTGGCCCGGCAGGTCGACCCCTTTCGGGTAGAGCCCGGGCGTGCCGTCGGCGCTCTGCCCCCGCGTGGTGCGGTCGCGGGTGGCGGCCAGCTCCTGGTCGATCTGGCCCACCACCAGCTGCCGGGTCAGCGCGGTCGCCAGGCTGGACAGCAGCACCGCCGTCACCGCGAGCACCGCCAGGGTGCGCAGCAGCAGCTGGCGCTGCAGGCTGCCCCGACCCCCGATCCAGTGGTCGACGGGCCCGGGCGACGGCGTGGACGCCGGTGCCAGGGGGCCGGAACCCGGTGCGGGCGCGGACGCCGGCGGCCGGCGGTCCGGCGGCGGTGCGGGGCTGCTCATCCGGCCGGGCGCAGCACGTAGCCGGCGCCGCGCATGGTGTGGATCATCGGCGCCCGC
>NZ_QPKK01000265.1 GCF_003344635.1 Desertihabitans aurantiacus
CGAGCGCCGCGACGCCGCCGCCTGAGCCCGCGACTCCGGCTCCCGGCCCGCTGCCGGGTGCGGGCGCGGGAGGCGTCCCCGGCCCCGGTGCTTGGCGACACCCGGCCCGGGTACGGTTCGGCCACGGTCAGGAGTTTCGGGCCCGTGACTCCGGACCCAGGCCCCGGCGTTGAACCCACAGCTCCGGGGCCGCCCCCTCTTCCCGGGGCGGCCCGGCCGTCGGAGGGTCAGGCCACCGGGCAGCGCAGCGGCTCGCCGCGGCCGGCCCGCAGCACCTCCTCGCAGGCGAGGCGCTGCAGGGCCCGCAGCGACTCCTCGGAGTAGAAGGCCGCGTGCGGGGTGAGGACGACCCCGGGGTGCCCGCGCAGCCGGTGCTCCGCCGGCAGCGGTTCGGGCTCCACCACGTCGAGGGCGGCGCCGGCGATCCGACCCGAGTCGAGGGCGTCCAGCAGGGCGTCGGTGTCGACCAGGGCACCACGGGCGGTGTTGACCAGCGCCGCACCGGGCGGCATCAGCGCCAGGGTGTCGGCGTTGACGATCCGGCGGGTGGTCTCGGTGGCAGGGGCGTGCAGCGACAGCAGCTGGGAGCGGCCGAACAGCTCCTCCATGCTGACCGGCTCCACCCCGTGCGCTCGCAGCACCTCGGCGTCGGCGAAGGGGTCGTGCGCGACCACGGCGAACCCGAAGGGGCGCAGCCGGTCGGCCACCGCCAGCCCGATCCGGCCCGTCCCCAGCAGCCCCACGGTGGTGGCGGAGAAGGCGCGGATCGGGGCCAGGTCGGGCGGGGAGAGCCAGCCGCCGGTGGCGATCGCCCGGTCGAAGGTGACCACCTTGCGCAGCAGCAGCAGCGCACAGGTGACGGCGTGGTCGGCGACCGTGTCGGCGCCGTAGTCGGGCACGTTGGCGACCCGGACGCCGAGCTCGCGGGCGGCGTCCACGTCGACGTTGTCGTAGCCGATGCCGTAGCGCACCACCATCGCGCCCGGCGCCATCGCCTGCAGCACCCGGCGGGTCACCGGCGCGAAGTTGACGAAGGCCAGGTCGACGCCGGTGAGCGCGGCCAGCGTCTCCTCCTCGGTGGAGACCTGGTGCGACTCCAGCTCCGCGCCGAGCTCGGCGGCCGCGGCGGTCTCCAGCTCGAGGTCGGCGAAGATGTGGTCGGTCACCGCCACCCGGGGGCTCATGAGGCGCCCAGCCGGTCGAGCAGCCCGCGGCGGTGCAGGTTGGCGATCAGGCGGCGCAGCCCGTACTCCCAGCGCGGCGCGGTCTCGGAGTGCGTGACCCGGTTGACCAGGGTGCCCAGCCGGGGGCTGGAGATCCGGACCACGTCGCCGAGGTGGTGGGTGAAGCCGAGACCGTCCTCGCCACGGTCCTGGGTGGGGGCGAACAGCGTCCCGGTGTAGAGCAGGACGCCGTCGGGGTACTGGTGCGCCCGGCCCACGGTGTAGGCGGCCAGGTCGGCGACGTCGCGGGAGATCTGGCTCATCTCGCTCACCCCGTCGAGGACGAAACCGTCGTCCTCGCCGAGCACCTGGAGCCGCACCGAGGCGGTGCGGACGTCGTCGAGGGTGAAGCCGTCGTCGAGCAGCCGGACGAACGGCCCGGCCGCGGCGGAGGCGTTGTTGTCCTTGGCGCGGGGGAGCAGCAGGGCCGAGCGGCCCTCGACGTCGCGCAGGTTGACGTCGTTGCCCAGGGTCGCCCCGACCACCCGTCCGGTCGAGCTGACCGCCAGGGCGACCTCGGGCTCGGGGTTGTTCCAGGAGGAGATCTCCGAGACGCCGATCGGGGCGCCGCAGCCGACCGCGGCCAGCACCGGGGCCTTGGTGAACACCTCGGGGTCGGGGCCGAGACCCACCTCGAGGTACTGCGACCACAGCCCGCGCGACTGCAGGTCGGCCTTGAGCTGGACCGACTCCGGGCTGCCGGGACGCACCGTGCTGACGTCGACGCCCAGGGTGGTCTCCAGCTCCCCGCGCAGCTGCTCGGCCCGGACCGGGTCGCCGCCGGCCCGCTCCTCGATCAGCCGCTCCACCAGCGAGCTGGCGAAGGTGACCCCGGCGGCCTTGAGCACCGAGAGGTCGACCGGGGCCAGCAGGGTGGGCCGGTCGGGGGTCTGGGCGAGGGAGTCGGTGAGCAGCGGGGTCAGCGGCCAGTGGCGGCCGCCCTCGGCGGCGCGGGCGGCCGCGGCGGGGTCGGGCTGCTCGAGCAGGTCGGTCATGGTGGGGAAGGTGGCCGAGAGGTCGACCACCTCCTCCCCGCGGACGACGACCACCGACGGCCCGTCGACCTCCGGGTCGTGCACGCGGCCGACCAGGGTGGCCGCCTCCAGGTCGGTGGGCAGCAGGTCGCGGGGGTCGTCGATGAGGTCCATCCGTGTCTCTCCGTCTCGTGGTGGTGCGGCGCCTCGACAGGCTCAGCGCGCTGTGGTCGGGTTCGGTCGTCCGGGGTCAGCCTGCTGCGCGGTGGACGTCCCCGCCAGCCCGACCCAGCGCCCGACGAGCTGAGCGCGCTGTGGTGCGCCGAGCGCCCGGGCCAGCCCCAGCGCCCTGAGCCTGTCGAAGGGCGGTCACCCGCGCTCCGACAGGCTCAGCGCGCTGGAGGTGCTGCTCAGACCTCGGCGTACCAGGCCTCGACGGCCTCGACGTCGACGGACTCGTCGGCCGGCAGGCCGAGCTTGTCGTAGTGGCGACGCCGGGCCTTCATGTCGTGCAGCAGGACCGCGCGGGCGTGGGTGGCGACCTCGACCGCGACCTCCTTCGGCACCACGACCACGCCGTCGTCATCGGCGCCGACGATGTCACCCGGGTTCACCTGGGTGCCGCCGCAGGCGATGGTGGTCTGGGTCTCGATCGCCTGGATCCGGCCCGGGATGATGGTGCGGCCGCGCTTGCGGGAGACGACCGGCGTCCCCTGGGCCTCGAGCTCGCCGGTGTCACGGGCGTAGCCGTCGGTGACGATGCCGACCGCGCCGCCGACGATGGCGCCCATGCTGTTCTCCGAGCCCCAGAAGCCGACCTCCTGGCCGCCGCCGGAGTCCATCACCACGACGTGGCCGGGGGCCAGGTCGGTGGGCAGCTTGGCCTGCGGGTACTTCTCGAACCAGATGCCGTGGGCGCGCACGACGTCGGCGGTGGTCTCCAGCTTCCACATCGGCTTGTTCGACGGCACCGCCCGGATGGTGGCCGCCTCGCCGAAGAACCGCATGCCGCCCCAGAGCGGGCGGACGTCGGTGTCCATCAGGCCGACGTTGAAGTAGCCGATGCCGTCGAGGGCGTCCACCACGTCGACCACGCGGAGGAACTTGTACAGCGAGCCCAGCTGGGCAGGGTCGGCCTTGGTCCAGGGCAGGTCGGGCTTCTGCTGGACGGGATGGTGCGTCATGGTGGACGTGCTCCTTCTCCTGTGTGGTGTTCCTCGGATGGCCCGCCGACGCTCGCCGGCGGGTGGTCATGGGGTCAGCCGTCGGCGGCGTGCCGTCGGGCGAGCTGGACGTAGGTGGCGGCGTTGGTGCGGATCCGGGCGCGCTCGTCCTCGGTGAGCTCGCGCCGGACCTTCCCGGGCAGCCCGAGCACGAGCGTCCCGGGTGGGATCTCGGCGTCCTCGGGGACGACGGCGCCGGCGCCGATGACGACGTCGGAGCCGATCCGGGCCCGGTTGAGCACGACGGCGCCCATCCCGACCAGGACGCGGTCGCCGACCGTGCAGTTGTGCAGGATCGCCCGGTGGCCGACGGTGACGTCGGCCCCGAGCCGGACCCCGAGGCCGGGGTCGGCGTGCACGACGGTGAGGTCCTGCAGGTTGCTGCGCTCGCCGACGACGATGTCCTCGCCGTCACCGCGCAGCACCGCGCCGTACCAGACCGACGCCTCCGCGCCGAGCCGGACGCGGCCGACCAGCGTCGCGCCGGGGGCGACCCAGGCGGTGGGATCGACCTCGGGCTGGTGGCCCTCGAACCCGAGCAGGCTCACGGGCGCTCCCGGTCCAGCCGGTACCACTCGCGGGCGGTGCCGTCGAGCACCCGGTCGCGGTCGGCGGTCGAGGGCAGCAGCCGCTCCAGCAGGGCGACCTGGTCGCGCCAGACGGTGCGGTAGTCCGCGGCCAGCTCGCAGACCGGCCAGTTCGTGGCGATCATCACCCGTTCGGGTCCGAACGCGTCGAGCACCACCCGGCCGACGTCGGCCAGCTGGTCGGGCTGCCAGGACCAGCGGGTCAGCACGTCCAGGCCGACCGAGAACTTGATCGCGATCCCCGGCGCGGCGGCCAGCAGGGCGATGTTCTCCTCCCAGGCGGCCCGGTCGGCGCCGTCCAGCGGGGGCCGGGCCAGGTGGTCGACCACCACCCGCAGATCGGGCACCGCCTCGGCCAGGGCCACCACCTCCGCGCACTGGGCGCGGTCGAGGGGGACGACGTCCCAGCTGAGGTCGGCACCGGCCAGCTCGCCGAAGAGGTCGCGGACGTCGCCGCGGCGCAGCCAGTCCAGCGGTTCGCGCCCGACCAGGCAGCGGACGCCGACCAGCCGCGGCAGCGCCATCCGGCGCCACTCGGCCCGGGCGGCCTCGGGGTCGGTCAGCGGCAGCCAGCCGACCACGCCGGCCACCGGCGGCTCGGCCGACCAGCGCGCCAGCCGGTCGTTCTCGTGCGGACCGTCCTCGGACTCGACCAGCACGGTGCCGTCGACACCGAGCTCGGCGGTCAGCCCACGCAGGTCGTCGGGGGTGAAGTCGCGGACCAGGGAGCCGTGCTCGGGACCGCGCCAGGGCTGCTTGCTCTCGGCGGAGATCCAGAAGTGCTGGTGGGCATCGATGGTCATCGGCGTCCTCCTCGGGCGGCCAGGGCGGTCGGGGCGGTGCGTGCGGTCACGGGTGTGGTCACCGGCCCTCCCAGGCGGGGGCGCGGCGGGCGGCGAAGGCGGCGACGCCCTCGGCGAAGTCGCGGCTGCCGTAGCAGCGGGCCAGCAGGTCGTCCACGTCGGCGGACGGGTCGGCGTCCAGGCGCCGTCCGACCTCCTTGAGCGCGCGGATCGTCAGCGGGGCGGCGCCGGCGACCCGTCCGGCCAGCTCGAGCGCGACCGGGCGGGGGTCGGTGCCGGCCGGCAGCAGGCGGGTGACGAAACCGGTGCCCGCCAGGTCGGCGGCGGTGACGAGGTCGGTGCCGAGCAGCATCCGGTCGGTCCAGGCCCGG
>NZ_QPKK01000266.1 GCF_003344635.1 Desertihabitans aurantiacus
GTCGCCGAGACCGCCGGCGCGGGCGCCATCCCGGCCGGCACCACGGTGCTCGTCGGCCGCGACGCCGGCGCCGACGCGCTGGCCGGGCTGGCGGTCGGCGACGAGGTGGCCGTCAGCCACGAGCTGCGCTACGACGGCGCCGAGCTGGCCACCGCCCTCGGCGGCAACGTCACCCTGCTCGAGGACGGCGAGGTCGTCCCGCACACCGACCCGGCCGCCCACCCGCGCACCGCGATCGGCTTCGACGAGGACGGCGACACCGCCTACCTCGTCTCCATCGACGGCCGGATCGCGCAGAGCCGCGGGATGACCTACACCGAGCTCGGCGGGTTCCTCAAGGAGCTCGGCGCCGACGACGCCCTCAACCTCGACGGCGGCGGCTCCTCCACCATGCTGGCCCGCGAGGCCGGCGAGGACGACCTCGATGTCGAGAACACCCCGTCCGACGGGTCGCTGCGCCCGGTGCCGAACGGTCTCGGGCTGTTCGCCGCCGAGGGGTCGGGCCGCCTCGACGGGCTGCGGGTGGTGCCAGCCGCCGACGAGGAGGACGAGGACCTGCTGCGCGTCTTCCCCGGCCTGACCCGCCGCCTGGACGCCCTCGGCCACGACGAGACGCTGGCGCCGGTGGCGACCAACCGGCTCACCTGGCGCTCCACCGACGTCCAGACCGGCTCCGTCCGCGACGGCGTCGTCACCGGGAAGCAGCCCGGACCGCTCACCGTCGAGGCCCGCGACCGCCGCGTCACCGGCTCGCTCGATCTGGAGGTGCTCGAGCCGCTGGACCGCATCCGGCCCTCGGTCGACACCGTCAACCTGCCCGACGCGGACGCCCGCGGCAGCTTCCGCATCATCGGCGCCGACCGCGGCGGCTTCGAGGCCCCGCTGGAGCCCACCGACGTCGAGCTCGACTACGACGAGAGCGCCGTCACGATCGAGCCCGACGGCGCCGGCGGCTGGGACGTCACCCCGCTGACCGAGACCGCCTCGGTCGTCGTCACCGCCACCGTCCAGGGCCAGACGACCAGCCTCGGCATCACCGTCGGGGTCGAGGAGCGGGTGCTGGCCGACTTCGACGGCGGCATCGACGGCTGGACGTTCGGCTCGGCCCGCGGCAGCGGCTCGCTGGTTCCCGCCGAGGGCGAGGACGGCAGCGGCGCGCTGACCATCGACTACGACTTCACCGCCTCCACCGCCACCCGGACCGCCTACGCCAACGCGCCGCGGCCGTTCGCGATCGAGGGCCAGCCGCTCTCGGTCGGCGCCGACGTGCTGGCCAGCGGTGAGGGCGAGTGGACCGCCTTCACCGTCATCGACGCGGAGGGCCGCAGCAGCGCGCTGTACGGGCCCTACCTCACCGAGCCCGGCTGGCAGCGGGTCGAGGTGGCGATCCCGCAGACCCTCGCCTTCCCCATCTCGATCAGCCGCTTCACCGTGATCGAGACCAAGGCCGACCGCTCCTACCGCGCATCCACCACCATCGACGACCTGTCGGTGCAGGTGGCCCCGTCCGTCCGCACCCCACCGGCGGAGCGGGTCACCGACGACGTCGTCGTCACCGACGGCACGCTGGGCACCGACGGGCGGTGGCGCTTCGCGGTGGTCTCCGACGCCCAGTTCACCGCCGCCAACCAGTCCCTGGTGCCGGCCGCCCGCCGGACCCTGCGCGAGGCCGTCGCCGCCGACCCCGACTTCGTCGTCATCAACGGCGACTTCATCGACACCGCCTACCCCGAGGACCTCGCCCTGGCGCGGAAGGTCATCGAGGAGGAGCTGGAGGGCAAGGTGCCCTGGTACTACGTGCCGGGCAACCACGAGATCTACGGTCCCGGCACCATCGCCCCCTTCGAGGCCGAGTTCGGGCCGGCCCAGCACTCCTTCGTGCACCAGGGCACCCGGTTCGTGCTGCTGGACTCCTCCACCGGGACGCTCAGCGGCGGCGGCTTCGAGCAGTGGCAGCTGCTCGACGAGGCCCTCGACGACGCCCGGGAGAACCCGGACGTCAACGGGGTGGTGGCGATGTGGCACCACCCGCCGCGCGACCCGTCCCCGCTCAAGGCCAGCCAGCTGGCCAACCGCTACGAGGCCGAGGTGGTCGAGGACCTGCTGGCCGACTTCCGCGCCGAGACCGGCAAGGGCGCGGCGTTCATCGGCTCCCACGTCGGCGCCTTCTCCGCCGCCTCGGTCGACGGCGTCCCGTACGTCATCAACGGCAACATGGGCAAGGCGCCCTCCACCGACCCGGCCGACGGCGGCTTCGCCGGCTGGAGCCTGGTGGGCATCGACCCCGACGCCGCCGTGGTGCCGGCCGACGAGCGCGGCCGCTGGCACGCCGCCCCCGCCCAGCCGTGGGTCCAGGTCGAGATGCGGGCCACCGTCGACGAGCTCACCCTCGACGCGCCCGCCGAGCTGGCCGTCGGCGCCACGGCGCAGGTGGAGGCCACCGTCACCCAGGGCGAGCGGTCGTTCCCGGTGGGCTACCCGGTGGGCGCGGACTGGTCCGGGGCGCGGGTCAGCATCGGCGAGCAGCGTCCGGGCCGCGAGGCCGTGGTCACCCTCGACCCCGCGACCGGTGAGCTGACCGCCCTCCGGCCGGGCACCGCGACGCTGTCGGTGACGGTCAACGGCGTCACCGAGCGGGCCGAGGTGACCGTCACCGGCTGAGCCGCGGCTCAGGGGTGCAGGACGAGCTTGCCGACGTGCTCACGGCGGGCGAGCTCCTGCTGGGCGCGGGCGGCCTCGGCCAGCGGGAACGTCGCGGCGACGACCGGCTGGACGTCCCCGCGCCGGGGCCAGCTCGACCAGCAGCTCGAAGTGCCGCCGGGTGTGCATCGAGGACCCGACCAGCTGCGCGTTGTGCAGGTAGAGCCGCCGCACGTCCACGGTGACCTGGTAGCCGCCCAGCGCGCCGGCGACCACCCACCGCCCGCCCTCGCGCAGCAGCGGCAGCCCATCGGCGACCAGATCACCGGCGACGACGTCGAGCACCACGTCCACACCGTCCGGGGCGAGTTCACGGACCTGCGCGACGACGTCGGCGCCGCGGTCGACCACCGCGTGCGCCCCGGCCTCGCGCACCGAGTCGCCCTTGGTGCCGCTGCTGATCGCCAGCACCCGCGCGCCGCGCGCCCGGGCCAGCTGCACCGCGGCCAGCCCGACGCCGCCGGAGGCCCCGGAGACCAGCACGGTCTCCCCCGCGGCGAGCCGTCCCCGCTCGACCATGCCGAGTGCGGTGCCGTAGGCGGTCGGCAGGCTGGCGAGCTGGTCGTCGGTCAGCGGGGAGCCGCTGACGTCGTGCACCTGCTCCGCCGGCGCGGTGACGTAACCGGCGTAGCCGCCGTCGCGCTCGCTGCCCATCAGCCCGACCGGGTTCGCGTCGGGCCCGTCGCCGTCGTACCCGGCCGGGTCGACCAGCACCCGACGGCCTGCGAGCTCGTCGTCCACCCCGGCACCGACCGCGACCACCCGGCCGGCGACGTCGGCGCCCTGGATGCGCGGGAACTCCACCGGTCCGCGCCAGCCCGACAGCGCGTCCGGATCGCCCGGGCGTCCGTAGGCGCCCTCCCGCGTCCACAGGTCGGTGTTGTTGAGCGCCGCGGCGGCCACCTGCACGAGCACCTCGCCCGGCCCCGGTGTCGGCACGGCGACATCGGCCACCTCGAGGACCTCCGGTCCGCCGTGGCCGGTGATCCGCACCGCCTGCATCGTCTCCGGCACCTGCATCTCCGTCTCCTCCCTCGGTATACTGATCTGTGAAGTCCAGAGTACACAGATCAGTAAAGGAGGCTCCGGTGTCGGAGGTGCGACAGTTCAGTGCGGCCGGCCGGCGAGTGCTCGCCGCGGCCGAGGAGCTGTTCTACGAGCGCGGCATCACCGCCGTCGGCGTCGACCTGGTCGCCGAGCGCTCCGGCGTCACCAAGCGCACCCTCTACAACCAGTTCGGCTCCAAGGACCAGCTGGTCACGGCCTACCTCGGCGAGCGCGACCGGCGCTGGCGCGCACTCGTCCGGGCCACCGTCGACGACTGCGCCGACCCCTTGCACGCCGTCACCGCACCCTTCGAGGCGCTGCGGGAGTGGAGCCGGACGAGCGGGCGCGGGTGCGCCTTCGTCAACGCGCTGGCCGAGCTGCCCGACCCCGACCACCCCGCGCACCGGGTCGCGACCGAGCAGAAGCGCTGGTTGCGTGACCTCTTCAGCGAGCTCGCCACGGCCGCCGGCTGCACCGACCCGGCCACCCTCGCCACCCAGCTGCTCGTGCTGCACGAGGGCGCGCTGGCCACCCAGCCCCTGGCGCTCGACACCCTGCCGGCCACCACCGACCTCGCGTGGACCCTGGTCCGGGCCGCCGCCGACGCCACCGGGTAACCATCGGGGACGACGCGGGCGGCGGGCGTCCCACCCTGCGGGTCGGGCGTTGCCGGTGCCCGCACGACCGGGAAGGATGGAGCCACTCCCAGCCCGAAGAGGTGCTCTCCGACAATGGCCGTCACCGAGACGATCTCCGACCCCGCCGACCCGACTCCCGCCGAGACCGCCCGGCGTCCGGTCGACCCGCTGCACTTCGACTACTCCCCGTGGTCGTTCTGGCGCGAGGCCGACGAGGAGGCCCAGCAGGCGCAGCGGCAGCGGCAGCGCGACGTCCTGGCTGCCCGGCCCGGCTGGTCGCTGGGTGAGCGGTGCTTCCTCAGCGAGCACGCCTCGCTGCAGAACACCACGCTCGTGCTGGGCGACCGCAGCTACGTCGCCGCCCACGCCTACCTCAGCGACGAGCTGGTCGCCGGGCGGGACTGCACCATCAACGCCTTCACCGTGGTGCGCGGGCGGATCCGGCTGGGCGACGGGGTGCGGATCGGTGCGCACACCTCGCTGCTCGGCTTCAACCACACCATGAGCGACCCCGACGTCGAGGTGTTCCGCCAGCCGATCAGCAGCCGCGGCATCACCATCGGGAACGACGTGTGGATCGGCTCCCACGTGGTGGTGGTCGACGGCGTCACCGTGGGCGACAAGGCCATGCTGGCCGCCGGCGCGGTCGTCACCAAGGACGTCCCCGCCGGCGCGGTGGTCGGCGGCAACCCGGCGCGGGTGCTTCGCTGGCGGGTGCCCCCGGCCGACGGCGTCCCGACCGACGGCGCGGCCCGTGCGGCGACCAGCCCGGCTGCGGGCGTCACCGCGGCC
>NZ_QPKK01000267.1 GCF_003344635.1 Desertihabitans aurantiacus
CTGGGGAGTGCTCACGCGGTGCTCCTCGTCTGGGCTGATCGGGATGCCGGCCAATCTAGCCCTGCCGCGGTCCGCTGCGCCCGGGTCCGCGCACCGCTCCGGGTGCCGCCCGGGGAACCCCGCGCGCCCGGGCGTCCGGTGCGGTGCGGCTCAGCCGGTCGTGGTGCGCGGGAAGCCGCGGACGCCCCGCCAGGCCAGGCTGCTGCCCAGCTCGACCGCCCGCTCCTGGGTGATCTGGCCCGGGGCGGCGGCCCAGAACCGGGCGCTCGTCTCAGCCATCCCGATCAGCGACATCCCGAGCAGCTCGGCCTCGGCCACCGGCAGGTCGGTGTCGGCGGCGATCACCGCGCCGATCAGGGCGGCCAGCTCGGTGTGCACCGCGCGGATCCGCAGCTCCACCTCCGGCTCGGTGCGCAGGTCGGACTCGAAGACGAAGCGGAAGCTGCGGCGCTGCTGGGCCACGAAGCCGAAGAAGGCGCCCATCGCGGCGGCCACCCGGTCGCGGTTGTGGGTGCTGGAGGCGACCGCCCCGGCGACCAGCTCGACCAGCTCCGAGCAGGCCCGGTCCAGCAGCGCCAGGTAGAGCTCGAGCTTGGAGGAGAAGTGCTGGTAGAGCACCGGCTTGGACACCCCCGAGGCGACGGCGACCTCGTCCATCGCGACGCTGTGGTAGCCGCGGGTGCTGAACACCTCGTAGGCCGCGTCGAGCAGCTGGGCCCGGCGCTGGTCGCGGGGCAGGCGCTGGGCTCGTGCGGTGTCCATCGGAGCAGGGTATCCGCAGCGTCGGTGCCCGGGCGTAGCGTGAGATCCCGTGTACCTGGAGAACATCGTCCTCGACGCCGTGGACCCGGCCGCGCTCGGCCGGTTCTGGGACGCCGCGCTCGGCCTGGAGCCGCTGACCGACGAGCCCGACGGGCACGAGTCGCGGCTGGCGGTGCCCGGCGGACCGACCCTCGACCTGTGCCTGCAGCGGGTGCCCGAGCCGCCGTCGGAACCGCTGCGGCTGCACCTCGACCTGGCCGGCGGCGGCGACCGGGAGGCGGTGGTGCGCCGCCTGGTCGACCTGGGCGCCCGGCCCGTCGACCCCGCGACGGGCTCCGGACGGCGCACCGGTCAGGGCCCGGACGCGCCGTGGACGGTGCTGACCGACCCGGAGGGCAACCCGTTCTGCGTCATCGGGCCCCGGCCGCGGCACGCCGGTGCCGGGCCGCTGGGGGAGATCCCGCTCCACTCCGCCGACCCCGAGGTCGACCTGCTGTTCTGGTCGGCGCTGACCGGCTGGCAGCGCTGGACCGGGCCCGGCTCGGAGGGGGAGTGGCTGCTGCGCCACCCGTCCGGACGCGGACCGCTGCTGTCGTTCTGCCCCGAGTCCTCGCCCAAGGAGGGGAAGAACCGGATGCACCTGGACGTCCGGCTGGAGACCGGCGACGACCCCGACGAGGTCGGCGCCCGGGTGCTCGAGCTCGGCGGCAGCCGCTTCGAGCACGACTGGGGCGAGCTGGCGTGGAGCTGCTGGCGCGACCCCTCGGGCAACGAGCTCTGCCTGCTGCCCGCGCGTAGTCTCTGAGGGCCCCGCGCCCGCGAGCCGATGGAGGAGGAGCCATGACCGCGCCGAGCCGCGACGTCGCCGAGAGGTCCCTGCCACCCCTGGTGGAGCCGACCGCCGAGCTCACCCCGGCCGAGGTGGTCCGCTACGACCGGCACCTGCTGCTGCCCCAGATCGGGGTGGTCGGGCAGCGCCGGCTGAAGAGCGCCCGGGTGCTGGTGGTCGGGGCCGGGGGCCTGGGCTCGCCCGCGCTGGCCTACCTGGCCGCCGCCGGGGTCGGTGTGCTCGGGATCATCGACGACGACCGGGTCGAGGTGTCCAACCTGCAGCGCCAGATCGTGCACGGCCAGTCCGACGTCGGCCGGCACAAGGTGGACTCCGCGGTCGACTCCGTCGCGGAGTGGAACCCCCACGTGCAGGTGCGGGCGCACCGCGAACGGCTCACCCGCGAGAACGCGCTCGAGCTCGTCGGCCAGTACGACCTGGTGCTCGACGGCACCGACAACTTCGCCACCCGCTACCTCGTCAACGACGCCTGCGCGCTGGTCGGCGTGCCCTACGTGTGGGGCTCGATCTTCCGCTTCGACGGCCAGGTGTCGGTGTTCTGGGCCGGGCACGGGCCGTGCTACCGCTGCCTGTTCCCCGAGCCGCCGCCGCCGGGGATGGTGCCCAGCTGCGCCGAGGGCGGGGTGCTCGGGGTGCTCTGCGCCGCGGTCGGCTCGGCCCAGGTGACCGAGGCGGTCAAGCTCATCACCGGCGCCGGCGACAGCCTGGTGGGACGGCTGCAGGTGCACGACGCGCTGGCGGCGTCCTGGCACACCCTGGAGGTGGCCGCCGACCCGGACTGCCCGCTCTGCGGCAGCTCCCCGACCATCACCGAGCTGCAGGACTACGAGGTGCTCTGCGGGCTGCCGGCCGCCGCTCCCGCGCCGGTGCCCACCCTGGACGCCGCCGAGCTGCGCCGCTGGCTGGCCGAGCGGGAGCGCGGCGAGCGCGATTTCGTGCTGGTGGACGTCCGGGAGCCGGCCGAGCGGGAGGTGAGCCTGATCGAGGGCTCGGTCCTGGTACCCAAGGCGACCATCGACTCCGGTGCGGCGCTCTCGGAGCTGCCCGCCGACCGGACCGTGGTGCTGTACTGCCGCAGCGGCGCCCGCTCCGAGGCCAGCCTGCGGCGGCTGCAGGAGGCCGGCTGGACCGACGTGCACCACCTGGCCGGCGGCATCCTCGGCTACGACGCCTGAGCTGCCCCCGGGCGTCTGGGCCCCACCCGGACAGCACTCCGCCCCCGGCTGAGGAGCCGGGGGCGGAGCGTGTGCTGCTGAGGGTGTGACTCAGATCAGAGCGGGGCGACCCGGTCTGCCTGCGGACCCTTCGGGCCCTGGGTGGTCTCGAACTCGACGCGCTGACCCTCGTCGAGAGTCTTGAAGCCGTGGGAGTCGATGGCGGAGTAGTGGACGAAGACGTCCGCGCCCCCACCGTCGACGGCGATGAAGCCGTACCCCTTCTCGGCGTTGAACCACTTGACGGTTCCCTGTGCCATGAACGTTCTCTTTCTTCACGAACTGCTCCGGACGGCACTTCACTGCCCGGGACTGATGGGCGACGCCCTCGCAAACCACCGCGGACGCAGCCTTCACCACGACACAGCCGTCTTGCTTCAGTACCACCAGCCTGTCACATGTCCGGCCGGTGCGGAACCCGGGCGGGGGTGAACATGCGAAGAAACCTGCTCAGGTCCAGCTCGAGGCGTCGGGTCGCCAGCGGTGACGGACCAGGTCCACCCGGCCGTCGCGGACCAGCACGCCCTCGGCGAGCAGCTCCGGCACAGCCCGCTCCCGGACCGGGTCGGCCAGCCGCCCGTCGGCCCGCACCACCCGCCACCAGGCGACCGCGGCGCCCGCCCGCGACATCACCGCCGCCACCTGGCGGGGACCGCCGCGCCCGACCAGCTCGGCCACGTCGCCGTAGGTCACCAGGTAGCCCGGTGGCACCCGCTCCACCACGGCCAGCACCGCCTCGACGAACGCCTCGTCGACCGGTCCGCGCTGACCGCTCGGGCCGGCGTCCGGCAGCGGGGGGACGTCGGGCACCCGCCCATCCAACCACCGCCGTCCCGCCGCCCGCCGGCGCGAGCGGCCCGGGCTGTCGGTCGGGTCTGGTTGCATGGCGGACGTGAGTGAGACGAGTGCCGTGCCGGAGGCGGGGTCGCGGGGCGAGCAGCGCTACCGGCTGCTGCCGCCGGCCACCCCCGACCCCGTCGGGCCGCCGCTGGACGAGCGCCAGCGCGCGGTCGTCGAGCACCGGGACGGCCCGCTGCTGGTGCTCGCCGGCCCGGGCACCGGCAAGACGACGACCCTGGTGGAGGCCTGCGCCCGGCGGCTGGAGACCGCGCCCGACGCGGGGCAGGTGCTGGTGCTGACCTTCTCCCGGCGCGCCGCGGCCGACCTGCGGCGCCGGATCGCCGCCCGGCTGGGCCGCTCCACCGTGACGCCGACCGCGATGACCTTCCACGCCTTCTGCCTGGCGCTGGTGCGCCGCTTCGGCGACGTCGACGTCTACGGCCACGAGCTGCGCCTGCTCACCGCGCCCGAGCAGGAGTTCCGGGTGCGCGAGGTGCTGGCCGGCACCGAGCAGGTGGTCTGGCCACCGTCCTTCGCCCAGGCCCAGGGCACCCGCGCCTTCGCCGCCGAGGTCCGCGCCGTCGTCGCCCGCGCCCGCCAGCTGGGGATGGATCCCGAGCAGGTGGTCGCCGCCGGCGAGGCGGCCGGCCGGGAGGACTGGGTGGCGCTCGGGCACTTCTTCGAGGAGTACCTGACGGTGCTCGACGCCGAGCAGGTGATCGACTACACCGAGCTGGTCCACCGCAGCCGCATCCTGCTCACCGACCCGCACGTGCGGGAGCGGCTGCGCACCGAGCTGTCCGGGGTGCTGGTCGACGAGTACCAGGACACCGACCCGGCACAGGTCGAGCTGCTCCACTCCCTGGCCGGGGACGGCCGCGACCTCGTCGTCTTCGGCGACCCCGACCAGTCCATCTACGCCTTCCGCGGCGCCGAGGCGCGGATGCTGGCCGACTTCCCCGAGCGGTTCCGCACCCGCTCCGGGGCCCCCGCCCCGGTGCTGGCCCTCGGCACCACCCGCCGGTTCGGACGCCGGATCGCCCACGCCACCCGGCAGGTGGCCGAACGGCTGCCGGTGCCGGTCGGGGTGCCCGCCGAGGAGGTGCGCGCCTTCCGCCACCCCGAGGTCGCCGACGACGGCGTGGGGGCCGGACGGGTCGAGGTGTGCACCTTCGACTCGGTGGGCGCCGAGGCCGAGCACATCGCCGACCTGCTGCGCACCGCCCACCTGCGCGACGGGCTGGACTGGTCGGAGATGGCGGTGCTGGTGCGCTCGGGACGGCTGGGCCTGCCGCCGCTGAGCCGGGCGCTGACCGCGGCCGGGGTCCCGGTGGAGGTGGCCGGCGACGAGATCCCGCTGGGGGCCGAGCTGGCCGTCCGTCCGCTGCTGCTGGCGCTGCAGGTGGCCGGCCGCGGCGCGGGTGGGGGCGGGCTGCGGCTGGACGCCGACGAGGCGTCGCGGCTGCTGCTGTCCCCGCTGGGCGGGCTGGACGGGCTGGGCCTGCGGCG
>NZ_QPKK01000268.1 GCF_003344635.1 Desertihabitans aurantiacus
TTCGACAGGCTCAGGGCGTCGGGGGGACGGCTCGGGGCGTCGGGGGGACGGCTCGGGGCGTCGGGGGGACGGCTCAGGGCGTTAGGGTCGGGCTCAGGGCGTTGTGGGTGCGGCTGTGCGCTGGCTCGACCACCAGCGTCCTGAGCCCGTCGAAAGACGTCACGGCTGGAGCACCAGGGAGCGGTGCACGGCCTGGGTGTCGTCACGGTCGGGGAAGTCGGTGCGGTGGTGGCTGCCGCGGGACTCGGTGCGGGCCAGCGCGGCGGCCACCAGGGCCCGGCCGACCAGCAGCAGGTTGGCGTCCTCGCTGGCCTTGACGTCGTCGACCTCCGGGGTGCGCCAATGGCGCAGCACGGCGGCGGCCTCGGTCAGCCCGGCGGCGTCCCGGGACAGCCCGGCGCAGCGCCACAGCAGCTGCTGGAGGTCGGCGCGGGTGAACGGCTCGGCCCCGTCCGCGTCGGCCAGGTCGACCGGCACCGGCTCGGCCCAGGTGGCGTCGAACGGCTCGACCGCCGGACGCTCCCGCAGCCCGCGCACCGCCCGCGCGCCGAACACCGCCCCGTCGAGGAGGGAGTTCGAGGCCAGCCGGTTCGCGCCGTGCAGACCGGTGCAGGCGACCTCCCCGACGGCCAGCAGCCCCCGCACGGACGTCCGTCCCCAGCTGTCGGTGCGCACCCCGCCCATCGCGTAGTGCGCGGCCGGGGTGACCGCCACCGGGGAGCGGCCCCAGTCCAGCCCGAGATCACGGCATGCGGCGTCGATGGTGGGGAAGCGGCGGGCCAGGAACTCCGGCCCGAGCGCGGTGGCGTCCAGCACCACCGGACGTCCGGTGCGGGCCATCGTCGCGGCGATCCCACGGGCCACCACGTCGCGCGGGGCGAGCTCGGCGTCCGGGTGCAGGTCGGTCATGAACCGGTGCCCCGACGCGTCGCGCAGCACCGCCCCCTCGCCGCGGACGGCCTCGGAGACGAGGAAGCTGCCCGGGGCGTCGAGGGAGGTCGGGTGGAACTGGTACATCTCCAGGTCGGCCACCGCCGCCCCGGCCCGCAGCGCGATCGCCACCCCGTCGGCGGTCGCCACCGCCGGGTTGGTGGTGAACGGGTACAGCTGTCCGGCGCCGCCGGTGGCCAGCAGCACCGCGTCGGCCACGACCTCCTCGCCACCGAGCAGCCGGACGCCGACCGCCCGTCCGTCGCGGACCAGCACGTCGACCACGGTGCTCCGGGGACGGACCTCCACCGGGCTCGCCGCCAGCCGCTCCAGCAGCGCGGAGACGATCGCGTGCCCGGTGGCGTCCCCGCCGGCGTGCAGGATCCGGGCGGCGGAGTGGGCCGCCTCGAGCCCGTGGGCCAGCCCGTCGCCGTCACGGTCGAAGGCGACGCCGCGGGCCAGCATCGAGGCCAGCGCGTCCGGGCCGCCGGCGCACAGCACCCGCACCACCTCGGCGTCGCTGAGGCCCGCGCCGGCGGCCAGCGTGTCGGCGACGTGCGCGGCGACGCTGTCCTCGGGGGTGGAGACGACGGCGATACCGCCCTGGGCGTAACGGGTGTTGGACTGGTCGAGCTCGTCCTTGGCCAGCAGCGTCACCCGGTGCGTGGCGGCGGCGTCCAGCGCGGCCGTCAGCCCGGCGATCCCGCTGCCGACGACGAGCAGGTGCGGACGGGTCATCTCAGCTCCTCGGCAGGGCGGCGAGCATGCGCTCCAGCGCCACCCGGGCGTCGGCGGCCACGGCCGCGTCCACCACGATCTCGTTGCGGACCTCGCCCTCGACCAGCCCGTCCAGCACCCAGGCGAGGTAGCCGGGGTGGATCCGGTACATCGTCGAGCAGGGGCAGATCACCGGGTCGAGGCAGAAGATGGTGCGGTCGGGGTGCTCGGCGGCCAGCCGGTTGACGAGGTTGACCTCGGTGCCGATGGCGATGACGTCACCGGGCTGCGAGGCCGCGACGTACTTGCGGATGAAGTCGGTCGACCCGGCGGCGTCGGCGGCGTCGACCACCGGCATCGGGCACTCGGGGTGGACGACCACCTTGACGCCCGGGTGCTGGGCGCGGGCCTGCTCGATCTGGGCGACCGAGAACCGCCGGTGCACCGAGCAGAAGCCGTGCCACAGGATCACCGAGGCCGAGCGCAGCGCCTCCTCGGTGTTGCCGCCGAGCGGACGCCGCGGGTCCCACATCGGCATCGCGTCCAGCCCGATGCCCATCGCCTTGGCGGTGTTGCGGCCCAGGTGCTGGTCGGGGAAGAAGAGCACACGCTGTCCGCGCTCGAAGGCCCACTCCAGCACCGTGGCGGCGTTGGAGGAGGTGCAGACGATGCCGCCGTTGCGCCCGCAGAACGCCTTGAGCGCGGCCGAGGAGTTCATGTAGGTGACCGGCACGACGCTCGCCCGGCCGTCCGGCTCGGTGTCGCCCAGGACGTCCAGCAGCTCCTCCCAGGCGGTCTCGACCGAGTCCTCGTCGGCCATGTCGGCCATCGAGCAGCCGGCGGCGAGGTTGGGCAGGACGACGTGCTGGTCGGGCCGGGACAGGATGTCGGCCGTCTCGGCCATGAAGTGCACCCCGCAGAAGACGATCGCCTCGGCGTCGGGACGGGTCAGCGCGGCGTTGGCGAGCTGGAAGGAGTCGCCCACGAAGTCGGCGTGCTGGACCACCTCGTCACGCTGGTAGAAGTGCCCGAGCACGACCAGCCGGTCGCCGAGGGTCTGCTTGGCGGCGCGGATCCGCCGGTGCAGCTCGGCCTCGTCCATCCGCTGGTAGGCCTCGGGCAGCTGGCCGGGTCGGACCACCGGGTCGGGCAGCACGTCGGCCTCCGACGCGCCGGGGCCGTAGCCGGGTGAGAGGTCGAACACCCAGGGTCCGGCCGCCAGGTCGGCGTCGCAGCTGGACTGCGGGGCGAGGGCGATGGACTGCTGGACGGAGGTCATGAGAGCCCCTTCGGCGGGTCGGTGTCGGCTGGGTGGGTGGGCTCGGTGACGGTCACGCGAGCCGGGTCGGAGGACGGGATCTCCACCGCGCGCCGGTACAGCGCGGGTGGGCGGTGGGCGGTGCCGGCCAGGCGGCGTCCGGTGGGGGCCACGGTCTTCGCGGCGAGCACCTGGCGGCGGAAGTTGGCCGGGTCGAGGGTGCGCTGGGTGACGGCCTCGTGCACCTCGCGCAGCGCGGCGAGGGTGAACTCCTCGGTGAGGAAGGCCAGCGCGATCGGGCTGTAGCCGATCTTGGCCCGCAGCCGGGCCAGTGCGTAGCGCAGCACCGTGTCGTGGTCGAAGGCCAGCGGGGCCGCGCCGCCCCAGGCGCCGACCTCGTCGGCCACCTGCCACTCGACGTTCTCGCCGACCACGCTGCGCTCGGCCTCGTCGGGCCGGATGATCGCCCAGTAGACGACCGAGACGACCCGGCCCTCGTCGGTGACGGCGCCGGAGCGGTCGACCGCGCCGAAGGCGTAGAGCTGCTCGAGGTAGTGCGGGGCCAGCCCGGTGGTGCGCTCCAGCGTCCTGCGCGCGGAGGTGGCCAGGTCGTCGGCGGGGTCGAGCGGCCCGCCCGGCAGCGCCCAGCGGCCGCGGAACGGCTCACGGATCCGGCGCACCAGCGGCAGCCAGAGCGTCAGCCGGCCGGTGTCGGGGTGCGGGCGCAGCGCGAAGATCACCGTGGACACCGCCAGGGTGAGACCGCGCTGCTCGGTCATGTCGTCCGCCGCTCGAGTTGAGGTCACGATGACTTTAACTTGCGATGAACACTCTAGCGCGACTTCTGGTCATCCGCACCTTGAGCCCGGTGGAGGTGACGCGCTCGTCGTAATCGAACACGTGTGCGATGATGGCAGGGTGGCCGGACCGCTGATCCACGCCGACGCCGACGCCTTCTTCGTCTCCGTCGCGCTGCGCGGCCGCGCCGACCTGGTTGGACGTCCGGTGGTGGTCGGCGGCCCGGTGGTCGCCTGCGCCAGCTACCCCGCGCGGGCCGCCGGCGTCCGCTCGGGGACCGGGATCACCGAGGCGCTGCGCACCTGCCCCTCGCTGGTGGTGCTGCCGGTGCCCGGGGAGGAGGTCGAGCAGGTCAGCGACGAGCTGTTCCGGATCTTCGACCGCGCCGCGCCGGCCGTCGAGCCCGGGTCGATGGAGGAGGCCTTCCTCGACACCAGCGCCCTGAGCTGGCCCGAGGTCGAGGAGAGGGCCCGGGCGCTGCGCCGGGAGGTGCGCGAGCGGCTCGGGATCACCGTCACCACCGGGATCGGCCGCACCAAGCTGTTCGCCAAGCTGGCCTCGCGGACGGCCAAACCCGACGGCCTGCGGGTGATCGGGCCGGAGGAGGAGCGGCGGCTGCGCACCACCCTGCCGCTGGCCGACGTCTGGGGGGTCGGTGCACGGACCCTGGGCCGGCTGCACGCCCTCGGCGTCACCACGCTGGGGGAGCTGGCCGCCGTGCCGGTGCACCGGCTGCACGAGCTGTGCGGCACCACGATGGCCCGGCGGCTCCGGCAGGTCGTCGAGGGCTGCGACGACGCCGAGGTGCGTCCGGTGCGCTCGCGGCAGACCCTCAGCGCGGGGACGGCCACGGTCGGCTGGGGACGCGCCGACCGCAGCCCCGCCGAGCTGGCCGACGTGGTCTGCCGGCGGCTGGCGCACCGGGCCGGCGAGGCCGGTCTGGTGGCCGGCACCGTCACCGTCTCGCTGGCGCGCGAGGGTGTGCCGACCGAGCACCGTCGGGCCCGGCTCGACTCCGCCGGCGCCGAGGAGGACGTGCTGCGGCACTGCGTCGGCGAGCTGCTGGCGGCCGGTGCGGTGCCGCTGGTGGACACGCTCACCGTCACGCTGTCGGATCTGTCGGCGGCCGACCGGCACCGCCAGGACACGTTGTTCTGACCCGGACGTGAACGGCGTCCGAACAGCGGCCGGCAGGGGTTCAGCTCGGCGGCCCGCAGGGCTAGCGTGGGCGTCGGAGCACACGACGCGGACGGGTCGGGATGTGACGAGGGACGGGCACAGCAGCGGGCCACGCAGGGCCCTGCCCACGGAGCGGGAGCGGCCACGCCGACGGTCCCGCACCGCCGCCGCGGTCGCGACCGCGGCGCTGGTGTCGGTACCCCTCGTCTCGGCCGTGCCGGCCACCCAGCCGCTCACCGCGGTGCCGGCCCCGCGACCGCCGGTGGTCGAGCCCGAGCCCGGCC
>NZ_QPKK01000269.1 GCF_003344635.1 Desertihabitans aurantiacus
CCCGGGTGGTCGGCGTGGACATCTCCCCGGCCGCTCGGCAGCGGGCCGCCGAGCTCGGCGCCACCGTGCTCGCGCCGGGGGAGGGGGAGGCGCTGCTCGACCTCACCGACGGCGGCGCCGACGTCGCCGTGGACGCCGTCGGGTCCGCCGCGACGCTGGAGGCCTCGGTGCGTTCGCTGCGCCGCCGCGGCCGTCACGTCCAGATCGGGTTGCTGCTGGGCGAGCGGGCGGCCCCGCCGGTGCCGATGGACCTGGTGGTGGCGCACGAGCTGTCCCTGCACGGCTCGCACGGGATGGCCGCCGCCGGCTACCCGGGGCTGCTGGCGCTGGTGGCGGACGGGTCGCTGCGCCCGGCCGAGCTCGTGGGCCGGGTGGTCGGGCTGGACGGGGCGGCCGGGGCCCTGGCCGCGATGAGCGGGCCGACCACCGCGGCCGGCACGACCGTCATCCGCCTCGACCGAGCCGGGCGCTAGACGGCCGGCGGTGCCGGGTGCAGCTGGTCGAGCTCGTGGGCCAGCAGCGACACCGTGTACGGCGAGACCTGGTGCAGGCCGTGGGTGGGGTCGTCCACCACCTCCCAGTCACCGCCCAGCGCCGCCGCCCGGTCGCGCACGGGCTGGGCGTAGCTGCGGTGGCCGACGCCCTGGAAGCAAGACGGGTCGAACCGGTTGATCACCTGCAGCTGCCGGCGTCCCGGGCCGACGGCGCCGAGCACGTACAGGTCGAGGTAGCCGGCGATGGCGTACAGCTCGGGCATGCTCTCCCGGCGCTGCTCCCAGTCGCCGAAGTTGGGGTGGGAGGCCGGGTGCGGGCGCAGGTAGAACGGCCAGGTGCCCGCGACCTGCACGCTGAGGGTGACCCGGGGGTCGACCGCGGCGTGCAGCACGGTGGTCCAGGCGCCGCCGGAGAACCCGACCGTGACGACGCTGCTCAGCGGTGCCTCGTCGGCGGCCTGGTTGAGCAGCGCCACCACCGGCTCGATGAAGAAGGTCGCGGCGGAGAAGCCGGCCGTCTCGTAGCCGTCGAACACCTCGTGGCTGCGGGC
The DNA here is from genome assembly GCF_003344635.1 of Desertihabitans aurantiacus. Classification (GTDB taxonomy): domain Bacteria; phylum Actinomycetota; class Actinomycetes; order Propionibacteriales; family Propionibacteriaceae; genus Desertihabitans; species Desertihabitans aurantiacus. Next base: position 1,046 of record NZ_QPKK01000269.1, read on the forward strand.
CTCGACCCGGCTGCCGTCCGGTGCCTCCAGGAAGGGCGCGTTCCAGCCCTGCAGCGGCATGTCGACCCCGGCGACGACGTAGCCGCGGTCGAGCAGCGTCTGCATCACCTGCAGCTGCGGCTGGTGGTACTTCGGCTGCCGGCCGTTGCCGTGCCCGGCCAGGAAGCAGGCGAACCGGCCGGGCACCGGGTGCCGCGGGTGCACCCGGTAGACGGTCGCGGTCACGCCGTGGCGCATCGTGAGGGTGAGCCGGTCGGTGCCGGCCGCGTCCAGGGGTTCCAGGTCGGCCAGCTCCACGTCGCGGGTGAGCTCGGGCCGCCGGGTCGGCAGACCGGCCCCCTTCCACAGGTGCTGCACCAGGCGTTCCCGCCGCTCGGCCACGTCCTCGGGGCTACGCAGGGTGATCAGCCGGTCGACGTCGACGCCGACCACCTCCGGCGGCAGCGTCCGCCAGCCCTCACCCAGCCGGGCCTCCACCTCGGTGTCCACCACCGGCAGCGGTCGTCGACTCACCTGGTCACCTCCACGTCCTCGCTCCACACCGTCGGGGAACCCCCCCGGACCGACCGCAGCCCCACCCGGTACCGCCCGGGGGCGTCGGGCAGCGGCAGCCGGCCCTCCCCGGTGGTCGCGGCGCTGCCGAGCCGGCCGACCGCGACGGGGGAGCCCCGGCGCGACCCGTCCACCGCGCACAGCACCAGCTCGTCGGAGGGCCGGTGGTCGACCGGTGCCGACCAGCTGATCTCGACCGCCCCGTCCACCCCGGTGACGTCCACGGTCGCCGGCACCCAGCCGTCCAGGGTGTGCGCCGGGTCGCGCCACCGCGTCGGGTCGTCCAGCACCCGGAGCGGGTCGACCGGCAGCGGGGAGCCGTCGGCGTCGCGGCTGCCGTGCTCGAGGAACCGTTCCCGCGCGGAGCCGTCGTCGGGCTGCACCAGCCAGCGGTCGGGGGCCAGGTGCGCACCCAGCTGGCAGTCGAGGAGCACCGCCTCGCTGTGCGGGAAGGCGCGCGGGTCGGTGCGGGCGACCCGGACCGACCCGGCGGGGACCTCCGGGGTCGCGGTCAGCCGGCAGTCCACCAGCACGTGCCCGCGCTCACCGGCGCCGTTGCGGATCTGCATCAGGTAGCCCGGCCCGAGCGAGCGGTACTCCGAGCGCCAGTGGTGCACCGCGCCGGTGCCCCAGACGGCGTCGACGTCGCCCTCCACCCGGCAGCCGGCCACGAACCCGGTGCCCTGCAGCCGCAGCGTGTCCTGGTGGCTGCGCAGCACCACCCGGTGCAGCACCGTGCGGTCGGCGTTGCCGCGGAACGCCTCGGCCTGGGAGCCGCCGCGGGGTGTGGTGTTCTCGCAGGTGAGGTCCTCCAGGCGGACGTCGTCGGCCTCCACCCCCACCGTGGCCCGCCAGCCGTTGTGCAGGTCGCGGTCGCCGAGGCGCCGGCGCGGGCAGCGGCTGCCCGAGGGCATCCCGTTGAGCAGCTGGTTGTTGGGGTAGCCGATCACGGTGCGCTCCCGGCCGGCCCCGCGCAGGGTCAGGTGCGGCTTGTCGGCGGGGACGTAGACGATCTCGCGGTAGCGCCCGGGAGCGATGGTGATGAGGACGGGGTGCTGGTTGCCGCGGGGGACCGCGTCGACCGCGCCCTGCACGGTGCAGTAGTCGCCGGTGCCGTCCGCGGCCACCCGGAGCACCGGCCCGTCCGCCGGGCGGGCACGGGTGGTGAGCTCCCAGCACGGCCCGCCGTCCACCCGGACGCGGTAGCGCTGGCCGGGACGCAACGTCACCCGCGGGCGGACCTCCAGCAGCCGGCCGCCGCTGCCGGGGACGTCCAGCACCGGGTGGTAGCGGAACCAGTGCAGCCGGCCGGTGTCGGAGACGGCGCCACCGACGGTGCGCCGGTGCCCGTCCGGCTCGGCCGGGTCGATGACGTCCTCCAGCGTCCCGTCCTCGTGCCGGATCTCCACCCGGCCCAGCTCCTCGGGGGCGGTGGGACGGCTCAGCGGCACCAGCAGCGGGGTGTCGACGCAGACGTCGGCCGCCCCCGGCGCGGGCCAGGGACCCCGAGCCGTCACCGGCCGCGTCCGTCGAGCAGCGGCCGCGCCACCCCTGACGGGCGGGGCTGGGCCATGAAGACGATGGTCTGGTCGCGCACCCGCAGGATGTGGGACTCCAGCGCCTCCCGCGCCCCGGCGGCGTCGTTGGCCTCCAGCGCCTCGACGATCGCCCGGTGCTCGGAGACCGCGGTGTCGAGCCGCTGGTGGGTCAGCTGCGCCTCCATCCCGGCCCGGGTGACGTGGATGCTGAGGTGCAGCTCGTCGTGCATGGCCAGCAGCCGCGGCAGACCGGCCAGGTCGACCATCGCCCGGTGGAACTGGGTGTCGTTGTCGCGGAAGGCCATGTACTTGGCCGGGTCGTCGACGGCCCCCTCGGCCAGCTCGGCGGCCTCGTCGAGCAGCCGTCGCAGCTCCGGTGCGGGGACGTGCGGGGCCTGCTCGGTGTAGCGGCGCATCGCGTGCGACTCGATCATCAGCCGGAGCTCGAACATCTCGTACAGCGAGCTCAGCGAGGGCGCCGCGACGGTGAACCCGATCGCGGGGTCGTAGGACAGCAGGCCGCGCTCGTGCAGCCGGCCCACCGCGCTGCGGACCGGGGTGCGGCTCATCCCGAGCCGGCGGGCGAACTCGCGGACCGGGACGATCTGGCCCGGCTGCGGGTGCTCGGAGGTCAGCCAGTCGACGATGGCCTGGTGGGCGCGGTCCTCCAGGTTGCTGTCCCTGGCTCTGACCAGAGCCAGGTTGTCCGTGGACGTCTGTGTCACCGCGGTGCCTCCCGTGCCGATCCGTGGGCCACAGCCTACATCGCTCGCGGCAAAGTGGCATGCCACCGGCTCGCCGGTCTGTCCGGTCCCGCAAAACGGCTTCTGTCCGCTTCCTTGCGCACTTATCGAACTTCCTGCGGGAGACCCCTTGACAACGCCGCCGCGACCACCAAGCATTGCGGCATGCCACCGGCATTCAGCAGGTCGACGGAGATCGGCGCCGCCCCCCTCGCCGGGGTCGTGCCCCCGGTCGTGCTGCCCCTCAGCGATGACGGGGCGGTCGACTCCGCCTCGCTCGAGCGGCACGTCAACCACCTCGTGGAGGCGGGCGTCGCGGGGCTGTGGGTCAACGGCACCACCGGGGAGTTCTACGCACTGGACGTGGAGCTGCGGGCCCGGGTGGTGCGGGAGTGCGTCAAGGCCGTCGCCGGCCGGGTGCCCGTGGTGGCCCACGTCGGCGACACCTCGACCGACCTCGCCCTGCAGCACGCCCGGGCCGCGGTCGCCGCCGGGGCGGAGCACCTGTCGGTGCTGCCGCCGTACTTCGTCGGCTTCGGCAGCGACGAGCTCAAGGCGCACCTCCGGGTGCTGGCCCGGGCGGTCGGCGGCCCGGTCTTCGCCTACCACCTGCCCCAGCTCGCCCCGGCCACGCTGGGAGTGGACGCGATCGTCGAGCTGGCGGCGGAGGGCTTCGTCTGCGGGATCAAGGACAGCAGCTCCAACATGCTGTGGTTCCGCCAGCTGAGGCTCGGGCTGGAGGCGGCGGGGGTGCGGCTGCCCTGCTTCACCGGGGGCTCGAGCGTGACCGACCTCGGCTACTTCCTCGGCGCCACCGGCACCGTCTCCTCGACCGGCAACCTGACACCGCGGCACCTGGTGGCCCAGCACGAGGCGGCCCGCTGCGGGGACTGGGACACGGTCCGGGCCCTGCAGGACCAGACCGAGCACCTGATCGCCCGGCTGCTGCCGCCGGGGATGGTCGGCTCGCCCGGGCTGACCGCCGCGGCCTACAAGTACGTGCTCACCGTGCTCGGCCGCATCGACAGCGAGCGGACGGCCCGTCCCCAGGCGGTGCTGCCCGCGGCAGCCCGCCAGCACCTGGACGCCGACGTCCTGCCCCTGGTCGAGCAGCTGGAGAGCGCCCCTCCCCGCCCCCCGGCGGCCTGACCGGCCGCACCCGACCCCGACCCGAACCGAAAGAGGACAACGATGTCTGCACCCACCACCCGCGCGCCCGGCCGGCCGGTCGGCGCCGCGCTGCTC
>NZ_QPKK01000027.1 GCF_003344635.1 Desertihabitans aurantiacus
CCGCGCTGAGGCAGGCGCCGAGGTCGGTCAGCCGGCCCGGGATGCGCAGCACCTCCCGCCGCCGCTCCCGGGCGGACTCGTCGCGGGCCAGCACCCGGGCGCGGCCGATGTGGCCCTGGGCCGCCCGGGCGACCTCGGCGGCCAACGACTCCTCCACGCCGTCGCGGCGGTGCAGCAGCGCGGCCACGTCGGCCGGCCGGGGGGTGGCCAGGGTGAGCAGGCGGCAGCGGGAGCGGATGGTGGGCACCACGTCGTCGGCGGTGGGCGCGCAGAGCAGCCACACCGTCTTGGGGGACGGCTCCTCGATGCTCTTGAGCAGGGCGTCCGCACCGCGCTCGGTGAGCCGGTCGGCGTCCTCGACGACGAGCACCTGGCGACGGCCGAGGGTGGGGCTCATCGCCGCCCGGCGGACCAGCTCGCGGACCTCGTCCACCCCGATCGAGAGCATCTCGGTGCGCACCAGCGTGACGTCGGGGTGGGCGCCCGACAGCGACGTCCGGCACTCCGAGCACTCCCCGCAGCCCTGCCGCGGGCACTGCAGGGCGGCGGCGAAGGCGCGGGCGGCGGTGGATCGTCCCGAGCCGGGTGGGCCGACCACCAGCCAGGCGTGGCTCATCGCGTGCCGGTGCCCGGCCGCGGCGCGGCGCAGCACCTCGACGGGGCCCTGCTGACCCACCAGGTCGGCCCACACCCCCGGCGGCAGCTCGGTCGCAGTCGTGCTCACCGGACCACCGTGCCACGCCCGTCCGACAGCTCCAGCAGCGCCGACACCCGCCCCCAGACCGTGGTGGCGATCTCGTCGCGCGGCCGGCGGGCCGGCAGCACCAGGTAGCGGTCGGGCTCGCGTGCCGCCAGCGACAGGAACCCCTGGCGGACCCGGTGGTGGAACTCCGCGCCAGCGCCCTCCAGCCGGTCCTTGCTGACCAGCGTGCCGACGGCCTGATCCGGGTCGAGGTCGAGCAGCACGGTCACGTCCGGACGCAGCCCCTCGGTGGCCCAGCGGGCCACCTGCTCCACCTCCCCGGCGTCGAGCACCCGACCCGCGCCCTGGTAGGCCAGCATCGAGTCGACGTAGCGGTCGCAGACCACGACCGCCCCGCGGGCCACCGCCGGCCGCACCACCTCGGCCAGGTGCTGGGCCTTGTCGGCGGCGTAGAGCAGCGCCTCGGTGCGCGGGGCCATCTCGGTGTGCGCTGGGTCGAGCAGCAGGGCGCGTACCAGCTCGCCCAGCCGGGTGCCGCCCGGCTCGCGGGTGCGCACCACCTCGTGGCCGGCGGCGGTCAGCCGTTCGGCGAGCAGCCGGGCCTGAGTGGACTTGCCGACGCCGTCACCGCCCTCGAGGACGACGAAGAGCCCCGGGCCGCTCACCACCGTGCCCCGAGCCGGAGCCGTCGCCGACGCCGGCTCACCAGCCGGCGCCGTTCGCCTTGACCGCGGCCCGCAGCCGCTCCTCCAGCAACCCCCACTGCGACAGCACCTCGCGCCGGGCCCGGGTCTGGGCGCCGAGCAGCTGCTCGTAGCGGCGTCCGGCGCTGAACGCCTGCTGGGGCCCCAGCGCGCTGACCGACCGCTCGATCTCGGCCAGCTGCGGGTCGACGCAGCCGGGCAGCAGCTCGGTCAGCCGGCGCACCCGCTTGTCGACCTTGCGGGCCCAGGTGGGCAGGTTGCGCCGCGCCACCAGCGTGGTGGCGTGGGCCTGGTCGGCCAGCACCCGCAGCCCGGCCCAGTCCTCCGAGGGCGACGTCGGCGACAGCGTGCGCCCCGCCTTGAGCAGGGCCCGCACCGACTGCTGCACCGCGAGCGCGACCGCCTCGGTGGCCGGTGCGGTGCCCGCCCCGCCGAGCCGCGGCACGCTGGAGGACTGCACGACCAGGTCGAGCAGGCGCAGGTAGCGCTGGCTGCGCAGCACCGGCCCGGCCGTCACCGGCGCCCGCCCCGCGGCGGCGTCCAGGCCGCCGAGCTGGTGGATCAGCCAGTCGAACTCCTGGTCGACGTCCTCCACCCAGCGCGGCTCCAGCGCCTGGGCCAGCCCGCGCAGCTCACCGCGCAGCCCGGCCAGCACCTCGGTCAGCAGCCGGGCGTCGTGGGTGGTGCCCGTGCGCAGCGACAGGTCGGCGGTGAGCCACTGCCGCAGCCGGGCGGCCAGCAGCGCGGTGACGAAACCCTCCAGGTCGGTACCGGTGTCCCACTCGACGTCGTCGAAACGGCCGAGCGCGGAGGCGGGGACGCCGAGCCGGGTGGCCGGCTGCGGCAGCTCCTTGACCCGGGTGCCGCCGACGGCCTGCAGGGACTCGGTCAGCCAGCCCAGCTGCTTGCGGTTGAGGTCGACCGGCTGCAGGGTGACCTCCCGGTAGCGGGTGACCGTCATCCCGCCACGCCGGACCGTCACCCGGTCGTCGTGCAGCACGGCGCGGGTCTCGTGCCCGGCGCCGCGGATGACGAACTCCGAGCGCTCGCAGTGCAGTGCCGCCACCGGCTCCAGCGGCGCGTGCCGCCGGAACGGGAGCACCAGCTCGGCCAGCCCGGGCGGCAGGTCGGCCTCCCCCATCGGCTCGATGGTCTCCACCGGCAGGTAGGGCGCCCAGCCCGGCGCGGCGAGATACCACTCGCCACGGCCCTCGGCGACCCGGTGCGCCAGCGTCACCCCGGCCCGGGTGAGGCGGAGGTCGGCGGCGTCCAGCACGGTGACGTCGATCTCGTACTGGGCCGGACCGCGGGAGACCATGCTGACCAGGTCGAGGTCGGGGCGGGCGAGGCGCTGCCCGGCCACCCCGTAGGGCAGCTCGAAGTAGCGCCGCTTGGCCGGTGCCGGCCGGTCCTTGCCGACGCCGGTGCGCTCGCGGACCTCGCTGCCGGCCCGCAGCACGTCCGGACGCCGGCCCGGGTCGGCCCCGTCGGTCTCAGCCGCCGGGAGGTCGGTGCGCCGCGCCACCGCTCACTGCCCGGTCCGGCCCGACCCGGAGGTCGAGCGCGCCGGCGTCGTCTTCTTCGCCGCCGTCTTCTTCGCGGTCGTCTTCTTGGCCGCCGTCTTCTTGGCGGTGGTCGTCGTGGTCGAGGTGCTCTTGCGCGCCGCCGTCTTCTTCGGAGCCGCCTTCCGGGTGCTCTTCTTCGCCGGGCCCTTGGCCCGCTTCTCGGCCAGCAGCTCGGCGGCCCGCTCGGGGGTGAGCGTCTCCAGGTCGTCGTCGCGGCGCAGCGTCGCGTTGTACTCCCCGTCGGTGACGTAGGGGCCGAAGCGGCCGTCCTTGACGACCATCGGCCGCCCGCTGGCCGGGTCCTCCCCCAGCTCCTTCAGCGGCGGCTTGGCCGCAGCCCGGCCCCGCTGCTTGGGCTGGGCGTAGATCGCCAGCGCCTCGTCCAGGGTGATGTCGAAGATCTGCTGCTCGCTGCTCAACGAGCGCGAGTCGGTGCCCTTCTTCAGGTACGGCCCGTAGCGGCCGTTCTGGGCGGTGATCTCCACGCCCTCGGGGTCGGTGCCGACCACCCGCGGCAGGCTGAGCAGCTGCAGGGCCTGCTCCAGGGTGACGTCCTCGATGGTCATCGAGGAGAACAGCGAGCCGGTGCGCGGTCTGGCGCTCTTGGGGGCGTCCTCGGGCAGCACCTCGGTGACGTAGGGCCCGAACCGGCCGTTACGGGCGACCACGGTGTGCCCGGTCTCCGGGTCGGTGCCGACCTCGCGCTCCTCACCCATCGGCCGGCTCAGCAGCTCCCGGGCGAGGTCGACGGTCAGCTCGTCGGGCGGCAGGTCGTCGGCCACGTTGGCCCGCCGGCCCTCGGCGTCCTCGACGTAGGTGCCGTAGCGGCCCACCCGGACCACCAGCCCGGAGTCGACGTCGCCGAGCTCGAAGGTCGACAGCCGCCGGGCGTCGATGTCGCCGAGCTCGTTGACCAGGGTCTGCAGGCCCTCGTGGCCGCCGCTGGGGCCGAGGTCGGTGCTGGCGCCGCCGAAGTAGAAGTCGCTCAGCACGGCCAGCCGGTCCGCCCGTCCGCCGGCGATCTCGTCGAGGACGTCCTCCATCTCGGCGGTGAACTGGTAGTCGACCAGCTTGGCGAAGTGCTCCTCCAGCAGCCGGGTGACGGCGAAGGCCAACCAGGTCGGCACCAGCGCCGACCCCTTCTTGAACACGTAGTCGCGGGCGGTGATGGTGCGGATGATCGAGGTCGTCGTCGACGGGCGCCCGATCGACAGCTCCTCCATCTTGGCCAGCAGCGACGGCTCGGTGTAGCGGGCCGGCGGGGACGTGGTGTGGCCGTTGGGCGTGACGGTCTCGGCCGTCAGCCGCTGACCCTCGGCGAGCTGGGGCAGCCGGGCCTGGGCGTCGTCGGACTCCGCCCCGCTGCTCTCCTCCACCGACTCCACGTAGGCCTTGAGGAAGCCGTGGAAGGTGATGGTCCGACCGGTGGCGACGAAGGTGCAGGTCTCGCCCTGCTCGGGCCGGGCGGAGATCTCCACCCGCACCGACTGGCCGCGGGCGTCGGCCATCTGCGAGGCGACGGTGCGCATCCAGATCAGCTCGTACAGCCGGAAGGCGTCACCGGTGAGCCCGGTCTGGGCCGGGGTGCGGAAGGTGTCGCCGGCGGGCCGGATCGCCTCGTGCGCCTCCTGGGCGTTCTTCACCTTGGAGGTGTAGACCCGGGCCTTCTCCGGCAGGTACTCCGAGCCGAACAGCTGGCGCACCTGGGAGCGGGCGGCCTCGACCGCGCTCGCCGAGAGCGTCACCGAGTCGGTGCGCATGTAGGTGATGAACCCGCGCTCGTACAGCTCCTGGGCCACCGACATCGCGCGCTGGGCGGTGAAACCGAGCTTGCGGCCGGCCTCCTGCTGCAGCGTCGTGGTGCGGAAGGGGGCGTAGGGACGGCGGGTGTAGGGCCGGGACTCGACCGAGCTGACCGCGTAGGCGGCCGTCTCCAGCCGGGTGGCGAGCTCGCGGGCGGCGGGCTCGTCCAGGTGCAGCTGGTCGCCCTTGAGCCGGCCGCGAGCGTCGAAGTCGCGGCCCTGGGCGATCCGGCGCTCCCCGACCGTGGTCAGCCGGGCGCCGAAGGTCGGCTCGGCCTCCGACTCCCCGCCCGTCCCGAGCACGGCGTCGATGTCCCAGTAGCTCGCGCTGCGGAAGGCGATCCGCTCCCGCTCGCGGTCGACCACCAGGCGGGTGGCGACCGACTGGACCCGGCCGGCCGAGAGCCGGGGCATGACCTTCTTCCACAGCACCGGGGAGACCTCGTAGCCGTAGAGCCGGTCGAGGATGCGGCGGGTCTCCTGGGCGTCGACCAGGTCGGTGTCGAGCTCGCGGGGGTTGGCCACCGCCTCCGCGATCGCGCCCGGCGTGATCTCGTGGAAGACCATCCGGCGGGCCGGCACCTTCGGCTTCAGCTCCTGCAGCAGGTGCCAGGCGATGGCCTCGCCCTCGCGGTCGCCGTCGGTGGCCAGCAGCAGCTCGTCGACGTCCTTGAGCGCGGCCTTGAGGTCGCGGATGGTGGCCTTCTTCTCGGGTTGCACGACGTAGAGCGGCTCGAACCCGGACTCGACGTTGACCCCGGTGCGGGCCCACTTCTCACCCTTGTACTTGGCGGGGACGTCGGCGGCACCGGTGGGCAGGTCGCGGACGTGGCCGCGGCTGGACTCCACCACGTAGCCGTCGCCGAGGAAGCTCGCGATCTTGGTCGCCTTGGTCGGCGACTCCACGATCACCAGTCGTCGGGTCGTTGTTGCCACTGCTGCCTCTTCCGTCTGCTCCGCCCGCCGTCCGCTCCGGTCTCCCGGCGGGCACGGTGGACACCGTACCCCCAACGGCCGACGTCGGTCGGGTCCCGCGGGACGGACGACGCAAGCGCCGGCGGCACACCGCCCCGGGCCCGCCTCAGGGCATCGGGACGGCAGCCGGCGCCCGCCGCGGGAGCGGAGCCTCCGCGGGCCGGACCACCGCCGGCACGGGTTCGGCGGTGACCTCGATCCGGCTCCGGGTCCCCCACGCCGAGCGGCGCAGCGTGACCAGCGACCAGGCCCGCATCGGGATCATCACGAAGAGGTTGAGCAGGCCGAACAGCGGCGTCACCGCGAAGGTCAGCAGCCGCGACCGCAGGCGCTGGTCCGGCCGGACCACGTCGAAGTAGCGCACCGAGCGGACCAGCGACATGGCCGCCACGAAGATCAGGTAGTCCAGCAGCACCATCTGACCGCTGACCAGCGGGTGCACCACCAGCACCCAGGCGAGCATCGAGGTGAAGACCACCCACTGGGCCAGCTCCAGCAGCGACAGCCACCAGGCGGCGCGCCGGGGCGTGTGGTGGCGCAACGACCAGAGCGACTCACGGAAGAAGGACCTCCCCCAGCGGGCCTGCTGACGCAGGTAGTGCGAGACGTTCTCGGGCACGGCGGTGTGCGCCACGGCCTGGGCGGCGAGCACCGCCTCACCGGTGAGCAGGGCCCGGTTCGTGAGGTGGCGGTCGTCACCCACCACGGCCGGGGCGCCCAGGAACCGCTGGGTGAGGAACCCGGCGAGGTTGCGGTGCACCATGTCGGCCCGGTAGAGCGCCAGCACGCCGCACACGCAGAGCACCGAGCCCAGCGTGCTGTAGGCGCCACGCTCGATGAGGAAGGCGTTGACGTAGCGCACGTCCACCAGCCGGGTCAGCAGGTTGCGGTCGTGGTTGGACGGGATGACCATCCCCGTCACCGCCTCGGTCCGCGGGTTGCTGAACGGCCGCATCCCCTCGCGCAGCGACTGGGGCTCCAGCCGGGCGTCGGAGTCGATGCAGGCGTAGACGTCGACCGTCCCCTCCAGCGCCCGGAACCCGGTCGCCAGCGCCTCCCGCTTGCCCCGGTTCTCCGGGTGCACGAGCAGCTCGACGCCGGGCGCCGAGCGCGCCAGCTCCCGGGCACCGGGGTCGGTGGAGGCGTCGTCGACGACCACCACGCGGTGCGGACGACGGTCCTGGTCGCGCAGTGAGTCCAGGCACTGCCGCAGCAGCTCGGCGTCCTCGTTGTAGACGGTGACGACCACCCCGACCCGCAGGTCGTTGTCCGGGTGCTCGGGACGCGGCACGAGCGAGAGCACGAGCTTGAGGACGAGCAGCGGCAGCAGCAGCGCGCCGTAGAGCGAGAGCCCCGAGCCGCGCAGCACGAGCGCGGCGGTCAACCCGGCCAGCCCCGCGAAGAGGAGGACCGCGAGCAGCGGCTTGGCCTCGACCCGGGTGACCCCGGCGCGGACGCCGGCACCCTGCGCCGGTGCCGTGGTGGCCGTCCCCGCGGTGCTCACGAGGCCTCCAGCCGGTAGCCGACGCCCCGCACCGGCTGGACCACGCGCGGCCCGTCGGCGAGCTCGATCTTGCGCCGGAGCCGGCTGAGGTGCGACTCGAGCGCACGCGAGCTGCCCCCACCCTCGTGCAGCGCGACCCGGGACAGCTCGATCCGGGTGAAGACGCGAGCCGGTTGGCGCGACAGCACGGCCAGCAGCTCGAACTCCGAGCGGGTCAGCTCGACCAGCCGCGAGCCCACCCGCACCTCGCGGCGGCCGTGGTCGATGGCGAGCTGTCCCCAGGTCCAGCGGTCGGCGTCGCGGTCGCGGCTCTGCACGGCCCGGTGGTGCAGCCGGAGCACCACCCGACGCAGCTCGTCGAGCACCCACGGTCCGGTCAGCACGTGGTCGGCGCCGTCGAGGCGAAGACGTCGTCCGACCCCTCGGTCGCGCTGCTCGAGCAGGACCAGCAGTCCCACGTCCTCGTGCAGGTGCCGGGTCAGCCGGCGCACCGCCTCGGCCACCCGGTGGTCGCCACCGTCGGCCTGGACCACGAGGAGGGACGGCACCTCGTGCCGCAGCCGACCGATCGCCGCGGCGACGTCGTCCACCTCCTGGTAACCCACCGATAACCCGGCGGCCACCCCCTGCAAGGAATTGAGTGAACCGCTGGAAATCCCCAGCCGTACGATCAAGAAAGTTGACAGATGTGTAGCACGTGATGTCATCCGAACGCTTCTCCCCCGATGAGCGTCTGACACCGCCGCCGCGGCCCTTCGGTGCGCCACGACGACGCCTGGCGAGCCCTCCGAGCTCGCCGATGGCGCCACTCTGACCCACGTGCAAGCACCCGCAGAAGGCCCGTTATCTGTTCGTTATAGGACCGCGAGCCTTCGCCCGACCCCGTCGGTGAGGCTCTAGCCAGCCATACGGGAGATTCGGGGGAATCGGAATGGCAGAACACCGGGCGCATCGGCGCCACCAGGGCGGTCGCACCCGACCGCGACTCGTCGTCACGGGCGTCGCCACCGCCGTCGCGTCCGTCGTCGTGCTGGCCGGCCTGGTGGTCGGCCAGCACGGCGCATCCTCCGGCGCCGGCCCCGCGCCGGTCGGGCCGGGAGCCACATCGCCGGAGCAGGGGTCGGATGACCGGCCCGGCACCGAGCAGCCCACGCCGCAGTCGGTGCCGCTCGGACCGGCCGAGGAGCCGGGCCCCGGGCCCGACCTCACCGAGCTCGAGGCGGCCGCCGAGGAGGAGCCGACGCCGCCAGCCGGCTCCGACGACCTCGACGAGGTGACCACCGCACCCGACGAACCGGACCCGGCCGAGCAGGCCGAGCAGCTCGACGAGGCCGTCGAGCGCCACGAGCGCGACCAGGACGAGGCGGTCGAGGCCGCCTCGCTGGACGAGCTCGCCGAGGCCGAGGAACCAGCCACCGACCCCGACGTCCCGGGCGACCTGGAGGGCGAGGCCCTCGAGCAGCAGGAGCAGCTCGCGGCCGAGCTCGAGGACGTCCTGCCCGAGTAGGCCGCCGGCCCGCCCGGACGTCCACCGGGCCCGTCCCGAGCAGCCCACCGGGCCGTTCGACCACACCACCGCCCGTCCCCGCACGTCCTCTCCACGCCACCAGCGCCGTCCCACTCGAAAGGAATCCCGGTGTCCGGATCAGCTGCGCGCCGCCGTTGTGCCGCCGCGCTCGCCGTCTTCGCCATGCTGCTGACCTCGTTGGTCGCCAGCCCCTCCACGCCCGCGGCGGCAGCCGAGAGCACCGGTCAGGTCGACGCCCAGGGCCAGGCCTGGCGCACCCACGACATCACGCCGACCACGGCCGGCACCGTCACCGCGAGCCTCGCCTGGCCTGCCGCCGGCGCCGACCTCAACCTCTTCGTCCGCCGGGTCGACGACCCCGACGCCGCCACGGTCGGGCCGATGCTGGGTCACAGCAGCACCGCGTCCCGGCCCGAGCAGCTGAGCTGGGAGGCCGTCGCCGGCCAGACCTACCGGCTCTACGTGCAGGCAGCGGCCGGGGTGAGCGACTACACGCTCAGCACCGACCAGACCGCCGACCCCGAGCGCCGCTACCTCGGCACCGTCGCCTCGGCCGGGCAGACCTACCGGGCGCACCCGTTCTCGGTCACCGCGCCGACCGTGGTGGCCGGCAGCCTCGGCTGGACGGGTGGGGCCGACCTCGGGCTCTACCTGCGCACCAAGAGCGGCGCCGTCGTCGACGTGATCCGCTCCGACGCGAACCCGGAGCGGCTGACCGCCGAGGTGCCGGCCGGCGACTACGAGTGGCTGGTCCGGGCCGAGAGCGGCACCGCGGCCTACGAGGTCACCTCCTCGCTGCGTCAGGCGGGCGCGCTGACCGCCGACCAGGAGCGTCACTTCACCGCCCAGGCCGGATTCGTCTCCACCGGGGGCGGCCGGCAGGTGTATGAGTCCCACGACGTCACCGTGGGCGCCGACGGCGAGCTGGGTGTCCAGCTGGACGCCGTCGGGGACGCGAACCTCGACCTCTACCTCAGCCCCCTCTCGACCGGTGGTCAGGTCGGGGCGATCCTGCTGTCCTCGGCCACCACCGCCGACATCGAGCAGCTCAGCCTGCCGGTCAGCGCCGGCGAGCGGTACCGGCTGACCGTGAAGGCGACCTCGGGCGCGTCCGGCTACGACCTGCGTGCGACCCTGCGGCCCGGGCCCGGACGGTCCATCGTCGGCACCACCGACCCCGCCTCGCAGAACTGGCGCACCTACACCCTGGCCGTGGACGAGCCGGGCCTGGTGACCGCCGAGCTCGGCTGGTCCGGGCCGGGTGACCTCGCCCTCTACCTGCGCGACCCCGAGGGCGACCTGGTTGGCATCTCCAAGACCACGGCGAACCCGGAGCGGATCGCCTTCGAGGTCGACGAACCCGGTGACCACCAGCTCGTCGTCTCCTCCACCGGCAGCGCCGCTGCCTTCACCCTGGACGCCGCGCTGCAGACCGGTGCGGGGCGCAGCTTCCCCGGCCACCTGGGCTTCACCGCCACCGGCGGCGGCCGTCAGGGCTACGACTCCTTCGACTTCACCGCCGCCGAGGACGGCACCGCGACCGCGTCGCTGGGCTGGCAGGGCGGGGCCAACCTCGACCTGTACGTCCGCGAGGTCACCGACCCGCAGACCCCGGACGCCGGACCGCTGCTGGCCAGCTCGCAGACCCCGGCCACTCCGGAGCAGCTGTCCTTCCCCGCCGAGGCCGGCAGCACCTACCGGCTCTACGTCTCCGCCCCGAGCGGTTCGGCCCACTTCGACCTCGACGTCGCGGTGCAGGCCACCGCCGACGAGCGCACCTTCCTCGGGACGTCCCACACCACCGGGCAGCGCTACCGCAGCTACCCCTTCGAGGTGTCCGGACCGGGCACCCTGAGCGGCAGCCTCACCTGGCAGGGCCCGGCCGACCTCTCGCTGTTCGTCCGTGACCCCGACGGCGCCCTGGTCGGGGAGTCCGTCACCGCCGGCAACCCCGAGCAGGTCAGCCTCGCGGTCGAGGGGGCCGGTGCGTACCAGCTGGTGGTGGCCGCCAACAGCGGTTTCGCCGCCTTCAGCCTGGACGCCGCCTTCGTCGCCGGCGAGCCTGCGCAGGCGTGCGCGCCGCTGTCCACGCTGGGCTGTGCCGCCCTGGTGCCCGAGCCCCCGGTCGCGCTGTCCTTCGACGGCTCGGGCGGCGGTCTGGTCGACGGTGACGGCCAGGGCACCGGGTTCACCGTGGTCGACCCGCCCTCGGCGCGGCTGGCGGCCGACGGGACGCCCAGCGACCCCGAGGTGCCCGGCTACGAGCCCTCCCTGCTCGACGTGCACGACGGCGTCCTGAGCATCGAGGCCACCCGCGGCATCCAGTACGCCGACAACGTGCAGACCACCGGCACCAACTCGTTGCTCAACGCCCTGGGCGTCGGGGTCGACGCCGCCGGCGGCGTCACCACCGTCCGCACCACCGTGGTCGCGCCCGACTTCGACACGACCGCGAGCGCGGAGAAGGGCGGTCTGTGGTTCGGCCTCGACGAGGACAACCTGGTCAACCTCAGCGTGCAGAACCAGGCCGGCACGAACGTGCGGGTCCAGTTCCAGCGCGAGCTCGGCGGGAAGGTCGTCGCGGCCAGCGACGAGAAGAACTCGGCGGTCTTCGCCGAGGGCACCGACGTCGAGCTGGCGCTGGTGCTCGACGACGAGGCCGGCACCGCCACCGCGAGCTACCAGGTGGGCACCGCGGCGCCGGTCGAGCTCGGTTCCTCCACCGTGCCGCAGTCCTTCTTCGACGGTGCGGCACTCGCTGAGGGCGGGGAGCCGGCCAGCATCGCCGGCGTCTTCGCCACCGAGCGCAACGAGACCACCAACCCGCTGACGGTGGCCTTCGACGACTTCGCCGTCGAGGTGGAGCGGGAGGTCGACCCGGGCAACACCGCGCCGGAGGTCCTGCTCACCGGTGACCGCACCCTCGTCGAGGGTCAGCGCACCCGGATCCCGGTCGGCACCTTCGACGAGGACGGCGACGAGGTCGCCGTCACCGTGACGGGTCTGCCCGAGGGTCTGGCCCACGCCGACGGTGTCATCTCCGGCACGCTGGCCCCGGGCACCGCGGCCGAGCAGCCCTACACCGTCGAGGTGAGCGGGAACGACGGCAGCGAGACCAGCACGGCGTCCTTCACCATCACGGTGCTCGACGACCTGGCGGTCGACGTCAACTTCCAGCCCGCGAACGCCCCGGTGCCCACCGGCTACCGCGCCGACAGCGGCGCACCCTTCGGCGACCGCGGCGACGGGCTCAGCTACGGCTGGGTCGCGCAGGATGGTGGCACCCCGCTCGACATGACGAAGAACCCCCGGCTCCGCACCCGGACCGGGATCGACCCGCGGCTCAACTCGCTGATGCACATGCAGTACGCCGACATCGGCACCGTCTTCGGTGGCAGCACCAACTGCAGCACCAACCAGTGCACGCCCGGGTCCTGGGAGATCGCCGTCCCGGAGGGCCTGTACGAGGTGGCGGTCTCGGTCGGCGACCAGCCCGGCGGCGGGGGCGAGTACGGCGCCCACCACGCGATCAACGTGGAGAACGGGGTGGCCATCGCCCGGTTCCAGGGCACCAGCGGGCAGGAGTTCCTCGAGGCGACGGTGCAGACCGGTGTCGAGGACGGCCGGCTGACGGTCAGCGCGGTCGGCGGGCAGAACACGAAGATCAACTACGTCCGGGTGCGCAGCCTCGGCGCGCAGCCCTTCGTCACCGCGACCATCCCGGCGCTGCGGGCCACCGACGTCGCCCTCGACACCTCGGTCTCGGCCTCGGTCTCCGTCCCAGGCACCGGTCTGGGCGTCGATCCCGATCGCGCTACCTCGCTCACCGACGCGGCGGTCAAGCTCTTCGAGCAGACCCCGACCGGTGAGGTGGAGGTCGCGGGCAACCGCGGCTCCACCGGCGGCAACGACACCATCGCCTTCAGCCCGGCTGCCGCGCTGAAGCCCGACACCACCTACCGCTACGTGATCGACGGGGTGCTGGACGAGGCCGGCAACACCTTCGGGACGTTCCAGACCCTCTTCACCACCGGGAAGGACGACGGCGGGCAGAACGAGGAGGAGTTCACCCCGGTCGAGGGCGTCAGCTTCGAGAAGGTGCTGCTGCCCACCGCCTCCGGCGCGGCCAACGGGAAGTACTTCGCCTCGCTGGTCGTGCACGACGGCCACCTGTGGGCGACCACCATCGGCCAGGGCATGTTCCGCTACGAGATCCTGCCCGACGGCACCCTCGGCCCGGCCCAGGACCTGGGTCTGTTCGCCGGGCGGGCCGCGGTCGGTCTGGTGTTCGACACCTCGGACCCGGACCTGGCCTGGGTCACCCACGCCACAGCCAACCTCGGCAACGAGAGCGCCCGGATCGGCTCCAAGCTGTCGGTGGTCGACTTCTCCGACGTGGACGCACCGGTGGTCACCGACGTCTTCGTCAACCTGCCCCGCTCGCAGAAGGACCACCTGTCCAACTCGCTCAGCTACGGCCCCTCCGGCGACGGGGGTGACCCGTGGATGTACTTCCTGCAGGGCTCGAACCAGGCCGCCGGTGACGTCGACGGCGCCTGGGGCACCCGCGGGGAGACCCAGCTGACCGCCGCCCTGCTGCGGTTCGACCCCGAGCAGGTGCTGCAGGACGTCCGCGCCGCCGGCCCGGTCGACGTGGCCACCGAGGAGGTCGGCGGCGACTACGACCCGTACGCCGACGACGCCCCGCTGGAGATCTACGCCACCGGCATCCGCAACGCCTACGACCTGCTGTGGCACTCCAACGGCCACATCTACGTCCCGACCAACGGCACCGCCGGCGGTGGCAACAGCCCCGGCGTCACCGTGGCCGGCGGCACGATGACGATGAGCACCACCCAGCAGGCCGGGCAGAACGGCTACGGCAACGGCACCGACGTCACCGAGGTGTGCAGCACCCGGCGGATCGACGGCCAGCCCTACACCGGCGGCTCCGTGCCCGCCGTCACCAACCACCCGACCCAGCGCGACTTCCTCTTCGACGTCGAGCAGGGTGGCTACTACGGCCACCCGAACCCGGCCCGGTGCGAGTGGGCGCTGAACAACGCCGGCCGGCCGGAGGGCGCGGGCTCGGGTGGGTCGAAGTACCCGGCCAGCACCGAGCCGGACCCGAACTTCCGGGGCTGGGCCTACGACTTCGACTTCAACAAGTCGCCCAACGGCGTCATCGAGTACACCTCCGACACCTTCGACGGAGAGCTCAAGAACCGGATGATGGTCATCCGCTTCAGCGGCAACGACGACATCCTCACCATGCAGGTGGCCGGTGACGGCGAGGTGCTCGGCGCCCAGAACGGCACCGACGTCCCGGGCTTCACCGGCTACGCCGACCCGCTGGACCTGGTCGAGGACACCTCGGTCAACCCCGGCAACCTCTACATCAACCAGTACAACCGCGGCGGTGAGCCGCAGCAGCTCTACCTGCTGCGGGTGCCCGAGGGCCAGACGGGCGGGGGCATCGACCTCAGCACCGACGAGGTGACGATGTCGGCGACGCTCAACGACGAGCAGGCCACCGACAGCACCCAGATCACCCTGCACAACACCGGCGACGAGCCGGTCGCGGTGACGGCCGCACTGCGCGGCACGCACGCCGGGCAGTTCAGCGTCGGCGCCCCGGGCACCGTCGCCGCCGGCGGGGAGAAGGCCCTGACCATCGGGTTCGACCCGAGCGGCACGGTCGGGGTGCGCACGGCGGAGCTGGTGCTCACCACCCCGGACGGGGCGACCCGCACGGTGGCGCTGCGGGCGCTCGCCTTCCAGGGCCAGGAGGGTGGGGAGGAGCCGCCGTTGCAGCTGGTCCTGGACACCCTCGAGCTCGACGTCGTCGCCGGCTGGAGCGGACTGGCTGGGGGCACCGACCCCGCACCCAAGGGCGACGAGGTCCTGGCGCCGCTGTTCGAACGGGCCGGCGACGGCCCGGTGACGATGCGGCCGGTGGCTGCCTTCGCTCCGCAGGAGAACCTGCCCTTCGGCTGGTACACCGCCGAGGGCTCACAGGTCACCACCCGCCAGGTGGGCTCGATCGCCAACGGTCAGCTGCAGACCCTCTACCCGGCCACGGGCGCGGGCAGCGGCAGCGAGTTCGACCCCGGTGAGGCGGAGTTCGGCTTCTACTACTTCTCCAACACCTTCAACCGGACCGGCTACACCGAGGACGCCCGCAACGACAGCGGGGGTCTGCACCGGGCCCGCGTCTACCCGTTGGGTGGCGACCGGTTCCTGGTGGCCTTCGAGGACGCGGCCAACGGCGACTACCAGGACTACGTGTTCGTGGTGGAGAACGTCCGGGTGGCCGGGGACGAGGAGCCACCGCCGGTCGAGGAGACGGTGAAGGTCAACTTCCAGAGCGCGACCGCACCGGTGCCCACGGGCTACCTGCGCGACTCCGGCGACGCCTTCGGCGCCCGCTCCGGGGCCGACCAGGGAAGCGGCCTCAGCTACGGCTGGGTCGGCGCGAGCTCGGGTCAGCCGCTGGGTCTGGTCGGCAACGGCCGCGACCGCAACCTCGCCGCCGACCAGCGGCTGGACACCCTGCTGCACATGGACCTGCCGCCCGACGCCTCGGGCGGGATCGCGCAGGAGGGCAGCTGGGAGCTGTCCGTGCCGGACGGTGCCTACCAGGTCACCGTGGCGGTGGGCGATCCCCAGAAGGGCAGCGCGCCGGAGACCCACGTGGTCAACGCCGAGGGCGTGGCGGTGGTCGACGGCTTCGGCAACTCGCCCGCGGCCAACGGCTCGCCCGACCGCCACGCCACCGAGACGGTGACCGTGGAGGTGCTCGACGGCCGACTGACCCTCGACCAGGACGGGGGCACCAACACGAAGATCAACTACGTGGAGGTGACCCCGGTCGGCGGGCCGGGCGAGCCGCAGACGGTGGCTCAGGTGAACTTCCAGACCGCGGCCGCGCCGACCCCGTCGGGCTGGGTGGCCGACACCGGCCAGCTGTTCGCCGAGGACCGCGGCTACGGCTGGGTCCGGACCGAGGGCGGGGCCGCCAAGACCGCCGACACCCGGCTGCGCAGCTCCGAGAGCGACCCGCTGGATGCCTCGCTGGTCATCGTCGACGACACCACCGTCGCGGGGGTGGTCGACGGTGAGTGGGAGTACGCCCTGGCCGACGGCGAGTACACCGTGGAGGTGTCGGTCGGCGACCCCGACTACGCCGACTCGGTGCACTCGGTCGCCGTCGAGGGGACGCCGGTGGTGCAGGGGTTCGACCCCGGGGCCGCAGGCGACTACCAGACGGGCGAGGCCACCGTGCACGTGGACGACGGGGCGCTGACGCTCGCCTCCACCGGCACGAACACCAAGCTGCAGTGGGTGCGGATCACCAGCACCTCCGACACCGACGTGGTGCCGCCGCGGGTGGCGGTCGCGCTGGAGGGCGACGGCCAGGACGGCGAGTACAGCGGCCCGGTGACCGTCACCGTCACGGCCACCGACCAGACCCTGGAGTTCGTCGACTACTCCGTCGACGGCGGCCCGGTGCAGAACTACACCGCACCGTTCCAGGTCACCGGCACCGGCGACCACACCGTCGAGGTGACCGCGACCGACGGTGCCGGCAACGTCACCGAGCGCTCGATGACCTTCAGCATCGTCCAGCTCGGCAACGGCGACCTCACCCTCACCAACCCCGAGGCGGCGCCCTTCCACGACCGGCTGGTGATGAGCCGGATCCAGTCGACGGCCTCCAACCCGTCCAACGCCGACACCGCGACCGTGCGGATCGGTAACACCGGCAGCGCCCCGCTGCAGGTGCTCGGGCTGCAGGTCGCGGACCCGGACGACTTCGAGCTGGTCAACCCGCCGCAGCTGCCGGCCACGGTGGCCGTCGGCTCCCAGCTGACGCTGACCGTCCGCTTCACCGGGGTCGGCAGCGGGCAGAACACCGCCTTCGAGTCCGAGCTGCGGATCCGTCACAACGGGTCTGACGGGCCGTCGGCGGTGGTCGAGCTGGGCGCGATCTGGCAGTCCCAGAGCGAGGGCGGCAACGAGCCGGACGTGGTCGAGATCGTCGAGGCCTACGGGGTCGGGACGACCATCGTCGGCAGCGGGCAGCAGGTGAACAACTCCGGACGCCTGGAGAAGATCGGCGACGAGGTGCACTCGAGGACCTGGCGCCGGCTCAACACGTCCCAGCCGGTCACGGTGCGCCAGCTCGCGGCCTACCACACCTGCTGCAACAACACCGCGGCCTTCGGCTGGCACCCGGTGGGCAACAAGGGCTCGTTCAACCGGGTGCTCACGCACAACGGAGCGTGGGCGCAGACCCTGCGTCCGCGGATCCAGGGCTCGGGCACCAACCCGGCGCTGGCGAGCTTCACACCCGGTCCGGCGACCTGGAGCTGGCGGATCGACCCGGAGTCGAGCGACTGGACGCTCAACGACACCAGCCCCGACAGCTGCGGCAGCGGTAACGCCGGCTGCCAGCTGGGCCACCACATCCGGATCTGGCCGGTCGAGGACCGCGAGGGCCAGGCCGTCCCCGGGCAGTACTTCGTGACGATGGACTACTCCGGGATCAACTACGACTACAACGACAACGTCTACCTGGTGACCAACGTCGCCCCGGTGGACAGCCAGTGACGGGTCCGCGTCCGCGACGCTGACCTCCCCCGAGGGTCCCGGCAGGCACTGCGCCTGCCGGGACCTGGGGCTCTGCGGGTCAGGCGGGCAGCAGCAGCCCGTCGGCCAGCGCCTCCCGCACCCGGGGCAGCACCCGCGCGCGGACGGCGTCCGGGTCGTCCTCGAGCAGGGTGGCGACCGCGGCCAGGATCTGGCCGAGGGTGAGCTCGCCGTCGCAGGCGCCCAGCACGCCGCCGGTCGCGGTGTCGACGGCCATCGCGTGCCGCAGCCCGCGCTGCTGGCGCAGCACGACGTGCTCGGGGTCGGCCGCCCCGGGACGTCCGATGGTCTCCTGCACGACGTCCTCCGCGAGCCGCCAGCGCAGGGCGAGCAGCTCGTCCTCGGCCAGCAGCGACCAGGTCAGCCCCTGCTGCTGACCAGCCAGCGCCGGCCCGACGGGCTGCTCCACCGCGTGCGGCCAGTCCAGGGTGCGCAGCTGGGGCCGGGCCCGCTCGGCCCGGTGCACCGCGAGCCAGCCCATCCCCACCGCCTCCACCCCGAGCTCGTCGAAGTAGTCCAGCCAGCGGTGGTAGCGCTCGCGGTAGCTGGGGCTGCCGGCGAGCCCGGCGTCGGCCAGCCACAGCTCGACGTAGGCGGCCGGGTCGAGCACCTCGCGCTGCACCGCGAACAGGTCGCAGCCGCTGCCGGCCACCCAGCCCGACACCCGGTCACCCCAGTGCTCGCCGCGGACGTGGGCCCAGTTGGCCAGCACCTGCAGCGTGCCGCCCGGGGCGAGGTGGCGGGTGCCGTCGGCCACCACCCGGCGCACCAGCGCGTCACCGGTGAAGACGCCCTCGCGGTAGACCAGCCGCTCCCCCTCCGGCGGCGACATCACGTACGGCGGGTTGGTGAGGACCAGGTCGAACTGCTCGCCGGCCACCGGCTCGTACAGGCTGCCCTCGCGCAGCTCGACCGGACGGCCGGCGCCGGTGCGCGCCCCGCTCAGCCGCAGCGTGAGGTCGGCCAGCGCCAGCGCCCGCGGGTTGAGGTCGGTGGCGACCACCTCCTCGGCGTGCCGGGCCAGGTGCAGGCTCTGCACCCCGCAGCCGGTGCCGAGGTCGAGGGCCCGACCGACCGGACGCCGGATCGCCAGCTGGGCCAGCGTGGTCGAGGCCGGCGAGGCGCCCAGCACGTAGTCCGGACGCATCGGCGCGACCTGCTGGTCGAGACCGGGGGTGAGGTCGGCCACCAGCCAGCCGCCCGCGCCGTCGTCGTCGCTGGCGTAGGGCCGGACGTCCACCGCCGCCCGTGCGACCTCGCCGGCGGTCTCCACCAGGCCGGCGGCCCGGAGGTCGTCCAGGCTGTCGCCGAGGGCGCGACGCAGCTCGGGCAGCGCGACCTCGCGCTGCAGCAGCCACAACCGCACGCAGGTGGCGAGCTCGGAGCCGTCCCCGCGCAGCGCCCGCTCCGCCGGGACCGTCGAGTTGCGCCCCAGCCCCGCCTGACCGTCGGCGCCGATCAGCGCGAGCACCGGGTCGGAGCGGTAGTCCAGGGTCTCCAGCCGGTCCCGCAGGCGGGCGACGGCGGCGTCGTCGAGGAGGGGCACGGGGCCGAACCTACCGGGGCCGTCGCCTCGGAACCTGTCCGCCGTCGGGGCCGGGGCGGGCGACACGCCGTGGCACGCCGGACGTGACCGCGATGAGATACGCGATCTCGGGCGAAGGCGGAATAGGGGTGCGCTGCGCTAGGTTCCGGTGCTCGTGACGACAGTGTGGGTACCGCTGAGGCGACGGCGTCACGTCGACCTCGCCCTCGTGATCAGCGCCGGTTGTCGCTGACCCCTGCGTCCCCTCATCTCCTCCCGCACCCCGGCCGTCGCCACCTCTGCGCGACGTGCCCCCGCACCCCGAAAGGCAGCTCTGCGATGAGCACATCCGCGACCGAGCACTCGGTCGGCAACGACAAGACGCCCAAGCGCGCGTCCCTCCCGTTCTGGGCCCAGGTGCTGCTCGGTCTGGCGGTCGGCATCGGCCTCGGTCTGGTCGCCCGCACCTGGGAGGTGGACTGGCTGACCACCACCCTGTCCACCGTCGGCAGCACCTTCGTCTCCCTGCTCCGGGTGATCGTGGTGCCGCTGGTGCTGACCGCGATCATCGTCTCGATCGCCAACCTCCGTGAGGTCACGAACGCGGCCCGGCTGGCCGGTCAGACCCTGCTGTGGTTCGCGATCACCTCGCTGATCTCGGTCGTCATCGGCATCACCATCGGCCTGCTCACCAACCCGGGCGCGAGCGCCACGGTCGACCTCTCCGCCGCCGAGGCCTCCAGCACCCAGGGCACCTGGCTGGACTTCCTCAACTCGATCGTCCCCTCCAACATCCTCGCCCTCGGGGCCGAGGCCGACAGCGACGGCAGCGTCTCGCTGTCGTTCAACGTGCTGCAGCTCGTGGTGCTGGGCATCGCGCTCGGCGCGGCCTCGCTGGCCGTCGGCAAGAAGGCCGAGCCGTTCCTCGACCTCAACCGCAGCGTGCTGGAGATCGTGCAGAAGCTGGTCTGGTGGGTCATCCGGCTGGCCCCGATCGGCACCGCCGGTCTGATCGGCCGGGCCGTCGCCAACTACGGCTGGGACCTCATCGGCCCGCTGGCGGTCTTCACCATCGACGTCTACGTCGGCTGCGCCATCGTGCTGTTCGTGCTCTACCCGGTGCTGGTCAAGGCGCACGGGCTGAGCGTGCGGCGCTTCTTCGCCGGCGCCTGGCCGGCGATCCAGTTCGCCTTCGTCTCCCGCTCCTCGGTCGGCACCCTGCCGCTGACCCAGCGGGTGGTCACCCGCAACCTGGGCGTCTCCCCGAACTACGCCAGCTTCGCGGTGCCCTTCGGCGCCACCACGAAGATGGACGGCTGCGCCGCGATCTACCCGGCCCTGGCCGCCATCACGGTGGCCCAGCTGTTCGGGATCGAGCTGGGCATCCAGCACTACCTGCTGATCGCCTTCGTCTCGGTGGTGGGTTCGGCCGCGACCGCCGGTCTGACCGGTGCCGTGGTGATGCTGACGCTGACCCTGTCCACCCTGGGTCTGCCGCTGGAGGGCGTCGGTCTGCTGCTGGCGATCGACCCGATCCTCGACATGATGCGGACCGCCACCAACGTGGCCGGCCAGGCGCTGGTGCCGGTGATCGTCGGCAAGCGCAACGGCCTGCTCGACGAGAAGGTGTACAACTCGGCCAACGTCAGCTCCATCGAGCACGACGACCCGACCGACACCGTCAGCCAGGAGCGTCAGACCATCCCGGTCTGAGCCCCGGCACCCCGACGGCCCGGCACCCAGGCGGGTGCCGGGCCGTCGTCGTCTCAGGCGGGCGGGCGGGCGGCGGCGGCGTCGATGACGTCG
>NZ_QPKK01000270.1 GCF_003344635.1 Desertihabitans aurantiacus
CGGCTGGGCCGCCGCCGGCCTCGCCGTGCTCGGCCGCGGGTTCCGCTCGCCGCGGGCCGCGGTGGCCGCCCAGCTCGCACCCGAGGTGCCGTGGGGCGCCGGGGGAGAGGCTCGCGAGGCCGGCGCCACCGCCATGATCGACGTCTCCGACGGGCTGCTGGCCGACCTCGGGCACGTGTGCGCGGCCTCCGGGGTCGCCATCGACCTCGACAGCTCCGCCTTCGAGGTGCCCGACGTGCTGCAGACGGTGGCGGCGGCCACCGGCGGCGACCCGCTGCGGCTGGTCCTCACCGGCGGGGAGGACCACGCGCTGGCCGCCACCTTCGCCGAGGCCGACGTCCCGGCGGGCTGGCGGGTGGTCGGCCGGGTGCTCACGGCGCCCGAGGCGGGCACCCGCGTCACCGTGGACGGCCGGGAGTGGGAGGGGGCCGGTGGGCATGACCACTTCGGCGCCTGAGCCCGTGCTGCCGACCGCCCGGGTGCTCACCGTCGCCGGGTCGGACTCCGGTGGGGGTGCGGGGATCCAGGCCGACCTCAAGACGATGCTGGCCCTCGGGGTGCACGGGATGAGCGTGCTCACCGCGGTCACCGCCCAGAACTCCCTCGGCGTCCAGGACTACTGGCCGCTGCCCGTGGAGGCCGTCAGCGGGCAGTTCCGCAGCGTCGTCGACGACATCGGCGTGGACGCGGTGAAGACCGGGATGCTGCCCACCGCCGAGGTGATCGAGACGGTGGCCGGGCTGCTGCGGACCCTGCCGCCCGGCGTCCCGGTGGTGGTCGACCCGGTGTGCGCGTCCAAGCACGGCGACCCGCTGCTGGCCGCCGACGCGGTCGCCGCGCTGCGCGAGCTGCTGCTGCCGCACGCCACGGTGGTCACCCCCAACCTGCCCGAGGCGGTGCTGCTCAGCGGGCTGCCCGAGCAGACCCCACCCGCCGAGCTGGCCCGCGCGCTGGCCGGCACCGGCGCCGACTGGGTGCTGGTCAAGGGCGGCCACCACTCCGGACCGCCGACCGACCTGCTGCTGGGCGCCGACGCCGACGAGCCGCTCGCCTTCACCGCCGAGCGCGCGGACAACCGCCACACCCACGGCACCGGCTGCACGTTGGCCTCCGCGCTGGCCAGCCGGCTCGCCCTCGGCGACGACGTGCCGACCGCGGTCGGCCGCGCCAAGGACTACACCACCGGCGGGATCGTCGCGGGGTTCGCGCTGGGGGCGGGGATCGGGCCGGTCGACCACCTCTGGCGGCTCCGCCCGCACCTCTGACCCCGCACCTCCGGGGGTCGTGTGCGGCGACGGCGGCGGGGCGCCCGGCGCTCCGGCGTGTGCGGGCCCCCGGCGGGCGGTGATGGCGTAGCCTCCGTGCCATGGCGACCCGCGCGTCTTCCCCACCGCGGTCGAGCACCGGATCGACGTCTCGGTCCGGTTCCAGCCGTCCGCGGTCGTCCGGAAGCAAGTCCTCCACCCGCACCAGCCGACCGGCGTCCTCGGCCCGCAAGCCGGCGACCCGCAAGCCGGCGACCCGGCGTCCGCAGGCGCGCGCGGCCGCACCCCGGCGCTCGGTCTGGGCCGTGATCGGCAACGGGGTGCTGGCGATGTTCTCCGGGCTGGCGCACGGGGTGGGGGCGATGGCCCGCAGCCTCGGCCCGCGCGAGGAGGAGCTCGACCCGGCGCTGCGGCGCGACGGGGCCGGTCTGCTGATGCTGGCGATCGCCATCGTGCTGGCCGCGGAGTTCTGGTTCGGGCTGCCCGACCCGGTCGGGCGCTGGGTGCACGTCGGCGTCTCCACCGTGATCGGCATGCTCTCGGTCGCCGCACCGCTGTTCTTCGCCGGGATGGCCTGGCGCACCCTGCGCCACCCCGACCGCAACGGCCCCGCCGGCCGCCAGGCGGTCGGCTGGCTGGCGCTGTCGCTGGGTCTGCTCGGGCTGGTCAACATCTCCCAGGGCAGCCCCGAGCCGTCCCAGCCCGAGCTGCTCCGCGAGGCCGGCGGCGTCCTCGGGTTCATCTCCTCCAGCCTGCTCTCGGAGCTGCTCACCGTCTGGGTGAGCATCCCGCTGCTGGTGCTGCTGGCGGTGTTCGGCCTGGTCGTGGTGGTCGGGGTCCCGCTGCACGAGGTGCCCGGCCGGATCCGCGCCCTGCGCGACGCCGCCCCCCGCCGCCTCGAGCGGCGTCCCGACGACATCGAGTACGGCGTCGACGAGGCCTACGACACGCCCGTGGTGGAGGAGCCGCCGCGCAGGCGCCGCCGCCGCAGCCTGACCGCCGGCGACGACACCACCGACGGCGAGGCCACCACCGTCGTCGACGACCCGACCGAGGTCGCCGCCCCCGCAGCGGCCCCGGCGCCCGCAGACGTCCCGGAACCGGCCCCGGACCGGCGCACCACCGCCGGTCTGCCGCCCGCCGCCGGTGAGGGCTCGCTCGACCACACCGCCCTGGAGCCGCCGAACCACACCCCGATCCCGCAGCGGGTCGAGCAGCTGACGCTGTCGGGCGATGTGCAGTACCTGCTGCCCGACGCCGGTGCGCTCAAGGCCGGCACCGTGCCCAAGGCCCGCACCCAGGCCTCCGACGCCGTGGTCGGCCAGCTCACCCAGGTGATGGAGGAGTTCGGCATCGACGCCACCGTCACCGGCTACACCCGGGGCCCGACGGTGACCCGCTACGAGGTCGAGCTCGGCCCGGCGGTGAAGGTCGAGAAGGTGACCGCGCTGAGCAAGAACATCGCCTACGCCGTCGCCAGCGCCGACGTCCGGATCCTCTCCCCGATCCCGGGCAAGTCCGCGATCGGGATCGAGATCCCCAACGTCGACAAGGAGGTGGTCACCCTCGGCGACGTGCTGCGCTCGTCCAAGGCCCGCGGCGACCACCACCCGATGACGGTCGGGCTCGGCAAGGACGTCGAGGGCGGCTTCGTGGTGGCCAACCTGGCCAAGATGCCGCACCTGCTGGTGGCCGGCGCCACCGGCTCGGGCAAGTCCTCCTTCATCAACTCGATGATCACCTCGGTGATGATGCGGGCCACCCCCGACGAGGTGCGGATGCTGCTGGTCGACCCCAAGCGGGTCGAGCTGACCGCCTACGAGGGCATCCCGCACCTGGTCACCCCGATCATCACCAACCCGAAGAAGGCCGCCGAGGCGCTGCAGTGGGTGGTCCGCGAGATGGACCTGCGCTACGACGACCTGGCCGCCTTCGGGTTCCGCCACGTCGACGACTTCAACAAGGCCGTCCGGGCCGGGCAGGTGAAGCCGCCGGAGGGTTCGGAGCGGGTGCTCGCGCCCTACCCCTACCTGCTGGTGATCGTCGACGAGCTGGCCGACCTGATGATGGTGGCCCCGCGCGACGTCGAGGACTCGATCGTGCGGATCACCCAGCTGGCCCGCGCCGCCGGTATCCACCTGGTGCTGGCCACCCAGCGCCCGAGCACCGACGTGGTGACCGGTCTGATCAAGGCCAACGTGCCCAGCCGGCTCGCCTTCGCCACCTCCTCGATGACCGACTCCCGGGTCATCCTCGACCAGCCCGGTGCGGAGAAGCTGGTCGGTCAGGGTGACGGGCTGTTCCTGCCGATGGGGGCCGGCAAGCCGGTCCGCGTGCAGGGCGCCTGGGTGGGGGAGGCCGAGGTCCGTTCGGTGGTGAAGCACGTCACCGGGCAGCTGGCCCCGACCTACCGCGAGGACGTCGCCGCCCCGGCGGAGTCGAAGAAGGTGGTCGAGGACATCGGCGACGACATGGAGCTGGTGCTGGAGGCGGCCAAGCTGGTCGTCCAGCTCGACCTCGGCTCCACCTCGATGCTGCAGCGCAAGCTGCGGGTCGGCTTCGCCAAGGCCGGCCGGCTGATGGACATCCTGGAGACCCGTGGCGTCGTCGGGCCCTCGGAGGGCTCCAAGCCGCGCGAGGTGCTGGTCAAGCCCGACGAGCTGGACGAGGTGCTGGAGAACCTGCAGCGCGCCTGAGCGGACGCGCCGAGGGCCCGGGTCGTCGACCCGGGCCCTCGTGCTGGGCGGACGGCGTCCGCCGGCGGCTCAGCCGCCCATCTGCTCCTGGATGCTCTCGGTGACCTGCTCGGTGCAGGTGCCCTGGGCGTCGGTGAACAGCTGGGCGTCGGCCGGGTCGATGCCGGCGGCGTCGGAGGCGGCCAGCGCCTCCAGCGTCTGCACCGAGGCCTCGTCGTAGACCTCGTCGACGAAGCACTGGGCCACCTCGGTGACGATGGCCTCCGTGTCGACCTCGCCGCCGTCGGGCACCATCGAGCCCATCTGCTCCTCGATCAGCGCGGCGTAGCCGGCGACCACGTCCTCCTTGGCCGGCTTGCCGTCGGTGCCCGACTCCGAGCCCTCCTCGCCGGTGGTCTCCTCGGTCTGCTCCGGGGCCTCCGCCGGGGCCGAGCTGCCGGCAGGCGCGGGGGACTCGGTCTGCTCGGCGCCGGCGCTGCAGGCGCTCAGCGACAGACCCAGACCGCAGACGACGGCGGCGATGGCCAGCGGGACACGTGGACGGAACATGGAACTCCTCTTCGCGGTGCGACGCCGCCGGTCGGCGGCGTCGCCGACGAGCGTAGGGGGAGGACGGGTCACCTGGGCCATACTGGGACGGTCATGACTGCCACCACCCAGGGCCCCGCCCAGCTCACCAACGTCCACCTCGTCTCCCTCGGCTGCGCCCGCAACGACGTCGACTCCGAGGAGCTGGCTGCCCGGCTGGAGGCCGGCGGCTTCCGCCTCGTGGACGACCCCGAGCAGGCCGAGGCGGTGATGGTCAACACCTGCGGCTTCGTCGAGTCGGCCAAGAAGGACTCCGTCGACACGCTGCTGGCCGCCGCCGACCTCAAGGAGACCGGCCGGGCCCGCGCGGTGGTCGCCGTGGGCTGCCTCGCCGAGCGCTACGGCCGCGAGCTGGCCGAGTCGTTGCCCGAGGCCGACGCGGTGCTCGGCTTCGACGACTACGCCGACGTCGCCACCCGGCTCACCGACATCCTCGCCGGCGGCCGGCACGTCGCCCACGCGCCGCGCGACCGCCGCCAGCTGCTGCCGATCTCCCCGGTCCAGCGCCCGCAGGCCGCCCCGACCGTCGCCGTCCCCGGCCACGGCCAGG
>NZ_QPKK01000271.1 GCF_003344635.1 Desertihabitans aurantiacus
GGGCCACCAGCCCGAGCACCGCGTCCAGGGTGGCGGCCCACTGCTCGGGCACCGAGTCCGCCCCGAACCAGGGCGCGGGGGTGCCGTCGACCGGCGAGGGCGCCGACTCGGCCAGATCGCCCACGAACACCACGCGCGCGTCGGGCACCACCACGACCACGTCGCAGCGGGTGTGCCCGACCCCGAGGTGGGCCAGCTCCACCCAGCGCGCGCCCAGGTCGAGGCCGGCGGCCAGCGCGAACGGCCGGCTGGGAGTGCGCAGGTCGTCGCGGTCGACGCCCAGCTCGGCGGCCCGCGCCAGCGCCGGGCCCGCCGCCAGCTCGTCGGCCAGCCCCTCGTGTCCGAAGGTGTCCACGTCGTCGAAGGCGGCCAGCCCGAAGGCGTGGTCGGAGTGGGCGTGGGTGACCACCGCGGCCCGCACCGGCAGCCCGGTCAGCCGCTCGGCCGAGGCCCGCAGCGCCCGTCCCTGCGCGGGGGTGGAGCCGGTGTCGACCACCAGCAACCCGTCGTCACCGGCCACCAGGCCGATGGTGACGGCGTCCGGTTCGACCCCGGCCGTCCAGACCCGCTCGGCCACCTCCACCCATGTGACCGACGCGACCGCCGACCCGTCCCCGCTGTTCGCCATAGCGGTTAGACTGGCACTCGACCTAGAGGAGTGCCAGTCCCGCGCGCCGACCGACCGCGGGCCGAGGGGGAGGAGGCCACGTGCTCGACGACCGCAAGCTGCAGGTGCTGCGCGCCATCGTCTCCGACTACGTCTCCAGCCAGGAGCCGGTCGGCTCGAAGGCCCTGGTGGAGCGGCACAACCTCGGCGTCTCCCCGGCCACCGTGCGCAACGACATGGCGGTGCTGGAGGACGAGGGCTACATCACCCAGCCCCACACCAGCGCCGGCCGCATCCCCACCGACAAGGGCTACCGGCTCTTCATCGACCGGCTGGCCGGCGTCAAGCCGCTGTCGCCGGCCGAGCGCCGTGCCATCAGCACCTTCCTCTCCGGCGCCCTCGACCTCGACGACGTCGTGGGCCGCACCGTCCGGCTGCTGGCCCAGGTGACCCGGCAGGTCGCGATCGTGCAGTACCCGGTGCTCAGCACGGCCTCGGTGCGCCACGTCGAGCTGGTCTCCCTCGGCGGCGACCGGGTGCTGGTCATCATGATCAGCAGCACCGGCAAGGTCGACCAGCGCCCGGTCGAGGTCCCCGGCATCACCGAGGACGAGCTGGCCCAGCTCCGCGGCATCCTCAACGCCGCGCTCGCCGGGACGTCGCTGGCCGACGCCGCCGCCGCGCTCGGCACGCTGGACGACCAGCTGCCGCCGCCGCTGTCCGCGGCCGGCACCCAGGTCAGCAGCGCGCTGCTGGAGATCCTCGGCACCTCCACCTCCACCCGGGTGGTGGTCGGCGGGGTGCCCAACCTGACCCGCTTCGGGGCCGAGTTCGAGACCACCGTCAAGCCGGTGCTCGAGGCGCTGGAGGAGCAGGTGGTGCTGCTCAAGCTGCTCGGCGAGGCCGCCACCCCCGGCGACGTCACCGTGCGGGTCGGGCACGAGAACCCCTACCGTGAGCTGCAGACCACCTCGCTGGTGGCCAGCGCCTACGGCAGTGACGGCGACATCTGGGCCAGCCTGGGGGTCGTCGGCCCGACCCGGATGGACTACCCCTCGACGATGGCCTCGGTGCGGGCCGTGGCCAGGTACGTCGGCCGCTTCCTGGCCGAGGGCTGAGCCCCGCACCCGACCGAACGAATCTGCCCACGGCTGAAGGACGAACCACACGACGATGAGCACTGACTACTACGAGGTCCTCGGCGTCTCCCGGGACGCGACCGACGAGCAGATCAAGAAGGCGTACCGCCGGATGGCGATGAAGGTGCACCCCGACGTCGCCCAGAGCGAGGACGCCCACGAGAAGTTCAAGCAGATCAACGAGGCCTACGAGACCCTCAAGGACCCGCAGAAGCGCCACATCTACGACCGCGGCGGCGACCCCAACCAGATGGGTGGCTTCGGCGGTGCGGGTGGCTTCGGCGGCGCCGGCGGGTTCGGCGGGGCCGGCTTCGACTTCACCAACCTGGTGGACGCGATGTTCGGCCAGCAGACCTCCCGCGGCCCGCGCTCGCGGGTGCGCCGCGGCCAGGACGCCCTGGTCCGGCTGCAGCTCGACCTGGCCGAGGCCGCCTTCGGGATCACCAAGTCCGTCAAGGTCGACACCGCGGTGCTGTGCACGGTGTGCAACGGCAAGGGCTCGGCCGACGGCAGCGAGCCGACCCGCTGCAGCACCTGCCACGGCCAGGGTGACGTCACCACCGTGCAGCGCTCCTTCCTCGGTGACATCCGCTCCACCCAGCCCTGCCCGAACTGCCGCGGCTACGGCTCGGTGATCACCAACCCGTGCCACGAGTGCTCCGGGGAGGGACGGGTCCGCGCCTCCCGCAGCATCAACGTCAAGATCCCCGCCGGCGTCTCCACCGGCAACCGGATCCACCTGGCCAGCCACGGGGAGGTCGGCCCCGGCGGTGGCCCGGCCGGCGACCTGTTCGTCGAGCTGGCGGTGCGCAACCACGAGGTCTTCCGCCGCGACGGCGACGACCTGGAGATGGTGGTGAAGATCCCGATGACGGCGGCCGCGCTCGGCACCGAGGTCACCGTGCAGACGCTGGCCGCCGACCGGCCCGACGACGACCTGGGCGAGCCCGAGGTGCAGCTGGAGGTGCCGCAGGGCACCCAGTCCGGCACCCGGGTCACCGTGCCCGGCCAGGGCGTGCCCCGGCTGCGCTCCAACGGCCGCGGCGACCTCGGCGTCACCTTCATGGTGCAGACCCCGACCCGGCTGGACGACGAGCAGCGCGAGCTGCTCCGCCAGCTGGCCGAGCTGCGGGGGGAGAACAGCGTCGAGCCCAGCGTGCAGAAGCACGGACGCGGGATGTTCTCCCGGCTCAAGGAGGCCTTCGGCGGGCATGACTGACCCGCTCTTCCTGCACCCGCTCGACCCCTTCCCACCGGTCGGGTCGAGCGTGGTGCTCGACGGCGCGGAGGGCCGCCACGCCGCCACCGTGCAGCGGCTGGCGGTGGGCGAGCCGGTGCTGCTGGCCGACGGCACCGGCCGCGGGGTGCGCGGGGAGGTGGTCGCGGCCGGGAAGGCCGAGCTGACCGTCCGGGTGGTCGCGGAGGTGCGCGAGCAGCCCCGGCCGTGGCGGATCACCGTGGTGCAGGCCCTGCCCAAGGGTGACCGGGCCGAGCTGGCCGTCGAGGTGCTGACCGAGGTCGGCGTCGACGAGGTGGTGCCCTGGCAGGCGTCCCGCTCGATCGTGCGCTGGCAGGGTGAGCGCGGGGAGAAGGCGCGGGCGAAGTGGCAGGCCGCGGCCCGGGCCGCGGCCAAGCAGTCCCGCCGGCTCAGCGTGCCCGAGGTCGCCCCGCTGCACAGCACCACCCAGCTGCTGCGCCGCCTCGCCGGGATCGACACCGTGCTGGTGCTGCACGAGGACGCCGACCAGCCGCTGGTGGCGGCGGCCCCGCCGGCCGGGGGCAGTCTGGCCCTGGTGGTCGGCCCCGAGGGTGGGATCAGCGAGGACGAGCTGTCCGCCCTCACCGGCGCCGGCGGACGTCCGGTGCTGCTGGGGGAGACGGTGCTGCGGACGTCCACCGCCGGGGTGGTCGCGCTGTCCCAGCTGGCCGCGGTGGCCGCGCTGCGCACGGCCGGGCGGGCCTGAGGTGGGCGGTATCGAGGTCGGGGTCGAGCTGGCCGACGGGCTGGGCCGCACCGGCGTCCTGCACACCCCGCACGGCAGCATCCGCACGCCGGCGTTCATCCCGGTCGGCACCAAGGCGGCGGTACGGGCGGTGCTGCCCGCGGCGGTGGCCGACCTCGGCGCCCAGGCGGTGCTGGCCAACGCCTACCACCTGTTCCTCCAGCCCGGCCCCGACGTCGTCGACGAGGCCGGCGGGCTGGCCGCGTTCATGGGCTGGGACGGGCCGACCTTCACCGACTCCGGCGGCTTCCAGGTGATGAGCCTCGGGGTGGGCTTCCGCAAGGTGCTGGCGATGGACGTCGGCGGGCTCGCCCCGGACCAGGTGGTCGCGCCGGGCAAGGAGCGGCTGGCCGCGGTCGACGAGGACGGGGTGACCTTCACCTCCCACCTCAACGGCGACCGGCACCGGTTCACCCCCGAGATCTCGATGCGGATCCAGCACCAGCTCGGCGCCGACGTCATCTTCGCCTTCGACGAGCTGACCACCCTGGCGCACAGCCGCGACTACCAGGAGGAGTCGCTGGAGCGCACCCGCCGCTGGGCCGAGCGGTGCCTGGCCGAGCACGTGCGCCAGCACGCCGCCCGCCCGCACCGGCCCCGGCAGGCCCTCTTCGGCGTCGTCCAGGGCGCCCAGTACGAGGACCTGCGGCGCAAGGCCTGCCGCGACCTGTCCGCCCTCGAGGTCGAGGGCCAGCGCTTCGACGGCTACGGCATCGGCGGGGCGCTGGAGAAGGAGAACCTCGGCACCATCGTCAGCTGGTGCGCCGAGGAGCTGCCCCGCGACCGGGCGCGCCACCTGCTCGGCATCTCCGAGCCCGACGACGTCTTCACCGCGGTCCGCCACGGCGCGGACACCTTCGACTGCGTCTCACCCTCCCGGGTGGCCCGCAACGGCGCGATCTACAGCCGCGACGGCCGCTACAACATCACCGCCGCCCGGCACCGCCGCTCCTTCGAGCCGCTGGACGCCGGCTGCGACTGCTACACCTGCAGCCGGTTCACCCGGGCCTACCTGCACCACCTGTTCCGCGCCAAGGAGCACCTGGCGGCCACGCTGGCCACCCTGCACAACGAGCGGTTCGTGGTGCGGATGGTCGACGACATCCGCGCCGCGATCGAGGGCGGCGACCTGGACGAGCTGGAGCGGGAGACCCTCGGGCGCTACTACGCCGGCGCCCGCTGACGGGGCGGGAGACGGACGTGCCGTCCGGCCTGGGGGCCGGACGGCACGTCCGCGGGGGTGGGCAGGGACC
>NZ_QPKK01000272.1 GCF_003344635.1 Desertihabitans aurantiacus
AGGCCGAGGCCGGTCAGGCCGAGACCCCGCAGCACGGCGCGACGGCCGAGCCGGGGGGTGCTCGCGGGCAGGGTGGGGTGGTGCTCGCACATGCTGTCGTCTCCTGGGGGTGGGGGTGCGACATGGGGGTGGTCGGTCCCGGGATGCACGGCCGCTGCGGTGCAGGACCGCGGAGGGACGTCTCCACCACAGCGGAGGACGCCGCCGAGGTCAAGGGGGAGGCCCGCTCGCGTCCCGCTGGGTGGAGCGTCCTGGACTACACTCCTGCGGTGCCCTCTGCGTCCTCCCCGACCGCCCTGGAGGCGGTCGACCTCCGGCTCGCGCTGGGTGGACGGACGGTGCTGGACGGGCTGACGCTCGCGGCCGAGCGGGGCCGGACCACCGCGCTGCTGGGCCCCAACGGCGCGGGCAAGACCACCTTCATCCGCTGCTGCACCGGAGTGCTCGAGCCGGACGCCGGCACGGTCCGGATCGGCGGGCAGGCGGTCGGCCGGGCGCTGGCCGGCGGCCGGGTCGGGGTGATGCCCCAGGACAGCGGCGCCTGGTCGGGGATCCGTCCACTGGAGATGCTGCGCCACCTCGCCGGGCTGCACGCCTCGCCGCTGCCGGTGGACGCCTTGGCCGAGCGGCTCGGGCTGCACGAGCTGGCCCGCACCCCGTACCGGCGGCTGAGCGGTGGGCAGAAGCAGGCGGTCAACCTCGCCGGGGCCCTGGTCGGACGTCCCGAGCTGGTGTTCCTCGACGAGCCCACCGCCGGCATGGACCCGCACACCCGCCGCGCGGTCTGGGCGCTGCTGCGCGAGCTGCGCGCCGCCGGCACCACGGTGCTCATCACCACCCACGCCATGGACGAGGCCGCCGAGCTGGCCGACCAGGTGCACATCATCGACGCCGGGCGGGTGCGGGTCAGCGGCACCGTCACCGAGCTGGCCGCCGACGGCCGCAGCCTCGAGCAGGTCTTCCTCGACCACACCACCTCCAGGATCCGCCCGTGAGCGCCGCGACCCTCGACCTCTCCCCCGCCCCCGGCGCGGCGGCCGCCCCGAGCCGGGTGCTGCGCCAGGCCCGCACGGAGTTCCTGCTGCTGGTCCGCAACGGCGAGCAGCTGCTGCTGGCCCTGGTGGTGCCGCTGGGGGTGCTGCTGCTGGCCCGGGTCGCCCCGGCCGACCTGACGGCCCGGTTCGGCGGCTTGCAGGGGCTGGCGCCGTCGGTGCTCGCCCTGGCGGTGTGGTCGAGCGCGTTCACGTCCACCGCGATCGCCACCGGGTTCGAACGGCGCTACGGCGTCCTGGAGCGGTTGGCGAGCACGCCGCTCGGACGCTCCGGGCTGGTGCTCGGCAAGGCGGTCGCGCTGCTGTGGGTGGTGCTGGCCCAGCTGCTCGTGCTCGGCGTCGCGGCCCTCGCGCTGGGCTGGCGTCCTGCCGGGGAGCCGCTGCCCTGGCTGGCCGGGGTCGCCGCGGTCGCGCTCGCGGTGGTCTGCTTCGCCGCCTGGGGGCTGGCGCTGGCCGGGGCCCTGCGCGCGGAGGTGACCCTGGCCGTGGCGAACCTCGTCTACCTGCTGCTGGCCGCCACCGGTGCGCTGGTGCTGGGTCCGGAGAACTACCCGGGCGTCTGGGGTGCGGTGGTCCCGGCGCTGCCGACGGCGGCTCTCGGGGAGTCGCTGCGCAACGCCTCGGCCGGTGTCGTCGACGCCAGCCACCTGGTCGTGCTGCTGGTGTGGACGCTGCTCGGCCTGCTGATCGCGAGGAGGAGCTTCCGATGGACCGCCTGATCGCCGCGCTCGGGTCCGAGCGCTCGCTGCGGGGCTGGTCGACGGCCCTGCTCGTGGCCAACGTCGTCATCGTGCTGACCGGGGCCCTGGTGCGGCTGACCGGCTCGGGGCTGGGCTGCCCCACCTGGCCGCGGTGCACCGAGGACTCCTACGTCACCACGCCGGAGATGGGCCACCACGGGATCATCGAGTTCGGCAACCGGCTGCTGACCTTCGTGCTCATCCTCATCGCCCTCGGCACCGTGGCGGCCGCGCTGGCGCACGCCTGGGCCGACGACCGGCGTCCGGACGGGCCGCGCGGGCACCGGGTGCGGCTGCTCGCGGTCGGGATCGCGATCGGCATCCCCTTCCAGGGCGTGATCGGCGGGCTCACCGTGCTCAGCGGGCTCAACCCGTTCGTGGTGGCGCTGCACCTGCTGCTGTCGGTGGCGCTGATCTGCCTGTCGACCTGGCTGGTGCGCATCGTCTGGCGGGCGCCGCGGCGTCCGGTGCCGGCGCCCGGGCTATGGCTCGGCCGGGCGACCTTCGTGCTGGCCTGGGTGGCGAGCTGGGTGGGCACCGTGGTGACCGGCAGCGGCCCGCACGCCGGCGACGCGGACGCCCGCCGCACCGGTTTCGACATCGAGCTGGTGACCAGGCTGCACTCCGGCAGCGTCTGGCTGCTGGTGGCGGCCACGGTCGCCACCCTGGTGATCACCCGATCGCGGGCGGCGCTGGTGCTGCTGCTGGTCGAGCTCGGCCAGGGCGTGGTCGGCTACGTGCAGTACTTCACCGGGGTGCCGGTGCCGCTGGTGATGGTGCACATGCTGGGGCTGTGCCTGACCATGGCGGCCGCCACCAACCTCATGCTCTCGCTGCGCCGTCCTTCCGCGGTCGACTCCGACCGCGCGCCCAGCGCGGCCGTCGGCATCGCCGCCGGCTGAGCCGTCCAGGCCGCGACGGGGGCGGGGACGGCGGGACCACGGCTCGGCTAGGGTGAGGCGTCGTGCCGGCACCCCACCCCACCTCCCGAGGCGGCGACTCATGATCTCCCGACGGGCCCTGCTGCTGGCCGGTGCGGCGGGTGCGCTGGCCGGTCTGACCGCCTGCGGGCAGGACGACGACCCGCGTCCGCTGACCACCGCGGAGGCGGAGCGGTTCGCGGTGATCCGGTTCAACGCCTACGACGAGGGCACCCGACGGGTGGACCTGCACCTGGTCGGGACGCCCGAACCGCTCCGGCTCGCCGGCTGGGTCGACTACCGCGCCTTCGTGGCCTACGCCTCCCTCCTCACCGCCGACGGCGCCGAGGAGCTCGGCCTGGTGCACTGGGACCGCACCGTCAAGGCGAGCCGGCCCGCGCCGGTGCCGGAGCCGGTGCTGCCGCGCCCGGAGGACGGCTGGGCGCGGTCGGCGGTGGTGCCGGAGCAGGCGGTGTTCGACACCGCGCTGGCGATGGTGCTGCAGCTCGGGGCCGACCGTCCGGACAACCCGCTGCTGCTGGCGCAGAGCGACGCCCGCTGGTTGCGCACCGACCAGGTCGACGACGTCGCGGTGGACGTCGTGACCGGGCCGACCCCGGAGGGCGCACCGGACCAGGCGGGCTCCAGGTTGCGGTACTGGGTGGACCAGCGGGGGAACCTGCTGCGGCTGGAGGCCGCCCTCGGTCAGACCGACCTGTGGAGCACCTTCGACTTCACCGCCGCGGACGGCGTGGAGGTGCCGGCGCTGGGCTGAGCGGTGCTCAGTCGGTGCCGTGGGCCAGCTCGGCGTAGAGGTCCGCCGGCGGCAGCGCGGTCTCGGCGTCGGTGACCGGCGGTGCCTCCGGTGCGGCATCGAGGAAGCTCTCCGGCATCTGCGGCTGCTCCAGCGGTGCGCGGACGTCACGGAAGGAGATGCCCTCGGGCGCCGTCTCGGCGCTCAACGGGGCGCCGACCGTCCGCGCCCCGCCCTCGGGGCAGCTCCAGCTGTCCTGCAAGCCCTCGGGTGAGGTGGAGCTGAACTCGTTGTCGGCCAGGCAGTTGCCCTCACCGGGCGCGCGGTCGGTGGCGGTGTAGGCCACGTCGACCTCGTTGTGCTCGCCGACGTTGCCGACCAGCTGGTTGCCCAGCGAGGGGATGTCCTCGGCGGAGGTCACCAGCACCCCGGCGGTCGGGTGCCCGCTGATGAGGTTGCCGCTGATCGTGTTGTCCTGCGCACCCGTCAGGCCGATGCCGATCCCGAAACCGCCCTCGGCGTGCGCCGGCGTCTCCACCGCGGCGTTGTCGACGACCACGTTGCCGGCCACCAGACCCTCCCGCTGGGGGACGAAGGCCTCCTGGTAGTCCGACATCACCGCCATGCCCACCCGGTTGGCGGCGAACCGGTTGCGGACCACCGAGACGGTGCTGCTCGCGTTGGCCTGCTCGTAGCCGACGGCGTTGTACTCGCTGACGTTGTCGCGGACCACCACGTCGCACTGCTGGCACTGCCCCACGTAGAAGCCGGAGTCGGCGTGGCCGGAGGCGTAGCTGCGCTCGACCACCCCGTCCTGGGCGTCGAAGGCGTAGATGCCGTACAGGCCGTTGTTGGCCGCGGTGACGTAGCGGACCGCGAAGCCCTGCACCGGCGGGAACTGCTCGGGGTCGAGCCGGTGGTAGCCGTCGCTGCCCCGCGCCAGGCCGCCGTTCTCGTCGCTGAAGCCGGTCACCAGCACGCCGTTGAGGTTGTGGTCGCGGACGGTGAGGTTGGCGACCGTGACGCGGTCGGCGGTGACCACCACCCCGTTGCTCCGCACACCCTCGCCGTCCAGGACCACGGCGTTGCGGTCGGTGCCGCGCAGCGTGAGGTCGTCGGTGCGGATCTGCACGCTCTCGCGGTACGTCCCGGGGGCGACC
The DNA here is from genome assembly GCF_003344635.1 of Desertihabitans aurantiacus. GTDB lineage: Bacteria > Actinomycetota > Actinomycetes > Propionibacteriales > Propionibacteriaceae > Desertihabitans > Desertihabitans aurantiacus. The sequence continues at coordinate 4,627 of NZ_QPKK01000272.1, forward strand.
TCGACGGTGTCACCGGGTCGGGCGGCGTCGACGGCGGCCTGGATGGTGCCGGCGTGCTCGGGCACCCGGATGGTCACCGGGCCCTCGCCCTCGGGGCGGACGTCGTCCCCGCCACCGCCGGTGCACCCGCTGAGCAGGAGCAGGCAGACCACGACCATGATGAGCGTCCGGGGGGTTCGCACCCGCACAACCTACCGGTGCGGGGCGCGACCGCCGACCGCGCCGGGAGCCGGACGCCGCCCGGCCCACTATCCTGCCGGGCATGGGATCCCCCGACACCCCTCTGCCGTCGGCGCGCGTCGGCCGGCGGGCGCTGCTGGGTGGCGGCGTGGCCGCCGGGGCGGCCGGGGCCTTCCTGCTGGG
>NZ_QPKK01000273.1 GCF_003344635.1 Desertihabitans aurantiacus
CCGGAGACCCGCCGCGGCTGCGGCCGTGACCGCCGGCGGAGCAGGACGACGCCGACGCCCGCGGCCGCCAGCACCAGCAGCACCGGCACGCCGATGCGCAGCACGTCGCCCACGGCGGGCAGCCCACCGGCGGCGCCGGCGTCACCCTCGGTGGGCGGGGCCTGGGTGGTCTCGTCGGTGGGGGTGCCCCCGCCGCTCGGCGTGGGAGTGGGCGGGACAGGGGTGGGCCCGCCGGCCGGGACGGCCGGGTCCAGCTCGGTCGGGACCGGTACGCGGAGCACGTCCGCCCCGGCGCCGGTGGAGCCGACCAGCAGGTCCTCACCGTCCAGGCTGGTGGTGATCGTCTCGCCCTGCTCCTGCTCGGGCAGGACGGCGCTGGCCACCTCGGCGTAGTCGTCGTCGGGGTCGACCACGGTGACGGCGCCGTAGTCGCGCAGCGCGAGGGTGCCGTCGGGCAGCGCGGTGGCGTCCGTGACGAAGGAGGGTGCGTCGCCGACCCGCTCGAGGGTGTTCATCGCCTGGCCGGTGAGCTCGGCGGTGGGGGCCCAGATGCCGCCGTCCTCCTCCTTGGTGATGACGAGCAGCTCCTCGTCCTCGGTGACGACGATCGCCTCGGCGTCGTGGGACTCCCCGTCCTCGTACTGCAGGTCCCAGGCGTTGTAGAAGCTGTTGCCGCCGACCTCGGGGCTGGCGAGCCGGTAGACGGTGACGAAGTCGCGCTCCTGCTCGTCGTCGCCGATGTCGGCCAGGTACAGCCCGGCGTCGGTGTACGCGGCGGCCTCCAGGTCGGAGACCTCGGCGCCGAACACCACCCGGCCCTCGACCTCGCCGTCCTCGGCGACCGCGAAGGCCTCGGCCTCCTCCGACGAGTCGTTGACCGTCCAGTAACGGTCGTTGGCGGGGTCGCTGGCCAGTCCGGCGGAGCGTTCGACGTCGGGGTCGTCGAGGGTGAACTCGACCTCCTCGGCCACCGCCGGGACGGCCGTCCAGGACAGCCCGAGGACGCCCAGCAGCGCGGCGCTGACGGCCGCCGCCACCGAGCGACGACCTCGGCGCGGATCTCCCCACCGCCGACCGGATCGTCGCTCAGTCGCCACGGCCGTACCGCTCCTCGGCCGCCCAGAAGAACAGCAGCCCCACCACCAGCATCCCGACCGACCAGGCGGCGAAGTAGGCCCAGTAGATCGGCTGGGCGCCCTCGTAGCCCATGAGGAAGCTCCGCGCCAGGCTGAGCACCTCGTGGATGGGGTGGTAGTCGTAGATGGCGCGGAGCCACGGCAGGCTCGACAGGATGCGCTCGGGATCGAAGAGCACGCCGGAGGTGTAGAAGAAGATCCGGCTGATGTAGGGCAGGAACTGGGTGAGGTCGCGGACGTGCACCGTCAGCCGGGCCCCGATCAACGCGACGCCGGTGCAGAAGAGGACGTAGAGCACGAGCAGCGGGAGCATCAGCAACCACTCCACCCGCGGGAAGTGCCCGAGAACCAGCAGCAGCACGACCATGACGCCGAGCGTCGGCACGAGGTTGAGCAGCTGCTGCAGCACGATGGAGATCGGCAGGGTGACGCGGGGGAAGGACAACGACTGCACCAGCGAGGCGTTGCCGGTGATCGACTTCGCCCCGCTGGTCATGCATCCGGTGAAGAAGCTGAAGAGGAAGACCCCGATGACGACGAAGGGGACGAAGTCCTCCGGTGCGTTGTCGCCCTGCAGGATGCCGAAGATGGTGCCGTAGATGGCGGCGTTCAGCATCGGCTGCAGGACGATCCAGAGCATCCCCAGGCGGTTGCGCTCGTTGCTGGCCTGCACCTTATAGCGCGCCATCGCGTAGGCGAAGTCGCGGCGGTGCCAGGCCTCGCGCAGGTAGGACCACAGCGGGGGCCGTGCGCCCACGCGGTGCAGGTCCGGCTGCAGCTCGTCCTGGGCCACCGTCATCTCCCGTGCAATCCCCATCATTCGGTCCTGGGCCCCGGTGACCCGGAGTGGGAGTCTAGACGATCAGGCCCCCTCGACCGGCTGCAGCGACAGCGCCACGGAGTTGATGCAGTAGCGCAGGTCGGTCGGCGTCGCGTAGCCCTCACCGGAGAAGACGTGCCCCAGGTGGGAGTCGCAGGTGGCGCAGCGGACCTCGGTGCGGGTCATCCCGAGGGAGGTGTCGTCGATGTAGCGGACGCGGTCCTCGGCCAGCGGGGAGAAGAAGGACGGCCACCCGCAGTGGGAGTCGAACTTCGTCGTGGAGCGGAACAGCTCGGCGTCGCAGGCCCGGCAGCGGTACACGCCCTCGGTCGTGGTGTCGGTGTACTCGCCGGTGAACGGGCGCTCGGTGCCGGCCTCGCGCAGGACGTGGTACTCCTGCGGGCTCAGCATGGCGCGCCACTCGGCCTCGGACCGGACCACCTTGCCGACGCCGGCCGCGACGTCGGTGGTCTGCTGGTCGGAGCTCTGGGTCATGGTCGTCCTCCTGGTCTGGTGATCGTGCAGCCTCGGTACAACGCGGTGGGCACCGTCACAGATTCCCCGCCGCCGTCCGGGCGTGTCGGGGACGGTACCCGCCCGTCCCAGCCGTCACCAGGAGGCGACGACCTCGGCCAGCTCGCGGCGCCGTCCGGTGTAGAACGGCACCTCCTCGCGGGTGTGGCGCCGCGCACCGGCCGCGCGCAGCGCCCGCATCAGGTCGACGATGCGGTGCAGCTCGCCGGCCTCGAAGGCCAGCAGCCACTCGTAGTCGCCGAGGGCGAAGGAGGAGACGGTGTTGGCCAGCACGTCGGGGTAGGGACGGGCCAGCTCGCCGTGCTCGCGCAACATCGCCCGGCGCTCCTCCTCCGGCAGCAGGTACCACTCGTAGGAGCGGACGAAGGGGTAGACCGACAGGTACTCCCCCGCCGGGTGCCCGGAGAGGAAGGCCGGCACGTGCCCACGGTTGAACTCCGCCGGCCGGTGCAGGCCCATCTGCGACCAGACCGGGGTGAGCGCGCGGCCGAGCTCGCTACCGCGGAAGGCCAGGTAGGCGTCCTGCAGGGTGTCCGACGACGGCGCGTGCCACCACACCATCAGGTCGGCGTCGGCACGCAGCCCGGCCAGGTCGTACCAGCCGCGGATCGTCAGGTCGCCGCCCTCGGTCGCGGCGGCCACCGCCTCCAGGGCCGCCTGCGCGTCCCCGGTGGCGCCGGCCTCGCGGCGGAACACCGAGTACATGACGTAGCGGATGGTGGCGTTGATCTGCTCGGCCTGCTCGATCGGCACCGACACCGGAGCGTCCTCCTTCTCCCGACCCGCCGGGTGCGGGCGCGTCGCCCACTGTGCCACCGCGGGTCACCTCCGACGAAACCGTCGCCGCCGGGCAGGTGATCGCCCTTCGACAGTCTCGGGGCGTCGTGGTCAGGCCGGTGACCGCCGATCCAGGCCCCAGCGTCCCGAGGTCAGGCCGGTGACCGCCGAGCCAGGCCCCAGCGTCCTGAGCCTGTCGAAGGACGACCCCCTCAGCTGGCTATGGCCAGCACGCGGTCGGCGGCTTCCAGCCCGGACTCCAGGCAGGGCCCGACGCCGACCCCCCGGTAGGCGGCCCCGCACACCTCCAGGCCGGGCAGCCCGGCCACCGCCTGCTCGACCTGCTCGACCCGGTTGAGGTGGCCGACCGCGTACTGCGGCAGTCCCCCGCCCCAGCGCTGCAGCCGCCAGCCGTGGACCGTGACGCCGTCCCAGCGGGGCAGCTCGCGCAGCTCGGCCACGGTGGCGGCGGCCAGCTCGGCGTCCGGACGCTGCAGCACCGCCTCCTCACCGGCGCGGCCGAGGCTGACCCGCACCAGGTGGTGGCCCTCGCCCCACTGCTCCTGCACGCGCTGGGCCACCCAGGCCCACTTGCGGTCGCTGTGGGTGATGGCCTTGATGGTCGGCAGCCCGCCCGGCGGCACCAGCAGGCCGGAGCCGCTCGGGCGCACGCCGGAGACGTGCAGGGCCAGCACGGCCGGGGAGGCGTAGCGGATCATCTCCAGCGGCGCGGCCGCGGCGGTGCCGGTCAGCAGCCGGGCGGCAGCCGGGGCCGGGACGGCGAGCACGACCGCGTCCACCTCGAGCTGCTCGGACGCGTCTGCCCGCTCGTCGGCGCGCACCGCGCCGTCCTCGTGCCGGCGGGAGGCGAGCTCCAGCCGCCAGCCGTGCTGCTGCGGCTCCAGCCCGCGCACCGTCACCCCGGTGCGGACCCGCTCCCCCAGCTCCTCGACCAGGGCCCGCACCACCTGGTGCACCCCGCCGACCAGCCCGGTGAAGGGCGAGCCGGTGCTGGTGCCCGGTGGCGGCACCATCGCGGCGGCCGTGCGGAGCAGCGACGTGCCGGTGCGCAGGGCGGACCACAGCCGCGGGTTCACCGCGGCGGCCGACAGCTCGCGGGAGTGGCCGGCGTAGACCCCGCCGAGCAACGGTTCGAGCAGCCGGTCGGCGACCTCGGCGCCGAACCGGTCGGCCACCAGTGTCCCGATCGCGACGTCGCCGGCGGGGACCTCGAACGGGCGGTCCGGCTCCTCGGCTGCCCGCCGCCAGCCCTCCTCGCTGAGCAGCCCGCGCAGCGGCTCCAGGTCGCTCGGCACCCCGAGCAGCGACGGCGGCACCGGCACCGTGCGCCCGTCGGCGAGCAGGGCCGAGCGCTCGGCGGTCGGGGTGGTCAGCCGGTCGTCGAGCCCCAGCCGGCTGAGCAGCTCCGCCACCCGGGGACGTCCGCGCAGCAGCATGGACTCCGCCCCGAGGTCGAGATCCAGGCCGTCCAGCTCGCCGCCGAGCACCTTCCCCCCGCACCGGTCGGCCTGCTCCAGCACGACGACGTCGGCGCCCGCGCGCAGCAGGGCGGAGGCCGCCGCCAGACCGGACACCCCGCCGCCCACCACCGCGGCCCGCAGCCCGGCCACCGTCCCGGCCGGGACGTCCGGCGTCGCGCTCACCGCACCGGGGCGGTTCCGGCGACCACCCGCTGCGCACCCG
>NZ_QPKK01000274.1 GCF_003344635.1 Desertihabitans aurantiacus
AATCCCTAAAAAGGTTTTAAAAATATTTATAAAAATATATTAAAAAGGGCGACGTTTATAAGACAGTAGTCACGATGAAAAAAGATTTGTAAATACCATGTTACATACATTTATACTTATACTGTTATTTATATGTGTATCATCACATCACTATTGTACAATTTAAAGTACGTTATAATGATTGAAGCTTTATGTAAAATAGGTATATTAATGATTTTAAAATTATTTTCGCTTCACAGAAATTGATTAAAACGTTAAAGCAAACCAAAACATGAAGGTAGTACAGTTTGGATTAATAAAAAACATCAACTCGAAGTATAGACGTATCTCCTAAGCATACATCTATAGAAAAATATAAGTCTTATGATTATATTGGTGGATTTGAAAGTTTATTCATGAAAATAGAAAGGGAATAACTTTCTAATGTTGGACTAGTCCACATTTATGCATTCATCTTAATAAATACATAAATGAAGCAATTATTATTGCCCTCGTACCTATAAACGAGGGCTTATTTTTTTGACTTCGAATCATTAGAGAATCTAAAGCACAAAAATGATGATCCCTTCATCAATAATGATTAGAGGACTTATCATTTTTAATTTCATAGATTTAATAAACTTTTCAATCTATCATTTACTTCTATTACCTTTTCAGTTGTCGATATATCAAGATATCGATATGGACGAGCATGTATATCAACAGATTTAATTTGTGTGCAGTCGATAAAACCATTTATATGTTGATTTTTAGTCTTCACTAATACATCTGTTGGGTATCGCTCATCGTATCTTTTTGTAATAGGAATAACCCAAGCAAAACCGGAAACCTTATTAAATTCAGTATCACTTATGACTAAACAAGGACGATAGTTTCCTTTTTCAGTACCAATGACTGGATTAAAATCTAATTTAATTACATCATATAGATTTACCATAATTCACGTCCAACTGATTGACCCCAATCATACTTGTTATGATCATATTTGCCACCGCTTTCAACAAAATCTCTCCATTTTTCTTTAAAAGAATTGGGTTTGGTTAAAACAATTTGTCCTGATTTGACTTTTACTTCTATATCATCGCCAACTTTTAATCCTACTTGCTGTAATATATTTTTCTTTAAGCTAATTGCTTGTCCATTTCCGCTTTTATATATTTTCGCATATGTTGTTTTCATAAAATACGCCTCCGTTAGTATTTACATGTCTTTACATAAGTTATAGCATGTTTACATTGATTTACCATTATCTTATCCTGCTTCAAATTCAATATACGACACAATGCATCAGTGTTCATTGTTAAACTCTCCGTAATTTTTTGATTTTGTTCTAACTCTAATTGAAATCAATATAATTTTTCGGTACTATCTAACGTTAATTTGTTCAGTTGGCGTTCGCCACTTCGTAAACGTTGAATACTTGATGCCGTCACACCTGTTTTTTGATGAATATAATACGCAGATAAATCGCTATTTAGGAGTTTTTCAATTGTTTCGATAATTATATTAAATGAGTGAAACGTTTAGAAAATACTAAAAGTAAAAGATTATGAATAAGGCTAAGGCGATAACAGAAACACCTATCATATAGTTACAGAATATTTTGATTTTGATTCGATTAATTTTTGTCATTTTTATCACCTCATTTTATAGTTGAGGTAAGGGAGGAGAATATCCCTCGATTACCTAATGAATATAACTTAATATTAGCTTGAATGTCAGTTGGCATGCAGTAAAGGAGACAGTGCTTTTTTTATTGATTTTGAACATAAAAAAGATGACCATCGCAACAGTCATCTAAAGTACACTCTTCAGATATGCACCGCAATTTGATATTTATCATAACATGCAATTCATACTTAACGGACTTATATGGACGGCTGAGAGGGTTTAAAATTCAAATTCATATTGTTTTTTCTGCCGTCGACAATTTTATATATTTCAAACCGTGATTCGATGTTTCTGATGTCCTCAGCCACATATTTGAATATCTTTTCATTGATATCTTTCACTGTATACGTTTAACAAATGTTAAATATCAGTATGAACGCGGTCACTAAATTCAAAAAGAATTAATAAAAGAGGGACTTATTGATTTTACTTCAAAAATGGATAAACAAAGTCTTTACATCTATATGTCTAAAATCAAGGATCACCAATTCTATTATTATAATAAAGAAAAGAAATCCAACAAATACACATATGACCGTTTCATAGATGTATTGAACATCAAATCAAAGCATACACTAAAACATATTAATACCCTAGTGAAACACAAGCTATTAATCGTGAGCAATGTAGGAACTACAATTTAAGATATAAATGTTGAACAAAATGAGTCAAAGAATGTAGATATTAAATTACACAATAATAAGAATAATCCATCTGATTCACACAATATGCATTTAGTAACACTATAAACATAATCAACTCTAGGGAACAAATTATTGCCTTGAAGATTTGAAGAGTGAAATTGAAGAAATCTTAATCCGTGTAAATCGAAAATAGAAAATACACAACAAAACGATTACCAAAGTATATACTTATCTATTTATAAGTATCAAAGGAGCATTTACTCAAAGATACGAAGAAGATTATAACAGAGGTGTTATTACAAAAAGTCCAAAAATGGCTTTATTTGGAGATCCACAGAATATTGTGACTGTGCTAATTAAATCTATGATTAATAGATAATACAAGTTTTATATAAGACCCTGAGTTGCAGAAATAAAATGATTTATCTAAGTTAATAATTTTTAATTGAAATATAGATGCACACAAACATACACATCAATATATTGGTGTGTATGTTTGTGTGCTGTCCGTCTTACTTTATTTAAAGGGAAACCGTATATATTATTACTGAAACTAAGTAATAACAAAATATAAAGGCTTATATTTTGTTTACTGTTCTAATTATTCCTTCTTTTGTTAGATCAATAATAGACTGATATTTTTCTTTAGTAAGATCTAGTTTGCTTATTTCAATTTTTTCTAATTCTTCAATTATATGCTTTCCTTGAGACAGTATTTTAGAGTATATAGCTATTTCAGATGGTTCTTTTTGTGGTTTAAAGGCGGATGCATCTTCATTTAATTCTTTTTCTAAAGTAGTTGAAATATCATCAGTAATATTAATTTGCTGACTATTCCATTTCTATAATCTGCCCTCTATGTGTTTTTCATTACGATATTGTGAAAGAATATTTACATCTATTCCAGCATCCCTAAATATATCTTCGGGTTCTTTTCCATGATTATATTCTTCTACAATTTTAAGTTTGAATTCATCTGTATAATATATGTTTTTACTATTTACTTTATAAATATGAATATTAGACTCCAATTTTTGTCTAACCTCTTTGGGTAAAGTTGCCATTTTTTTCTCCTCTTCTTTCTTTTTTATTTCATTACTATAAATTGGTTAAAGTTAAAATCCAAAATATATATTTATATCATGAATAAAGAGAAGCGGAATTTCGATATATATACTCATACATATGTGTATACATGTGTGTATGTTTATGTTAAGGTGGAAAAGGAGGTGTCTAAATGGAAATAATAACATTCGCAGCCGTTAAAGGTGGAGTAGGAAAAACAACATTATCCTATAATTTTTCCGCATATTTAGCTGACTTGGGGTACAAAGTATTAATGATAGATTTTGATCATCAATGCAATTTATCTCAAATATTAGGAATTTATGATCAAAAAAATACTGTTTTATCTATATTCGAAAAAATAGATGCACTACATATTGAAGAAAAAGTTAAGATACACCATATTAATAACAATATAGATCTTATCAGTGGATTTTTGCGTTTAGATGAGTATGAGAAGCATATGAGTACGACAGATGGAAAAGACATGCAATTATATATGTGGCTGGATGATTACTATGAAGAATATAATATTGGTCAATATGACTATATTATTATTGATACACATCCTGATTTCAGTACATCAACAAGAAATGCAATTGTTGTAAGCCATAAAGTAATTTCTCCTAATAAGCCAAGTGGATTTAGTGATGATTCGAATGCAAACATTTCATATCGTATTAATAAATTAAAGAAGGATTTAATTGACTTTAGGACACGAGAAAGTTATGTAACAGCTAAACTTTTTTTCGTTGGAAATATGGTCAAACATAATACTAAATCATCAATCAATTTTAAAAAAAGCATTGAAAATCAAGAAAATTATATAACTTATTTTCCTGATAAGGAATTAATTACACGCAGTGTTTTAGAAAAAAAGCCAATTGTATCATTTAAACAAGAACCTACAATATACTTAAAGGAAAAAAGTTTTTTTCAGCAATTTATAAATAGTTGTAAAGCTATTAAAGATGCTTGATTAGTACAAAGTAAAAAGAGTACTTTAACTTTTACTCACATAAGCATAAGTGTATATACCAACATGTGTATGTTTATGCACATAATTCATTATGAAAGGTGTTTTAAAATGGCGTTTAATAAAAAAATTGATAGTAACAATCAAGAAAATAATATAGAAAAAGCTTTAGAAAATGCAGTATCACCTAATACATCATATAAAAAAATAGAGATTAAAAAGGATAAAATTAAAGAAAAGAAAAAGAGATATCAATTTATGTTACAGCCTTCAGTTAGAAAAAAACTAGATGAGTTAGTTGAAGAAAATAATTATTCATCATCTTCAGAATTTTTAAACGAGATTATAAAACAATTATATGTAAACTAGTTTTACATATTATATTTCAGATAAATGAAGGGAAAGTTAAGAAAACCCTATTAACAAAGAATTTGATTTGTTAATAGGGTTTATTTTTGTGTTTACTCAAAAATAAACTTGTAAGTATATATATAAATAAGAACATCAATAAACTTGTAAGTATATATATAAATAAGAACATCAATAAACTTGTAAGTATATATATAAATAAGAACATCAATAAAC
>NZ_QPKK01000275.1 GCF_003344635.1 Desertihabitans aurantiacus
ACCGTCGCCGACGATCTCGGCCTGGGACGAGACCAGCCGCCCCACCCCCACGCCGACGCCGAGCCCGTCCCCGACCCCCACCCCGTCGCCGTCGGGCAGCGAGACCGCCGCGCCGCTGGAGGACTGCCCGGTCGGCGACCCCGGCACCCGGCAGGACCACCCGAGCGACGGGCTGGTGCACGGCGGCGGGCTGGCCTACGAGCCGGTGCCGGGCTGGGACGACTACAGCGCCTACGGCTACAGCTGGACCTACGACGCCGCCGGTCAGGTCGACTACGTGGTCGACAGCTGGATCGCCTCGACCGTGGTCGGCGCGGTGGCGATCGTCGACGGCTTCGAGACCCCGGAGACCGCCGCCGCGGACTTCCTCGCCTGCACGACGACGTCGGCGTTCTACCGCAACCTCACCGGCATCACCGAGCTGCGCAACGAGGCGATCACCGTCGACGGCCGGCCGGGCTGGTGGATCCGCGCGGAGATCCGGGTGGCGGGTGAGCAGGTGGAGGGCGACGTCAGTGACGTCATCGTGGTCGACAACGGCGACGGGGAGTCGCTGTCGTTCTACACCTCCTGCGCCCCGATCGGGGACACGGAGCGGATCGCGCTGATCGACGCCGCCCGGGAGTCGCTGCGCGTCGGCTGAGCGGTCAGTGCCGCACGACCACCAGGTCCTCCTCCGGCGCCGGCGGTTCCATCAGCCCCACCATGTGCTCGACGTCCGCCGCGGTGAGCACGTGCCGTCCGGCCGGGTTCGCCCGCGCTCGTCGGACCGCCTGCTCCGCAGCCCGGTCGACGGGGACGTCGAGCACGTGCAGCAGCACGCGGTGGGGTGCCGCCCACCGGACGGTCCGCTCCCGCTCGGCGCGGCGCCAGTGGTTCCAGTCCAGGACCACGTCCACACCCGCCGCGAGCACCTGGCCGGCCACCGAGAAGATGGCGTCCTTGGTCCGCGCGGCCTTCGCCGGGTAGTCGGCGTGGTCGAAGGGCAGCTCGTGCAGCGCGAGCACCCACTCGTCCAACGTGAAGCGCACCGCCCGCCCGTCCGCTGCGAGCGACTGCGCGAGGGTCGTCTTGCCGCTGGCCGGCAGCCCGTGGAGGAGGTGGACGCGCGGCGCGGGCATCAGTCCCAGCGTTCGTCCTCGGCGTCCCACTGCTCGTTGCGCTGGGCCACCTTCTCCATCGCCTGGGCGGCCTCCTCCCGGGTCGGGTAGGGACCGAGGCGGTTGAGCGCCTTGCAGCCCTCGCGGGTCTCGACGGTCTTGTGCTCCAGGCACCAGTAGTACTCGGCAGCCATCTGCGTCCTCCCTGTCGTCGCGAGCGCCGGGCCGCGCCGGGGGCCGCGGCTATCATCGCCCTCGTGCCAGCCATCGTGCCCTACCCGGTCTCGCCCGTGCGCAGCGTCCCCCGCTCGATCCCGCGGCCGGCCTACGTGGGGCGCGAGGCGCCGGAGCCCTACACGGGCAGCCACGTGCAGAGCGCGGAGACCGTCGAGAAGATGCGGGTGGCGGGCCGGATCGCGCACGAGGCGATGCACGCCGCGGCGGCCGCGATCGCGCCCGGGGTGACCACCGACGAGATCGACCGGGTCGGGCACGAGTACCTGCTGGACCACCACGCCTACCCCTCCACGCTGGGCTACCGGGGCTTCCCGAAGTCGCTGTGCACCTCCGTCAACGAGGTGATCTGCCACGGCATCCCCGACGCCCGCCCGCTCGAGGACGGCGACATCGTCAAGATCGACCTGACCGCCTACGTCGACGGCGTGCACGGCGACAACTGCGCCACCTTCTTCTGCGGTGACGTCGACGAGGACTCCCGGCTGCTCACCGAGCGCACCGAGGAGGCGATGAACCGGGCGATCAAGGCGGTCCGGCCCGGTCGCCAGGTCAACGTCATCGGCCGGGTGATCGAGTCCTACGCCAAGCGGTTCGGCTACGGCGTGGTGCGCGACTACACCGGGCACGGGGTGCACACCGCCTTCCACTCCGGGCTGGTCATCCCCCACTACGACGAGCCGCGCTACGACACCGTGATGCGGCCCGGGATGACGTTCACCATCGAGCCGATGATCACCCTCGGGACCCACGAGTGGGTGATGTGGGACGACGACTGGACCGTGCTGACCGCCGACGGCAGCCGCTGCGCCCAGTTCGAGCAGAGCATCGTCGTCACCGAGACCGGCGCGGAGGTCCTCACCGCCCCCTGAGCGCGCTGCGATGAGTCCGGCCTGCCCAGAGGGTCGGACCGGTCATGGCAGATGTGGCAGCAGGCGGGGCAGCCGGCGGCGGCAAGGTCGTCGTCAACCGGTCGGTGTCGGTGGACGGCTTCATCGCCGGGCCCGACGACGACATGGGCTGGGCCCTGCGGTACATGAGGGAGAACCGGTTCCCCGAGGTGATGGCCGAGACCGGCGCGATGCTGGTCGGACGCCGCACGCACGACGTGTCACGGCGGATGGCGGTCGAGGACACCGAGTACGACGGCGGACCGGTGTTCGTCCTGACCCACCACCCGCCGGCCGACGACCAGGGGGTGACGTTCCTCAGCTGCGACCTGCCGGAGGCCATCGCCGCGGCACGGGCCGCCGCGGACGGGAAGGACGTCGAGATCCTCGGGGCCGACCTCGCCACGCAGTGCCTCCAGCGGGGTCTGGTGGACGAGGTGCTCGTCTACGTCATCCCGGTGATCCTGGGCGACGGCGTGCGGTTCTCCGCTCCGGGGCTCAGCCCGGTCGAGCTCGAGCCCTACGAGAACCGCCAGTCGGGCCCGGTGACGATGCTCCGCTTCCGGGTGCTGAAGCAGCACGGAACCGCTGACGCGACCCCAACGCCCTGAGCCCGATCCAACGCCCTGAGCCTGTCGAAGGGCCATCCCACCGCCCAGCTGGACGCCGTCCACAGATTCGCTCGCACGATCGAAAACTGTCAGTCCCCTCCCGTAGCGTCAGGGCCATGGACGACGACGGACCCGACGCCGGAACGGTGCTGGCGCAGGTGCGCGAGCTGCGCCAGGTCGAGCTCGCGGCGAGCGCCGCGCTGCTGCAGCAGGCGGCGCGCTGGGCCGACCTGCACCCGGCACCGGAGCCGTCCCTGGCGGCCACCTACACCGAGCGCGGGAAGGACAGCGGCATGTGCCTGGGCGGTGAGGGCGTCCCGGGGGTGGCGCTCGACTGCGTGGCCGAGCTCGGCGCCGCGCTCGGGATGTCGACCACGGCCGGTGAGCGGCTGATCGGGCACGCCCTGGAGCTGCGGCACCGGTTGCCCCGGCTGTGGTCGTTGGTGCACGAGGGCCGGGTCGCCGCCTGGCAGGCCCGGCAGGTCGCCGAGCGCACCCTGGCGCTCAGCCGCGACGCCGCCGCCTTCGTCGACGCCCAGGTCGCCGGCGTGGCCGGACGGATCGGGCACGCGCAGCTCGAGCGGCTGGTGGGCGCGGCGGTGCTGCGCCACATGCCGGAGGAGGCTGAGCGTCGGCGTCTGGACGCCGCCGACCGGCGGTGCTTCCAGGTCGAGCACGACGCCACCGGTGAGCGGCACGGGTTGTCGGACGTGTTCGGACGGCTCGACCTGCCCGATGCGCTGGCCCTGGACGCCGCCGTGGCCGAGGGCGCGCACGCCCTGGGCCGGCTCGGCAGCACCGACTCGCTCGACGTCCGCCGGGCGAGGGCGGTCGGCGACCTGGCGCGCCGCCAGCCCGCGCTGGACCTGCTCACCACCGAGGCCGTCCAGCCCGGACGCGGAGCGCCGGTCGGCCGGGCCGCCGAGCGTGTCGTGCTGTACGTCCACCTGTCCGCCGCCGCGCTCGGGCGTCACGACGACGGCTCCGGGCGGGTGGAGAACACCGGCGCTGTCGTCACCGCCGGGCAGATCCGCGACTGGTGCGGACGGCCCGACGCGCGGGTGACGGTGAAGCCGGTGATCGACCTCACCACCGACGAGGGCGTCGAGGGCTACCGGATCCCGGCGTGGATGCGGGAGACGGTGGCCCTGCGCGACCGCACCTGCGTCTTCCCCTGGTGCTCACGCCCAGCGCACACCTACCAGGCCGGCCGCCGTCGCGACCCGGAGGACGACGAGCAGGGCTGGTCCTGCGACACCGACCACATCGTCGCCTACGACGCCGGCGGCCCGACCTCCACCGACAACCTGGCACCGCTGTGCCGGACACACCACCGGCTCAAGACCTTCGCCGGCTGGCGCTACCGCGTGACCGCCAACCGGACCTACGGGTGGACCAGTCCGCACGGGTGGCGGTACGCCCGCACACCCGACGGCGGCACCACCGCACTGGAGCCCCCACCACCTGGTCAGGTCCTGGACCGACCCTGTCGAGCCAGGAGCACCGCCAGTCGGGGCGACATCGGCGCAGGTGCGAACGGCCCTGGCCGGACCGCCGAGGGACCCCCGCGGTGAGCAGGAGCCGCCCGCGCGACCGACCTCGGCGTCCCAGACGCGAGCTGGCGTCCGTCACCCCGTCGCGCGGACCGTCTGACGACCCGCCGCCGTTCTGAACTGCCCACCCTGCACGCGTCCTACCAGCGCCACGGACCCGTCGAGCCGTCTTCCAGACGCGTTCGACGGGCCATCGGCCTGCCCATCGCCGGGAGGGACTGGAGGGCCCCGAGGCACGGCGCGCGGGTCGGAGGTCGAGGCCGAGGCGTCACGGGCGGCACCCGGGACGACACCGTCGGCCCCGCGTGGGCCGGCCGTCCGCTCGTTGGTCGGGGCCGCCGTCACCGGTTCGGGACGGCGGGTCCCAGCCGGCGCGCGATGGCCTACGCGCGCCGCAGACGCTGCGCCGGCAGCCACTCCACGCGCAACGACTCGGCGTCCTCGACCCAGGAGACCAGGGCCGACCACCGCCCGCCCTCGTGGCGCCACTGCACGACCACCCCGGGCC
>NZ_QPKK01000276.1 GCF_003344635.1 Desertihabitans aurantiacus
CGGGCTGTCGGTGGCCGCTGCCCCGGTCCCAGCGCCCTGAGCCCGTCGAAGGGCGTCCGCGGACGTCCGCGCTCAGCCGGTCGGGTCCCGGACGGGGTCGGCGAGGCGGCCCAGCCGGCGGGCGCTGCAGAAGTGGCGGGCGGTGCCGTCGACCGGGTCGCGGAAGGCCAGCTCGGCGGCCAGCAGCTGCATCGGCCGGCTGAAGTCGTCGACGTCGACCTCGCGGACCTCCGGGTAGAGCGGGTCGTCGACGATCGGGATGCCGAGGCCGAGCAGGTGCAGCCGCAGCTGGTGGGTGCGTCCGGTGCGCGGGGTCAGCCGGTAGTGCCCGAGACCGTCGACCACCCGCTCGAGCTCCACCAGCGTCTCGGCGTTGGGTGCCAACCCCGCAACCACCTCCGCCTGCAGCACGCCCCGCTGCTTGCGCAGGTGGTTGCGCACCACCACCGGCAGCTCCAGGCCGTCGCGCACCGGGGCGAGGGCGCGGTAGCGCTTCTCGACCAGCCGCTGCTCGAACAGCGACTGGTACGGCGCGCGCCAGCGCCGCTCGGTGGTGAGCAGCAGCACGCCGGCGGTGCCGCGGTCCAGCCGGTGGGCGGGGGCGAGCTCGGGCAGCCCGAGCTCCCGGCGCAGCCGCACCACCACGCTCTGGGTGACGTGGCGCCCGCGCGGGATCGAGGACAGGAACGGCGGCTTGTCCACCACCACGACCCGCTCGTCGCGGTGCAGCACCGGCAGCCCGCCCGGGACCGTCGGCTCGGTCCGCAGCTCGCGGTGGAACCAGACGAAGGTGTGCGGACGGTAGGCGTCCGCGGCACGCACCGGGGTGCCGTCGGCGTAGACGAAACGGGATCCGGCCAGCATCGCGGGCACCCCGGCATCGGCGTGCAGGCGCTGCTCCAACCAGGCGCCCATGGTCGACCAGGGCGGGGCGACGGGCCCGCGGTCGGGGGTGCGCACCCACGCCGCGTCCAGCCCGTGGCGGCGGGGCAGCGGAGAGCGAGGCGGCACGGGCGGATGCTACGCGGGCCGCCCACCGCGCCCCGCAAAACCGGGTGCGCTGCGAGGCGGACTCGGTGTGGGCTGGCCCCGTGCCCGACGCGATCTTCGCCGACCCCCGCCTGGCCGCGGTCTACGACGCCCTGGACGCCGACCGCAGCGACCTCGACGTCTACGAGCGCCTGCTGGCCGAGGAGCTCGGCGCCCGGTCCGTGCTCGACGTCGGCTGCGGCACCGGCAGCCTGGCGGTCCGGCTGGCCCGGCGCGGGCTGGACGTCGTCGGGGTCGACCCGGCGGCGGCCTCGGTCGACGTCGCCCGCACCAAACCGGACGCCGACCGCGTGCGGTGGGTCGTCGGCACGGTCCCCGACGTGCTGCCGCTGCAGGTGGACACCGCCACCCTCACCGGCAACGTGGCGCAGGTGTTCCTCACCGACGCCGACTGGCTCGCCACGCTGCGGGCCACCCGTGCGGCGCTGCGTCCCGGCGGCGTCCTGGTGCTCGAGGCCCGCCGCCCGGAGGCCCGCGCCTGGGAGGCCTGGACCGAGCCGCTGACCCGGCAGCGGGTGCGGACGGCGTACGGGCTGGTGGAGCGGTGGAGCGAGGTCACCGCCGTCGACGGCGAGCTGGTGACCTTCACCTCCCCGACCACCTTCCACGCCGACGGCACCCGGGTGGCGTCCGCGTCGACCCTGCGGTTCCGTCCCCGTGCGGCGGTCGAGGCCTCGCTGGTCGAGGCCGGGCTGGAGCTGCTGGACGTCCGCGACGCCCCCGACCGCCCCGGTCTGGAGTGGGTGTACCTGGCCCGGCGACCGGCGGGCTAGACCCGGGCCAGCTCCAGGTTGGCGAGGATGTCGTCGACGGTCTCGTCCGGTGTCTGGGCGCTGGAGTCCAGCCAGTAGCCGATGTGCGCGGTCTCGGTGCGCAGCGCCGCGTCGAAGGCCACCGGGGTGAAGTGGTGGTAGCCCCGCTTGGCCCGCTGCTGCTCCCGCTCGGTCAGCGCCGAGACGGTGGGGGAGAGCACCACCAGGTAGCGGTGCGGGGTCTGCACCTGCTGGATGAAGCGGCCCAGCTCCGCGCCGACGATGACGTCCTGGACGATGGCGTCGAAACCGGCCTCGGCGTAGGTGTCGGCGACGTGGGCGGCCAGCCGGTAGCGCAGGTGCAGCTGGGCCAGCGCGGCCTCGGTGGGCTGCATCGTCATGTCCACCCGGCCGTTGATGACCATCTTGCGGAAGGTGTCGCCGCGGACGTGCACCGAGCGCTCCAGCCGGTGGGCCAGCAGCTCGGCAACGGTCGACTTGCCCGACGCCATCGCACCGGTGATGACGATGACCCGCCCCGGTGCCGCATCGTCTGCGCTCATGCGCCCAATCTCCCATATCGGCGTGGATCTCCGGTGAACCCGGCCGTGGCGAGCGCGCGGCGGCGCTGACAGGATCGCTGCCATGAGCGGTGACCACCCGACGTTGCACACCACCGTCCTCGACACCGAGGATGTCCGCGGTCTGGCCGAGTTCTACCGCGAGCTGCTCGGCCTGGCCTACCGTGCCGGCGACGAGGTGCCCGACGGCCCCGACACCGCCGACTTCCTGGTGCTCGCCGAGCCGGGCGGCGCCGCACGGCTGGCGTTCCAGCAGGTCGAGCGGCTGCCGCGCGCCACCTGGCCCGAGCCGGGGGTGCCGCAGCAGCTGCACCTCGACCTGGAGGTCGACGACGTGGAGTCGCTGGACCGGCAGCACGAGCGGGCCACCCGGCTCGGGGCGACCCTGCTGCTCGACCGCTCCGAGGACCCGCAGGAGCCGCTGCGGGTGTACGCCGACCCGGCCGGGCACCCGTTCTGCGTCTTCGTCGGCTGAGCACCCGGCGGTAGTCTCCGGCTGCGGGCGGGAGACGGGAGGACGGCCGGATGAGGGTGCTCCGAGGCGCGGGCGTCGTGGTCGGTGTCCTCGGCCTGCTGGTCGGCACCGTCGCCTGCGCGGTCGAGGAGGAGCCGCTGGTGGTCAGCGCCGCGGCCTCCCTGACCGACGTGCTGCCGCGGATCGGCGAGCGGTTCGCCGCCGAGCACGACGGGCTGGAGGTCGTCTACAACTTCGCCGGCAGCTCGACCCTGGCCGAGCAGATCCGCCAGGGCAGCCCCAGCGACGTCTTCATCTCGGCCGACGTCGCGCTGATGGACCAGCTGGCCGACGTGCCGGCGGTCGGTGAGCCGGTGGTGGTGACGAGCAACGTGCTGCAGGTCGCGGTGCCGCCGGGCAACCCGGCCGGCGTCACCGGGCTGGCCGACTTCGGACGTCCGGAGCTGCGGCTGGTCGCCTGCGCGCCCGAGGTGCCCTGCGGCTCGGCCGCCGAGCAGGTGTTCGCCGCGACCGGGGTGACGCCCGCGCTGGACAGCGAGGAGACCGACGTCCGCGCCGTGCTGACCAAGGTGGGCCAGGACGAGGCCGACGCCGGGCTGGTCTACCGCACCGACGTCATCGCCGCCGGCAGCCGGGTGGACGGCGTCGACGTGCCGGAGGCCGCGGCCGTGCTGAACGAGTACCCGGCGGCGCCGCTCACCGGCGGCGCCCACCCCGAGGCGGGGCGACAGCTGGTCGAGTTCCTCACCGGGCCGGAGGCCCAGCAGCTGCTGGCCGAGGCGGGTTTCGGGCCGCCGTGACCCCCCGGCCGCTGGGACGTCCGCCCTGGCCGCTGCTGCTGGCGGCCGGGCTCGCCCTGCTCTGGTTGACGGTGCCGCTGCTCGGGCTGCTGGTGCGGGCTCCCTGGTCGCGGGCGGCCGGGCTGCTGGCCGAGCCGGAGGCGCTGCAGGCGCTCGGGCTGTCCCTCGGCACCGCCACCGTGGCCACGCTGGTGGTGCTGCTGCTCGGCGTCCCGCTGGCCTGGGTGCTGTCGCGGCCGGGGCTGCCGGGTGCGGGCGTGCTGCGCGCCCTGGTCACGGTGCCGCTGATCCTGCCGCCGGTGGTCGGCGGCGTCGCGCTGCTCACCGTGCTGGGCCGCTCCGGGCTGCTGGGCGCGCCGCTGCACGAGGCCACCGGGCTGGCGCTGCCGTTCACCCCGGCCGCGGTGGTGGTGGCCCAGGTCTTCGTCGGGCTGCCGTTCCTCGTGCTGTCGGTGGAGGGCAGCCTGCGCGCGCTGGACCGCCGCTCGGAGGAGGTCGCCGCCACCCTGGGCGCCAGCGCCGGCTACACCTTCACCCGGGTGACGCTGCCGGCGGTCGCCCCGGGCGTGCTGGCCGGGGCGGTGCTGGCCTGGGCCCGGGCTCTGGGGGAGTTCGGCGCCACCATCACCTTCGCCGGCAACTTCCCGGGGCGCACCCGGACGGTGCCGCTGGAGGTCTACCTCGCGCTGCAGAGCGACCCCGACGCGGCGGTGCTGCTGTCGGTGGTGCTGATGGCGGTGTCGCTGGTGGTGCTGGTGCTGCTGCGCGGACGGTGGGTGAACCGGTGGTGAGGGCGCTGCGGGTGGACCTCGCGGTCAGCCGTCCGGACTTCGATGTCGAGGTGGCCTGCCACGCCGACCCGGGGGAGGTGGTGGCCCTGGTCGGGCCGAACGGGGCGGGCAAGTCGACGCTGCTGCGGGCGGTGGCCGGTCTGGAACCGTGCCGGGGCACCGTCCACCTGGGCGAGCAGCGGCTGCACGACCTGCCGGCCCGTGACCGCCAGGTCGGCCTGGTCTTCCAGGACCCGCTGCTCTTCGGCCACCTCAGCGCCACCGACAACGTCGCCTTCGGCCTGCGGGCGGGCGGGGTCGGCCGGCGGGAGGCCCGCACCCGCGCCCGGGAGCTGCTGAGCTCCTGGGGGCTGGCGGGGTTGGCCGACCGGCCCGGACGGCGGCTCTCGGGCGGGGAGGCGCAGCGGGTCGCGCTGGCCCGGGCGGTCGCCGCCGGTCCGCACGCG
>NZ_QPKK01000277.1 GCF_003344635.1 Desertihabitans aurantiacus
CGCGCTGGAGGCGGTCGGTGTGCTGGGCGGGCGGGGACGGAGGGAGGGCCGCGAGGAGCCGGCGGAGGGCTGATCGCCGCCGCGCCGAGCGGGCCGACGGGCGCGGGCCGGCCGACTAGGGTGCTGGCGTGACCACCCTCCCCCCGGCCCAGCTGCGCCGCTACCGCGCCATGCTCGCCCCCGGCACGCCGTTGCGGGACGGGTTGGAACGGGTGGGAAGGGGTCGCACCGGCGCGCTGGTCGTGCTCGGCAGCAACCGCCAGGTCGAGCAGGTCTCCACCGGCGGCTTCCGGCTGGACACCCCGCTGACGCCGATGGCGCTGCGCGAGCTGGCCAAGATGGACGGCGCGCTCGTGCTCAGCAGCGACCAGAGCCGGATCGTCGCCGCCGGCGTGCACCTGATGCCCGACGCCGCGATCCCCACGCTGGAGACCGGCACCCGGCACCGCACCGCCGACCGGGTGGCCCACCAGACCGGGGTGGGAGCGGTCACGGTGTCGGCCTCGATGGCGACGATCGCGCTGTTCCTGGCCGACGGACGGCACGCGGTGGAGCCGTCTGGCGTGATCCTGTCCCAGGCCGACCAGGCGCTGCGCACCCTGGAGCGCTACGCGGTCCGGCTCCGCGCGCTGCTCAACAAGCTGTCCTCCCTGGAGGTGCAGGACCAGGTGACGGTCAAGGACGTCGTGCTGGTGCTGCAGCGGCTGGAGATGGTGCGCCGGCTGGAGCTGGAGCTGGAGGAGTACGTGGTCGCCCTCGGCACCGACGGCCGGCTGCTGCAGCTGCAGACCCGTGAGCTCGACACCGGCGGGCTGGAGGTCGCCGAGCTGGTGGCCCGCGACTACGGCAGCGAGACCCTCACCCTCGACCCGTCCGCCCTGCACGGGCTGGAGATGTCGGCCCTGCTGGAGCCCACCGTGGTGGCCCGCACCGTCGGCTTCTCCGAGGACGACCACCTCGACAGCCGGCTGAGCGCGCACGGGCACCGGCAGGTGGCCCAGATCGAGCGGCTGCCGGCGGCGCTGGGTGAGCGGCTGCTGGCGCACTTCGGCGGTCTGCAGGCCCTGTTCAGCGCCTCCCGCGCCCAGCTGCAGGAGGTCGAGGGGGTCGGTGAGCAGCGAGCCCGCACCATCCGCGAGGGGCTGATCCGGGTGGCCGAGTCGGCCTACACCGAACGACCGGTCTGAGCGGACGTCCCGCCCGGGCGGTCAGCGCAGCCGCATCACGAGCTGCACCGGGTCGGCCTGCTGGAACAGCGCGGTGGCGACGTGAGTGCCCGCTCGCAGCGGCGTCTCGGTGAGGCTGCAGTCGCCGTCGCTGCGCAGCCCGGGCCAGGTCATCGACCACTCGTGGGCCTGCTCCGGCTGCAGGGTGGTGGTCTTCGCCGGCACCCAGTCCGCGCAGTGGTCGGTGGTCCAGATCCGGTCGGTGCCGGAGTAGATGCGCAGCTCGAAGGTCTTCTCGTCCAGCACCAGCTCGCAGGCCTCGGACATGCCGTTGATCACCGACAGCGCGAACTCCTGGTCCTCGCCGCTGCGTACGCTGCCCGAGCCGACCAGCGTCACCCGCAGCTGCTCGGAGTCGCAGGTGACCGGGTCGGCCTCCTGCTGCTCCTCGTCGTCGACTCCGGCTCCGGCGTCCCGGGTCGGGGTGGGCTTCGGCTTCGGCGTCGGGGTGGTGGTCGGCTTCGGCGTCGGGGTGGTGGTCGGCGTGGGCTCCGCGTTCGGCGTCGACTTCGCGGTGGCGGTCGCCTTCGGGGTCGGTTCGGCGGTCTCGGCGTCCCCGGCCGCGTCGGTGGGGTCGGCCGAGGGTGTGGCGTCGGACGACGGCGCGTTGGGGCTGGGCGTCTCGGCCGGGACGGCCAGCACGTCGTCGCCGGAGGGCCGGAACGCCCACAGCAGCACGAGCACCACCAGGGCGACCACGGCGAGGACGGCCGCACGCCGCATCCAGTAGACGCGTGGCTCCTCCGGGCCGGCGGGGTGCAGCACGGAGCTCATGGCGTCAGACTAAGGAGCCGGACCCCCGGAACCGGCCAGGCGGCGCGGTGTGGCGCAGCCCGGGTGGCCCTACGCTGGCCCGGATGTCCGCTGCAGCCGCCGCCCCGGGCCCGAGGAGCTGGTCACCCGCACCCTGGCCTGGTTCGACCGGGAGGCCCGCGACCTGCCGTGGCGGCGTCCGGGCACCAGCCCGTGGGCCGTCCTGGTCAGCGAGTTCATGCTGCAGCAGACGCCGGTGGTGCGGGTGCTGGAGCCGTGGCGGGCCTGGATGGAGCGCTGGCCCGAGCCGGCCGACCTCGCCGACGCCCCACCCGAGGCGGTGCTGCGGGCCTGGGGCCGGCTCGGCTACCCGCGGCGGGCGCTCCGGCTGCAGGCCGCCGCCCGCGTCGTCGTGGAGCAGCACGGCGGACGGGTCCCCGCCGACCACGCCGCCCTGCTGGCCCTGCCCGGCGTCGGGGAGTACACCGCGGCCGCGGTCGCCAGCTTCGCCCACCGGCAGCGGCACGTGGTGCTGGACACCAACGTCCGCCGGGTGCTCGCCCGCACCCTCGACGGCCGCGCGCATCCCGACCGGACACCCACGGTCGCGGAGCGGCGCCGGGCCGCCGCCGTGCTGCCCGAGGAGCCCGAGACCGCTGCACGCTGGGCGGTCTCGTCGATGGAGCTGGGAGCGGTGGTGTGCACCGCACGACGTCCGCGCTGCGAGGAGTGCCCGGTCAGCGACCTGTGTCGCTGGCGCGCGCTGGGCTACCCCGCCTGGGACGGCCCGCCGCGGGTCGGGCAGCGCTGGCACGGCACCGACCGGCAGTGCCGTGGCGCGCTGATGGCCGAGCTGCGGGAGGCCGACGAGGACGTCCCGCGCACCACCCTGCTCGCCCGCTGGCACGACCCCGACCAGGCCGCCCGCTGCCTGGCGGCCCTGCTCGCCGACGGCCTGGCCCAGCAGCGCGGGGACGCCGTCGGCCTGCCCCGCTGACCGATCGCACCGCTCGACGAGGGGAAGGACGCGACGCCCCGGCTCCCCGCCTCCGCGGACCGTTCCCGACCGCGAGCGGGACGCCCGAGGGCTGTCGGAGGCCGCAGGACCCCTCGGACCCCCACGGGCACCGGGCCGGCGTGGGAGCATGGGCCCAGTCTCGTCAGGAGGAGCACATGAGCCAGCCGCCCGGCCCCGACCGTCCGACCGGCCCGGAGCACCCGGCGGGTCCCGGCATGCCGCAGCAGCAGCCCACGGGGTGGGTCTCGCCTCCGGCCGGGACTCCCGCGGCGGGTAGCCAGGCCGCTGGACCAGCTCCCACTGGCGCCGACCCCCATCCTGCTGCCCTCCCGCCTGACGGCGACGGCCCCACCGACCACCACCGCGGACCCGGCTACGGCTTCACCCCACCCGCCGGGCAGCCCTGGGACGCGCCCGCGACCAGCGGCTCCCAGCCGCCGTACCTGCCGCCCCTGCAGGACCACCCCAGGACCACGACGGTCTTCGTGCTCGGCCTGCTCGGGGTGCTGCTGGCGGGTGTGACCGGGCCGTTCGCGCTGGTGATGGGACGCCGGGCGCGCCGGGAGACGGCCGGGCGTCCCGAGCTCTACCGGCAGCGCGGGCTGCTGCTGGCCGGCTACGTCCTCGGCATCCTGGGCACGATCTACCTCGCCGGCACCGTGCTGCTGGTGATCAGCCTGATCCTGTTCGTCCCGGCGGTGACCGCCTAGGACGCCGTGCCCGCCCCGTCCCACCAGCGCAGCACCCGCAGCCCGTGCAGAGTGAGCCAGCGGGACGGCTGCCCGGCGGGCACGTCCTCGGCGAACCAGACCGCACCCCGCTGGGGGTGCTCCTGCAGCCAGGTGCCGTCCGGCCGCTGCCGGCCGAGCACCACCTCGACGGCATCGGCCAGCCGCAGGTCGGGGGCGCGGTCGTCGTGCAGGGCGGCGCGGCGGAAGTAGTCGGTGGCGTTGAGCGCGCTGTAGGCCGCCCGGAACGGGTAGCCGAACTGGCTCACCCACGGCGCGACCGGTTCGCCGGTGCTCAGCCGGTGCAGCAGCCGGCGCCGCAGCAGGTACTCCTCGCCGGTGTGGCGGACAGCCCGCAGGCTGTCGTCGCCGGTCAGCTCCTCGTACCAGAGCAGGCCCTTCAGCGAGTTCAGCGTGGAGTGGAAGGAGGAGCGGGTCGAGCCCTCCACCCACTCGCAGTTCCAGCCGCCGTCGGCGAGCTGGTGCTCGGCGAACCAGCGGGCCAGCGGTGCGACGTCGACGCCCAGCCAGGCCCCGGTGGCCAGCGTCCAGGCGTTGATGCAGCAGTCGACCTCACCGCCCCAGTAGGGCAGGTCGTCGTACTCCCAGCGGCTGTTCACGGCCAGCCGTCCCGCGGTGTCGCCGAGGGCGGCGGCGTCGGTCCCCCACTCACGCAGCGTGTTCAGCGTCCAGGTGGTCGCGGTCCAGGGCTGCCCGGCGGGCTCGTCGCCGGTGGGGTCGGTGACGTCGAAGCCGGCGGGGAAGAACGCGCCACCGGCCCACTGGCCGTCGGCGTCCTGCAGCGCGAGCAGCCGGGCGCCGTCGCCCTCGGTGGCGACCCGGGCCCGGGTGGCCTGCCACACCTGCGGCGGAGCACCGGCCAGGTCGCGCTCGACCTGCCAGCGCAGCGACGGGTCGCTGTCCAGCAGCCAGTCGAGCAGGACGCCCTCGCTCATGGCCCGAACGGTAGCGGTCGGACGTCCGCCGCGGGAGCCCTCGCCCGCGCCCCGGGCGGGGATCAGCCGACCAGGGCCGTCAGCAGCCGCAGGGACTCCTCCGCCCGGAAGGCGTGGCCGGCGTCGGTGACGACCAGCGGCGGTGGCGGCCCGCCGGCGGCCGCCCACACCGGCGCCAGCCGGGCGTGGGACTCCCGCGCC
>NZ_QPKK01000278.1 GCF_003344635.1 Desertihabitans aurantiacus
GGCACCGAGAGCGAGACGATGCTCGGCGCCGCCCACGCCCGCGAGGAGCTCGAGCTGGCCGCCGAGCCGGCACCGGCCCAGGACGCCGACGTGTCCCCGGCCCCCGGTCGCCGCTGACCCCTCCCCAGCGAGTCCCCGTCCGCCCGCCGTCAGCCGACGACGGGCGGGCGTGCGGCGTCCGGAGCGACTAGGGTGAGGGGCCGGGTCCGGCCCGGGCGACCGCGGTCGCCAGCCCCGCCAGCCGGTGCGGGCCACCCGCCGACCACCGACGACCTCGAGGAGACCCCGTGGCCCCCACCAGCCGTGTCGACAACGTCATCTCCCTGGCCAAGCGCCGTGGCTTCGTCTTCCCGTGCGGTGAGATCTACGGCGGCACCCGGTCGGCGTGGGACTACGGACCGCTGGGCGTGGAGCTCAAGGAGAACATCAAGCGGCAGTGGTGGAAGTCGATGGTCACCGCCCGCGAGGACGTCGTCGGGCTCGACTCCAGCATCATCCTGCCGCGCCAGACCTGGGTCGCCTCCGGCCACGTCGGCGAGTTCACCGACCCGCTGACCGAGTGCCTCTCCTGCCACAAGCGGTTCCGGGTGGACCACATGCAGGAGGCCATCGCGGCCAAGAAGGGCGGTGATCCCGACGCGATCCCGCTGAGCGAGATCGCCTGCCCGCACTGCGGCACCCGCGGGCAGTGGACCGAGCCGCGCGAGTTCAACATGATGCTCAAGACCTACCTCGGCGTGGTCGAGGACGAGTCCGGGCTGCACTACCTGCGCCCCGAGACCGCCCAGGGCATCTTCATCAACTTCGCCAACGTGCTCACCACCTCGCGCAAGAAGCCGCCGTTCGGCATCGCCCAGACCGGCAAGAGCTTCCGCAACGAGATCACCCCGGGCAACTTCATCTTCCGCACCCGCGAGTTCGAGCAGATGGAGATGGAGTTCTTCGTCAAGCCGGGCGAGGACGAGGAGTGGCACCAGTACTGGATCGACGAGCGCACCCGCTGGTACACCGACCTGGGCATCGACCCGGCCAACCTGCGCCACTACGAGCACCCGGCGGAGAAGCTGTCGCACTACTCCAAGCGGACCGTCGACATCGAGTACCGCTTCCAGTTCCAGGGCAGCGAGTGGGGTGAGCTCGAGGGCATCGCCAACCGCACCGACTTCGACCTCAGCACCCACTCCAAGCACTCCGGGCAGAAGCTGGAGTACTACGACCAGGCCGCCGACGAGCGCTGGACGCCGTACGTCATCGAACCCGCAGCCGGGCTGTCGCGCTCGCTGATGACCTTCCTGGTGGACGCCTACGTCGAGGACGAGGCGCCCAACACCAAGGGCGGCGTCGACAAGCGCACCGTGCTGCGGCTCGACCCGCGGCTCGCCCCGGTCAAGGCCGCGGTGCTGCCGCTGTCGCGCAACGAGGCGCTCTCGCCCAAGGCCCGCGACCTGGCCGCGCAGCTGCGCCGGCACTGGAACGTCGAGTTCGACGACGCCCAGGCGATCGGTCGCCGCTACCGCCGCCAGGACGAGATCGGCACCCCGTTCTGCCTCACCGTCGACTTCGACACCCTCGACGACGACGCGGTCACCGTCCGCGAGCGGGACGCCATGACCCAGGAGCGGGTCGCCCTGTCGCAGGTCGAGAGCTACCTCGCCGCACGGCTGGTGGGCTGCTGAGCCGACCCGCTCAGCGCAGCAGCGCCTCCAGCTCCGGGCCGGGGGTGACGCTGACGCCGCTCGCCGCGCGTTGGCTGATGCGCGTCCAGCGGTCGGCGCGCACCCAGTAGACGTCGGGGCTGATCGGTCCCGGGTCGGCGTCGTGGCGCCCGGTCGCCAGCTGGACGAGCGTGTTCGTGGTGACCACCCAGTCCGGCGGGCCGCCCACCGGCGTCGCCATCAGCACGTGCCGGCTGGGGACGGCCACCAGGTGGCCCTGCCCGTACGGGTCGGGACCGAGCCAGCCCTGCGCGGCCGGCAGCAGCGCGGCCGAGGCGACGAAGAAGCTGTCGCCGACCAGGCCGTGCACCGGGCGGCCGTCGGTCTGCACCTCGAAGCGGTCGAGCGGCTCGGCGCGGAGGTGGTCGGCCAGGTTGGCCAGCGCCCGGCGGCCGAGCGCGTCGGCGGCGACGCCCGTGGCGAGCAGCGTCTGGGCCGTCGGGGTGGTCACCCGATCGGGCTCGTCGAGCACCAGCAGGCTGACCAGGTCATCGGTCAGCCGCCGCTGCAGGGTGCTGCCGTCGGCGTCCTCCACCCGGCGGAGCCGCGGCAGCAGGGCGGCCAGGTCAACCGGGGCCGGCTCGCGCTCGGACGCGGCGTCCACGACGTCGAGGTGCTGCGCGACCAGCGCAGGCCACTCCTCCTGCGGGCGTGGCGCGACGAGGCGGACCAGGTTCTCCAGCCCGTAGGCCCGCTCGCCGGTGTGGGCGACGCCGGCCTCGATCCGGCACGGGCGTCCGCGGCGGGCCAGCTCGGCGGTGACGACGGAGCGGAAGCGGTCGGCGGCGGCGCGGTCGAGCTGGGTGAACTCGGCGTCGGGGGTGCTCCTGCGGCGGAAGATCACGGGCGCGACGCTACGCCGCTGGCGGCTCAGCGGATGGAGGCGCTCACCCTGCTCCGGGCGGTGCAGCTAGCGCCCGCGAGCGGAGTCGGTGACGTCCCCGTCGCCGAGCTGGTCCCAACGGCCGCCGCGCACCCAGAAGACGTCCGGCCCGATCGGGGCCTCGCCGTCGTGCCCGTCGGCGGAGAGCTCGACCATCTTCTCCAGGGCCGGCACCAGGTTGTGGGGTTCTACGGCGAACGGGGTGGACAGCAGGAGGTGCCCGTTCGGCACCATCACCAAGTGACCCCGTCCGGACGGGTCCGGACCGAGCCAGCCCTCGGAGACGGGCAGCAGGGCGGCGGAGGCCACGAAGGTGCTGGCTCCCCGCAGGACCTGCACCGGGTGACCGGTGGTGGTGGTGCCCACCTCCGAGCGCTCCGGCGGCTCGCCGGCCAGGTGGCTCGCGAGGTTGATCAGCGCCTGCTGGTCGATGTCGTCCTGGCTCGCCCCGCTGGCCAGCAGCAGCTCGCCGGCCTCCGGCTGGGTCACGCGGTCGGGTCCGTCGAGCACGAAGACGCAGTGCAGGTCGCCGGTGACGACGCGGTGCAGCTCTCGCGGACGCGTCGCGCTGCGACGCAGCCGGGGCAGCACGGTGGCGAGGTCGACCAGGGCCAGGTCCGGGTCGGAGAGGCCGTCGAGTGCGTCGAGGTGCCCGGCGAGCGCCGTCCGCCACTCCCGCCGCGGACGGCCGGCGACGACCCGCGCCAGGTTCTCCACCCGGTAGGAGCCCCGGTCGGTGCGGGCGACGCCGCGCTTGATCACCGCCCGGCGACCGCGGCTCCCCAGCTCGTCGGCGAGCAGGGCGCGGAACCGGTCGGCGGCGGCACGGGTGAGCGGCGGGAGCTCGGAGTCGGGCGTCCAGAATCGGCTGAGGACCACGGGGCGGGACGCTACGCCGGTGCCAGGTCACCGCTCGCCCGCGGCGGATCGGCCGACTACCATGACCGGGCCATGACCGAGACCGCGACGCTGACCCGACCCCTGCGCCTGGGCCCCCTCGAGGTGCCCGTGCCGGTGGTGCTGGCGCCGATGGCCGGCATCACCAACGTCGCCTACCGCACGCTGTGCCGCGAGCAGGCCGAGCGCGGTGCCGACGAGGTGACCGGGGGCGAGCGGCGTCCGGCCGGGCTGTTCGTGTGCGAGATGATCACCAGCCGCGGGCTGGTGGAGCGCGACCCCAAGACGCTGTCGATGCTCGGCTTCGACCGCGGGGAGACGGTCCGCTCGGTGCAGCTCTACGGCGTGGACCCCGTCTACATGGGCCGGGCCGCCGACATCCTGTGCGGGGAGTTCGGCGTGACCCACGTCGACCTCAACTTCGGCTGCCCGGTGCCCAAGGTGACCCGCAAGGGCGGCGGCGGGGCGTTGCCGTGGAAGCGCGACCTGCTGGCCGCCATCCTCACCGCCACCGTGAAGGCGGCCGGCCGCCACGGCGTCCCGGTGACCTGCAAGACCCGGATGGGCATCGACGCCGACCACCTCACCTACCTCGACGCCGGCCGGATCGCCGAGGACTCCGGGGTGGCGGCGATCGCCCTGCACGGGCGCACCGTCGCCCAGTCCTACTCCGGTGAGGCCGACTGGGAGTCCATCGCCCGGCTGGTCGACCACGTCGACATCCCGGTGCTCGGCAACGGCGACATCTGGGAGGCCGCCGACGCGCTGCGGATGGTGGAGCAGACCGGCGCCGCCGGCGTCGTCGTCGGCCGCGGCTGCCTGGGACGTCCCTGGCTGTTCTCCGACCTCGCCCAGGCCTTCCTCGGCCGCCGCAGCACCGCCCTGCCCACGCTGGGTGAGGTGGCGGCGACGGTCCGCCGGCACGCCGAGCTGCTGGCCGAGGTGATGGGCGAGGAGCGCGGACTGACCGACCTGCGCAAGCACATGGCCTGGTACTTCAAGGGGTTCCCGGTCGGCGGTGACGTCCGGCGCGGTCTGGGCACCGTCTCCTCGATGGCCGACCTGGACGCCCAGCTGGCCACCCTCGACCCGTCCGAGCCGTTCCCCGAGAGCGAGCTCGGCGCCCCCCGTGGCCGCCGCGGCAACCCGCGCACCAAGGTGGCCCTGCCCGAGGGCTGGCTGGACGACACCTGCGGCGTCGAGCTCGACCTCGCCGCCGCCGAGGACGACGTCTCCGGCGGCTGATCCCCGCCGCCCACCCACCCCCCCGGCCGGTTCGAGGTGATCCCGCGCACTCCACCGTCCGCTTCCACCTCGACCCGGCGCTCGAGCGGTGTCCCCTC